>NZ_CP177163.1:2707500-3060792 GCF_046736075.1 Stenotrophomonas sp. LGBM10
TCTACCCAGACCCACCAACTCTGAATGATCAGCGCATACAAAGAATTTTATTACGCATCAGCATTGTGGCTGGTACGTGTTCTTTTAAAACTTGTGACGTAGCGAGCGTTTGAGATATCTATCTTGACGTGTCGTGAGGCTAAGGCGGAAGACTTAAATGTCTTCTTATTAATTGAGTCGTTATATTTCGTATCTGGGCTTTGTACCCCCAGGTCATATATATAACCCAAGGCAACTTGCGGTTATATGGTCAAGCGAATAAGCGCACACGGTGGATGCCTTGGCGGTCAGAGGCGATGAAGGACGTGGCAGCCTGCGAAAAGTATCGGGGAGCTGGCAACAAGCTTTGATCCGGTAATGTCCGAATGGGGAAACCCACCCGCTTGCGGGTATCCTGCAGTGAATACATAGCTGCTGGAAGCGAACCTGGTGAACTGAAATATCTAAGTAACCAGAGGAAAAGAAATCAACCGAGATTCCCTGAGTAGCGACGAGCGAACGGGGACTAGCCCTTAAGCTGGAATGGTTCTAGAAAAACAGCCTGGAACGGCTGGCCATAGAAGGTGATAGCCCTGTATTTAAAAGGGCCACTCCAGTGAAGACGAGTAGGGCGGGGCACGTGAAACCCTGTCTGAACATGGGGGGACCATCCTCCAAGGCTAAATACTACTGACCGACCGATAGTGAACCAGTACCGTGAGGGAAAGGCGAAAAGAACCCCGGAGAGGGGAGTGAAATAGATCCTGAAACCGTGTGCGTACAAGCAGTAGGAGCTCGAAAGAGTGACTGCGTACCTTTTGTATAATGGGTCAGCGACTTACTGTTCGTGGCAAGCTTAACCGTATAGGGGAGGCGAAGGGAAACCGAGTCTGATAAGGGCGCATAGTCGCGGGCAGTAGACCCGAAACCGGGTGATCTAGTCATGGCCAGGGTGAAGGTGCCGTAACAGGTACTGGAGGCCCGAACCCACGTCTGTTGCAAAAGACGGGGATGAGCTGTGATTAGGAGTGAAAAGCTAATCGAACCCGGAGATAGCTGGTTCTCCTCGAAAGCTATTTAGGTAGCGCCTCATATGTATCCTCTCGGGGGTAGAGCACTGTTATGGCTAGGGGGTCATCGCGACTTACCAAACCATTGCAAACTCCGAATACCGAGACGGACTGTATGGGAGACACACGGCGGGTGCTAACGTCCGTCGTGAAAAGGGAAACAACCCAGACCCACAGCTAAGGTCCCAAATTCACTGCTAAGTGGAAAACCATGTGGAAAGGCACAGACAGCCAGGAGGTTGGCTTAGAAGCAGCCACCCTTTAAAGAAAGCGTAATAGCTCACTGGTCGAGTCGGTCTGCGGGGAAGATTTAACGGGGCTAAGCAGTGAACCGAAGCTTGGGGTGTGCATATTTATATGTACGCGGTAGAGGAGCGTTCCGTAAGCCGTTGAAGGTGGATTGAGAAGTCTGCTGGAGGTATCGGAAGTGCGAATGCTGACATGAGTAACGATAATGCGGGTGAAAAACCCGCACGCCGAAAGCCCAAGGTTTCCTTGCGCAACGTTAATCGGCGCAGGGTGAGTCGGCCCCTAAGGCGAGGACGAAAGTCGTAGTCGATGGGAAGCAGGTTAATATTCCTGCACCTCGCGTAAGTGCGATGGAGGGACGGAGAAGGTTAGGTGTACCCGGCGTTGGTTGTCCGGGGGAAAGGCGGTAGGTTTGGATCTTTGGCAAATCCGGGATCCTTTAAGACCGAGCACCGAGACGAGCCTTTAAGGCGAAGTCACTGATACCACGCTTCCAGGAAAAGCTCCTAAGCTTCAGCTTACGCAGACCGTACCGTAAACCGACACAGGTGGGTAGGATGAGAATTCTCAGGCGCTTGAGAGAACTCGGGTGAAGGAACTAGGCAACATGGCACCGTAACTTCGGGAGAAGGTGCGCCCTTTTTGGTGGCTCATGCGAGCTATAGCTGAAGAGGGCCGCAGTAACCAGGCCGCTGCGACTGTTTATCAAAAACACAGCACTCTGCAAACACGAAAGTGGACGTATAGGGTGTGACGCCTGCCCGGTGCTGGAAGGTTAATTGATGGGGTCAGCCGCAAGGCGAAGCTCTTGATCGAAGCCCCAGTAAACGGCGGCCGTAACTATAACGGTCCTAAGGTAGCGAAATTCCTTGTCGGGTAAGTTCCGACCTGCACGAATGGCGTAACGACAGCGGCGCTGTCTCCACCCGAGACTCAGTGAAATTGAAATCGCTGTGAAGATGCAGCGTTCCCGTGGCAAGACGGAAAGACCCCGTGAACCTTTACTATAGCTTTACACTGAACGTTGAGTTCGTCTGTGTAGGATAGGTGGGAGGCTATGAAACTGTGGCGCTAGCTGCAGTGGAGCCATCCTTGAAATACCACCCTGTCGTGCTTGACGTTCTAACCTGGGCCCATTATCTGGGTCGGGGACCGTGTATGGTGGGTAGTTTGACTGGGGCGGTCTCCTCCTAAAGAGTAACGGAGGAGCTCGAAGGTACGCTCAGCGCGGTCGGACATCGCGCACTGTGTGCAAAGGCATAAGCGTGCTTGACTGCAAGATCGACGGATCAAGCAGGTAGGAAACTAGGACTTAGTGATCCGGTGGTTCTGTATGGAAGGGCCATCGCTCAACGGATAAAAGGTACTCCGGGGATAACAGGCTGATACCGCCCAAGAGTTCATATCGACGGCGGTGTTTGGCACCTCGATGTCGGCTCATCACATCCTGGGGCTGTAGTCGGTCCCAAGGGTATGGCTGTTCGCCATTTAAAGTGGTACGCGAGCTGGGTTCAGAACGTCGTGAGACAGTTCGGTCCCTATCTGCCATGGGCGTTGGAGATTTGAGAGGGGCTGCTCCTAGTACGAGAGGACCGGAGTGGACGAACCTCTGGTGTTCCGGTTGTCACGCCAGTGGCATTGCCGGGTAGCTATGTTCGGAAGCGATAACCGCTGAAAGCATCTAAGCGGGAAGCGCGCCTCAAGATGAGATCTCCCGGGGCACAAGCCCCCTGAAGGAACCATATAGACTATGTGGTTGATAGGTCAGGTGTGTAAGTACAGCAATGTATTGAGCTAACTGATACTAATGATCCGTGTGGCTTGACCATATAACCTCAAGTTGCCTTGGCCGACATGACATGTCGATAGATCCAAGTGCACGCTACGTCACAAGAACTATGAGAGGCAGGCGCCTAAATCCGTTGTTTGGATGGCGACGCTCCAACCGTCTCCCTGGTGAAATTAGCGCTGTGGAACCACCCGATCCCATCCCGAACTCGGAAGTGAAACGCAGCTGCGCCGATGGTAGTGTGGCCTAAGCCATGCGAGAGTAGGTCATCGCCAGGGTTTACACCCCGAAAACCCCGCTGCTCATGCAGCGGGGTTTTCCTTTAATTGCAGGCCCTTGATTTTCAACGGGTCGGCTTCTCGGAAGAGACCTCTGCTGAGCTGGCGCACCGCGCTGCTCCAACCGTCTCCCTGGTGAAATTAGCGCTGTGGAACCACCCGATCCCATCCCGAACTCGGAAGTGAAACGCAGCTGCGCCGATGGTAGTGTGGCCTAAGCCATGCGAGAGTAGGTCATCGCCAGGGTTTACACCCCAAAAACCCCGCTGCTCACGCAGCGGGGTTTTTTCTTTGTGCGTCGCGCAGGAATCGCTGCACGCGGTGGGGAAATGCATCGATCAATGGTCGGTATGCACGCCTGGCCCGTGGAATGTGCCGACCAACGTCCGGTATCCACGCCTCGCCCGTGGGATGTGCGGACCAACGATGGGGCCCCACGCCTCGCCCGTGGGATGTGCGGACCAACGATGGGGGCCCACGCCTCGCCCGTGGAATGTGCGGACCAACGTCCGGTATACGCCTCGCCCGGTAGCGCCCGACCGCTGGTCGGGCGACGGCGCGCAGCGCCGGGCTCTGCGCGCGGTGATGGAGCGTGCCGACCAGCGGTCGGCACCTACGCCGTACCTGTGGAATGTGCCGATAAACGACCGGTATCCACGCCTGGCCCGTGGAATGTGCCGACCAACGTCCGGTATCCACGCCTCCCCCGGTAGCGCCCGACCGCTGGTCGGGCGACGGCGCGCAGCGCCGGGCCATGTGCGTGGTGATGGGGCGTGCCGACCAGCGGTCGGCACCTACCTGGACGTTGGGACCCTCCCGCACGCGCGCGGGGCACAAAAAACGGCGCCTTTCGGCGCCGTCTCTGTTTACTGCCTTGGCGTCCGCTTACTTCGCTGCGGGCGCGGGCGTCTTGCCCTTCATCATGGTGTCGCGAGCCGCCTTGAACGGGTTGCCCTCGTACCAGTTCGGCCAACGATCGCCGCCGGCCAGTTCCTTGCCCACGCCATACAGCAGCTGCAGGTCCTCGACGGTGCCGTCCAGCTTCCACGTGGCTGCGTCGTACTCGTCCTTCGGGCCGTGGTAGCGATTGCGGCCGTAGTCTTCGGCGGCCTTGCGGCCGGCCTCGACGCCGCCGTCGCGCAGATCTTCGCCGCCATCGGCATACAGTGCGGGCACACCGGCCTTGGCGAAGTTGAAGTGGTCCGAACGGAAGTAGAAACCGCTCTGCACCGCGGTTTCGCCATGCAGGGTACGGCCCTGGCTGGCGGCCAACGGCTTGAGGATGTCCTCCAGTTCCGAGCTGCCGAAACCGGTCACGGTCATGTCCTTGGCGCGGCCGGCCACCGACATTGCATCGATGTTGATCACGCCGGCGATCTTGTCGAGCGGGAAGGTCGGGTGATTGACGAAGTACTTCGAGCCAAGCAGGCCCGATTCCTCCAGCGTGACCGCCAGGAACACCACCGAGCGTTCCGGCGCCGGCTGCTGGTGCACCATCGCATCGGCGATCTCCAGGATGCCGGCCACACCGGTCGCGTTGTCGATGGCGCCGTTGTAGACGTTGTCGCCCTGCTCGCCCTCGTGCTTGCCCAGGTGATCCCAGTGCGCCATGTACAGCACCGCTTCGTCAGCGCGCTTGCTGCCCGGCAGGACGCCGACCACGTTGCGCGATTTCTTCTCGGCGATGGTGCTCTTCAGGTCGAAGGACACCTTCGCCTTCAGCGGCACCGGCTTGAAGCCGCGCTTGCTGGCGTCCTTGTAGGCCTTGTCCAGGTCCAGCCCGGCCTCGGCGAACAGCTGGCGCGCGGCGTCGGCACTCAGCCAGCCCTGTGCGGGCAGACGCGCTTCCGGATCGTCCTTGGCCGGCAGGTCGTACTGCGGACCCGCCCAGGAATTCTTGACCACGTCCCAGCCGTACGAGGCACCGGCCGTGTCGTGCACGATCAGCGCCGCGGCGGCGCCCTTGCGTGCGGCTTCCTCGAACTTGTAGGTCCAGCGGCCGTAGTACGTCATGCGCTTGCCGTCGAACAGCGTGCTGTCGTCCACATGGAAGCCGGGATCGTTGACGAACATGACCACCGTCTTGCCCTTCCAGTCCTGGTCGGCGTAGTCGTTCCACTTCTGCTCTGGCGCATCCACGCCGTAACCGACGAACACCAGGTCGCTGGACGATACCTTGACCTCGGGCTGGCCACTGCGGGTGCCGATCACCATGTCCTTGCCGAAGGTCAGGGCGCGCGTCTTGCCGTCCTGCTCGAGCGTGAGCACGGTCGATTCGTCGGCCGTGGTCTCGGTCATCGCCACATCCTGGAACCAGCTGTCGCCGTTGCCGGGCTGCAGGCCGATGCGCTGCATCTGGTCGCGGATGTATTCGACCGTGCGGTCTTCACCCACGCTGCCCGGCGCACGGCCCTCGAACTCGTCCGAGGCCAGCGTTTTGACCAGCTCGGCGAAGTCGCCGGCGTTGATGTCGGCCGAGAAGGCGTGGCCAGCGGCGGGCGCCGGGGTGGCCGCCGGAGCGGGCGTGGGAGCGGTCTGCTCGCCCTTGCACGCCGACAGAGCGGCGGCAGCGGCGAGGCACAACAGAAGTTTGCGGGGCATCGTCGGTTCCTGGATCAAAGAGGCCGGCGCCAGCAGCGCGCCGGGGGACACAATATCAATCCTGCGGGGCGGCGTCGGTGTCGAACGCCTGCGCCACGGCGCCGCTGATCGCACCGGTACGTGCGCTGCGGTGGATGTACAGCGTGACATCGCGATCGAACTGCAGGGTGCCGCCGACCACGGCGTTGGGGCCAATGATCACCCGGGGCTTGCGGCCCGGCGTCAGCGACAGATTGAAGCTGGCCTTCTTGACCCGGATGCCGCCGCCAACCTGCGAGCCGACGCCAACGGTGATGTCGCCGTTGACCGTTTCGATGCCTTCGCCCAGCCGCGTGTCGACCAGCCCGATGCTGCCGTTGACGGTATCCACACCGCCCTCGATCTGGCTGCCGCGGTCGGCGAAGATGCTGCCGTTGACGGTTTCGACGTCCCCGCTCGCCACCACCTCGCGGCCGATCTGGATGCTGCCGTTGACCGTGGAGATGCTGCCGGTACGGGCGTGGTCGGCGATGCGGATGCCGCCGTTGACGGTTTCGATGTCGCCGGTCACGGCGCCTTCCTCGATGCGGATGCTGCCATTGACGGTATCCAGATCGCCGTAGGTCTGGCCCGATTGGGCGGTGATACTGCCGTTGACCTTGCTGATGTCTTCCTGGGCAAGCGCGGGGGCCGACACCATCAGGGCCAACAACAACGGGAACGAAACAGATTTCATGGGAGCCTCGGTTGTCTGGCGCGCGGCTGGCAGGCCGCCTGCTGCAATGTCACCATGCGTGGCTACAATCTGCATCTGCCTGAAGTCACTGGAAAGCCCTTGCGCCACAACGCCTTTTCCTCACGCCGGGATAACAAACCCACCACGGGACGCGCCATTTCGCGCTGCCTGGGCGTGATGCTGCAGGGGGCGTTGCTGACCGCCGCGCTGCTGCTGGCAGGCGAGGGCGCGCTGGCGCAGACCCCCAAGGAAACCGAGCGCAAGCTGCAGAAGCTGCGCAGCGAACTCAAGGGTGTGGCGCAGGAGCGGCGGACCCTGGAAGGGCAACGCGGCCAGGCGTCGCGGCAACTGCGCGAGGCCGATGAAAAGGTCGCCCGCACCGGCCGCGTTCTGGCCCAGACCGAGACCGCGCTGCAGCGCGAAACCCGCGCGATGAACGAGCTGCAGCGCAGGCGCAGCGAGCTGCAGGCCGGTATGGCGCAGCAGCGCGAGGAGCTGGCGTCGCTGCTGCGTGCCGCCTATCGCGTCGGCAACAATGCCCCCCTCAAGCTGCTGCTGTCGCAGGACCGCGTGGCCGATGCCAACCGCACCCTGGCCTATCACCGCTACCTGCAGCGCGAACGCGCGCAGCGCATCCAGACACTGACCCGGGACCTGGCCGACCTGCAGACGCTGGAATCGCAGATCGTCGAACGCCGGCAGGCGCTGGAAGGCACGCGCCAGCAGCAGAAGCAGCAGGCCGCGGCGCTGGAAGGCGACCGCCGCGAGCGCGCCGCAACCGTGGCAACGCTGGACGAGCGCTTCAAGGACCGCAGCGAGCGTGAAAAGGCGCTGGGCCAGGATGCCAAGGCACTGGAAACCCTGCTGGCCAACCTGCGCGCTGCCGCGGCACGGGCGGAGGCCGAACGGCGTGCGGCCGCCCGCCGCGCCGCCGCGGAAAAGGCGGCCGCCGAAAAGGCCGAGAAGGCCGCTGCCGCGAGCGGCACGCGTCCCCCGCCGCGTGCGGTCAAGACACCGCCGGTGGTGGCCTCTGCGCCGGCCCCGAAGGTGGGCGGCCTCGGTTGGCCGCTGTCGGGCAATCTGCTGGCCCGTTACGGCGGCAAGCTGCCGGACGGCCGCACCAGCAGCGGTGTGCTGATCGGTGCGCCGGCGGGCAGCACCATCACCGCCGTGGCCGACGGTACTGTGGTGTTCTCGGACTGGATGACCGGCTACGGCATGATCCTGATCGTTGACCACGGCAACGGCTACATGAGCCTGTACGCCCACAACGACACCCTGCTGCGCGACGCGGGCGCGGCGGTGAAGAAGGGCGATGCGGTGGCCAAGGTCGGCAACTCCGGCGGACAGGGCGTGACGGCGCTGTACTTCGAGCTGCGCCGCAACGGCCAGCCGGTGGACCCGGGTTCCTGGCTCCAGCGTCGCTGAGCCTGCCGGCGCGATGAATCGCGCCCCCCTCGCGGCGCTGGCGGGCGCCGGGCGGTTCAACGGGAATTTATCCGGCCTTCGCGCATAATCGGGACACGCACCCCGGTGTGTGTGTTCCCGTCCCCCGCTTACCCTGGAGTGCTTCATGCGCGTAGCCCGTTCCGCCACCTTGTTGCTGGCCCTGTTGCCGGCCATGTCCTGGGCGCAGCAGACCGGCAGTGCGCCGGCACGCGGCAGCGACGCGGCCACCAGTGAGGAGGCGGTGACCTCGCGCGTTCCGCTCGAGGAAATCCGGCGCTACGTGGCGGTCTACAACGCGGTACGCGCCGCCTATGTGGATCCGGTGGACGACAAGAAGCTGATGCAGTCCGCGATCCGCGGGCTGCTGCTGGACCTCGACCCGCACAGCACCTACTTCGACAAGGAAGATGCCGAGGCCTTCGATGAGCAGGCCAACGGTGCCTACGAGGGCATCGGCGTGGAGCTGCAGCAGCAGCCGGACAACAGCAGCCTGAAGGTGATCTCGCCGATCGACGATACCCCGGCCGCGCGTGCGGGCATCCTGGCCGGCGACCTGATCATCGCCATCGACGGCAAGCCGATCAGCGCGATCGAGGCCACCGAACCGCTGCGTGGTGCGGCCGGCAGCAAGGTCGTGCTGACGCTTGTGCGCGACAGCAGGCCCAAGCCGTTCGATGTGACCGTCACCCGCGAGACCATCCGCGTCACCAGCGTGCGCAGCAGGATGCTGGAGCCGGGCTATGGCTACATCCGCCTGAGCACCTTCCAGGCCGACACCGGCGCCGACTTCCAGAAGCATGTTGCCCAGCTGCAGCAGCAGGCGGGCGGCAAGCTCAAGGGCCTGGTGCTGGACCTGCGCAGCAATCCGGGCGGGCTGCTCACCGCAGCGGTGCAGGTGGCCGACGACCTGCTCGACAAGGGCAACATCGTCAGCACCCGCGGCCGCATCTCGATCAGCGATGCGCGCTTCGACGCGACGCCGGGCGATCTGCTCAAGGGCGCACCGGTGGTGGTACTGGCCGATGCCGGTTCGGCCAGCGCCTCGGAAGTACTGGCCGGCGCACTGCGCGACAACGGCCGCGCGCGCGTGGTCGGCAGCCGCACCTTCGGCAAGGGCTCGGTGCAGACCGTGCTGCCGCTGGACAACGGCGACTCGGTCAAGCTCACCACTGCCCGTTACTTCACGCCCAGCGGCAAGTCGATCCAGGCCACCGGCATCGTGCCGGACGTGGTGCTGGTGCCTGAGAAGCGCGACGGCGACGACGCGCTGCCGGCCAGCCTGACCGACTACAGCGAAGCCACCCTGCCGGGCCATCTGCGCGGCGACGAGGAAGGTGGCGACGGCTACAAGGCCGGTGACGTGCTGCCCGGCGACGGCCCGATCAATGACGCGTTGGCCGAACTGAAGCAGCCGGGCTCGGTGGTGGCGAAGCAGAAGGCGGAGGCGGCGAAGAAGCCGGCTCCGAAGCCGGAGGCGAAACCTGCGGCCAAGCCTGAAGCAAAGCCCGAAGCAAAGCCCGAAGCAAAGCCCGAAGCAAAGCCGGCAGAAGCGCCGACCAAGCCGTGATCGACCGTACCCCCGCCGTGGTAGAGCCGAGCGTTGCTCGGCTGGCCGCGCGCAGCGCGGCAATGATCGGCACAGGAGCAGCCGGGTAGAACCCGGCTCTACGTGGCCGCGCGCAGCGCGGCAATGATCGGCACCGGAGCGGGCGGAGCTGGCCGCCGCCGGGTCTAGAAGCCGTGGCGCTTGCGCAGGCGCCGCGCGATGGCCGCGCGCACATACACGCCGTAGGCCAGCCCGAAGGCGAAGCCGGCGATGTGCGCCCACCAGGCGACCATGCCGAAGGTCGGGCCGATGTAGGCGAACACCACCTGCAGCGCCGCCCACACGCCGATCAGCAGGTAGGCCGGCGCACGCACGAACTCCAGGAACAGGCCCAGCGGAATCACCACGCCCAGCCGTGCGCCGGGGAACAGGGCCAGGTAGGCGCCGATCAACGCCGACACCGCGCCGCTGGCGCCGATGATGATCTGGTCCGGGCTGCCCATCGTGTAGATCGCGGTCAGGTTGGAGATCGCCCCGCCAACCAGGAACAGCAGCATCAGCCGCCACGGCCCCAGCACGCGTTCGGCCGGCAATCCGAAGATCAACAGGAACACCAGATTGCCGAGCAGGTGCGACCAGTCCGCGTGCAGGAACAGGGCGGTGAACAGCCGCAGCACGCTGCCGTCCTGCAGGGTGGCCCACCAGTCCAGCGGGTGGGTCAGGCCCGTGGACAGGGCGCCCCAGTCCAGCCAGAGGCTGCGGCGGGCGTCGTCCGGCCGGGAGATCGACCACAGGAAGGCCAGCCACAGGGCCGCGAACAGCAGCGGGGTGGCCCAGCGCAACGCGGACTTCTTGCGGGAGGGAATCGACACGAACATGGGTGGCGCTAGCCTAGCGCGGGGGCGGCCTGGACGGGGGAATGTCGCGTTCAGCCTGAATGGCCGGTAGGGCGACGGCCGTTATTGTTTCATTAACCGGTCTGGGTATACTCGCATACGGCGTCGTATGTCGGGAGGGGAATCCGGCGCGTCGTCCCGATCCGAAAGGAGAGGGGCTACGCAGGCGCGCGTTGCCAAACATCACCGCAATTCCGGAGAGAACCAACAATGCATACCGCTTCCACGCTTGCCCGTGTCACCGCCCTGGCCGTCGGCATTGCCGGTGCCCTGGCCGCTGGTCACGTCAACGCCGCCGCCTTCCAGCTGAAGGAAAACAGCGCCAAGGGCCTGGGCCGTTCGTTCGCCGGTTCCGGCAGCGCCGCGGGCGACGCCTCCATCATCGCCGTCAACCCGGCCGGCATGCGCCAGCTGGAAGGCATGCAGGTCCAGGGCGACCTGAGCGCCATCAGCTTCTCGGCCAAGTTCCACGGCACCGGCCGCAAGCCGACCGGCCAGGCCCAGACCGGCGGTGACGGCGGCGACGCCGGCATGATCGCCCCGGTTCCGGCTGCCTACTTCCACATGCCGATCGGCGAAAAGGCCCACTTCGGCGTGTCGCTGACCGCACCGTTCGGCTTCAAGACCGAATACGACAATGGCTGGGTTGGCCGTTACAGCGGTCTGAAGACCGACCTGAAGGCAATCGACCTGGGCTTCGCCGCCTCGTACGACGTCAATCCGTACGTGTCCTTCGGCGCGTCGGTGTTCGTTGAACACCTGACCATCGAACTGAGCAACAACATCGACTTCGGCACCGCGCTGGCGCAGTCGCGCGTGCCGGGCTACGCCCCGGGCAGCGCCGACGGCAAGCTGACCGTGGAAGGCGACAACAATGCAGTGGGCTGGACCGTGGGCGGCTTGTTCAGCCCGGATGAGAACACCCACATCGGTATCAGCTACCGCTCCAAGGTCGAGCACAAGATCACCGGCGGCGATGCCACCTTCGCCGTCCCGCCGGACGTCGCCACCGTGCTGAACGCCGTGCAGCCGGGCCGCTTCGTGAGCACCTCGGGCAAGGCCACCGTGACCCTGCCGGCCTCGGCCACCCTGAGCGTGACCCACAACGTCAACGACAAGTGGACCGTGATGGGCGACGTGACCCGCACCGCGTGGTCGACCGCCTTCGACCAGGTCACCATCGACTACGCCTCGGCGCAGCCCGATTCGGTGCTGGAGTTCGGCTACCGCGACACGACCTTCGTCTCGCTGGGTACCGACTACAAGCTGAGCGACACCGTCACCCTGCGCGGCGGTGTTGCGCTGGACCAGACCCCGACCACCAACGCTCACCGCGACGTGCGCGTGCCCGACACCAGCCGCAAGTGGCTGTCGCTGGGCGTGGGCTGGACCCCGTCGGAAAACGTCGAGTACAACTTCGGCTACCTGCACCTGTTCACCAAGGATCCGGACGTGATCATCGCCGGTACCACCAACAACCAGGGCAACGCGCTCACCGGCAAGTACAAGGTGCGCGGCGATGTGCTGGCGGCGTCGGTGAACTACAAGTTCTGATCGACGCGTAAGCTGACGTCACACGCTGTACGAGAGGCCCCGCGAAAGCGGGGCCTTTCTGTTTCCGGCAGACGGACCGCGCTCAGCCGCTCAGCGCAGTTGGCGTGGCGTTGCGTTGAGACGCTGGCGCATCAGCCGCCGCAGCGCGGTGGGATCGCCATAGCCCACCTGCTCGGCCACCGCTTCCACCGAATACCGGCTGTTCTCCAGCAACGCCCGCGCCCGGTTCAACTGCACGCTGCGGATCAGATGCAGCGGGCCGTGCCCGGTGGCCCGGGTGACCTGCCGCGACAGCGTACGCGTGGACATGCCCATGTGCAGCGCAAGATCGCCGACCGTCAACGCATCGGGCAGGCGGGCTTCCACATGCGCGGTCAGGGCGGCGATCAACGCGTTGCCCTGCGCCATCATCGCCGGGACCATGAACGGCGACTGCAGCTGGCGGCGGTCCAGCAGCAGCGCACGCGTCACCGCCCCGGCCAGCGCCGGGCCGAAGCGCTGGCGCAGCAGGTGCAACATCAGGTCACTGTGGCCGAGCGCCGCACCGGCGGTCGTCACCGGGCCGTCGTCGATCACCATGTGGTCCGGATCGACCTGGCAGGCCGGCTCCAGCCGCTGCAATGCCGCGGCCAGCCACCAGGTGGTGGTGACGCGGCGCTGGGCGAGCAGCCCGGCCGCCTGCAGCAGGAACACCGACGCGCATGAGGCGGCAATGCGACCGCCGGCGGCAGCGTGCGCGCGCAGGGCGCGCATCACCCGCGGAATGTCGGGGCCGGCCAGCCGCGCGGCGATCGCCTGCGGATCTTCCACACCCAGGCCCGGCACGATCCAGCATGCGTTGCCGTCAGGCGCACGCGGCAGTGGCTGCGCACGCAGCTGCAGGTGTTCGCCGAGCCGCACCGGTCCGCGCGTGGCACTGCAGATCTGCCAGCGGGGGGCCGGCAGGCCCAGTCGTGGCGCCAGCGTGGCGGCGGTGGAGAGCATGTCCACGCTCAGCGCCACACTGGACGCAAAGGCGCCGGGGAGCACGATGATGGTGAAATCCTGCATTGGCCGATTCCGCACGAAAGATGTCGAATCAGTCGATGGTGGCCGCCGCCGCGCGGAGATTCAATGAGGGCCTCTCTTCCGTGGTCCCCCTCATGCCGAACATCACCCTGCGCCTGCCCGCCACCGCCTTCGATGCCGCCCGCTGTGCGCGGCTGCTGCAGGCCGTCCATGCCGCCGCCGTGCGCGCCTGCGGGCTGGGCAACGACCCGCGCCAGCAGGCGTTGTGCTGGGTGATGCTGGAACACACCGCGCCGGGTCAGTGGCTGTGTGGTGGCCACGACCCGCTTGCGCACGCCATTCCCTGCCAGGTGCACGTTCTGGCCCCGGCCGGCGTGCTGGACGCCGCGCATCGCGCTGCCTACGCGCGCGCCCTGCACGACGCCATCGCCGCCGGCGTGGGGGCCGACGAGCCACGCCGGATGATCACTTCGATCGTGATCGAGGACGTTGCCGATGGTCATTGGGCGGTGAACGGGCAGGTCTGGCAACGCGACGACTTCGTGCGTGCGGCCGGGTACGCGCATCTGCAGCCGGCACCGCCGGTGCGAGGTGTGCGATGACCCTGTCCACGTGGTCCGGCGCGTGCCACTGCGGTGCGGTGCGGTTCGCCTTCCAGGCACCGTCGCTGCGCGCCTTCGCGTGCAACTGCTCGCTCTGCCATCAGCGGGGCGCGATCTGGGTGGGGTGCGCGGATGCGCACTTCCAGCTGCTCGGCGGCAACGACGCGCTGTCCACCTATGCGTTCGGCACGCATACCGCCACGCACTACTTCTGCCGCCGCTGTGGGGCGGCGCCGTTCAGCCACCCGCGCCTGGCGCCTGCCCACTGGGTGGTCAACCTGCGCTGCGTGGACGGCGTGGATCTGGCGACGCTGGAGATTCATCCGTTCGATGGGCAGCACTGGGAGGACGCCGCGCGCGCCTGGCTGCAGGCACAGGCGATGGCCTCAGCAGTGCGCTGATCGACCGGCCGCGTAGCGCAGGCCCTGCCGCAGCTGCGCCTCGAAGGCCGGCAGGCGGTACACCGCAGCATCGTGCCCCAGGCCGGTGTACCAGCTGCGCCCGCCGTCGACGGCCTGGCACCACGCGATCGGGTGATCGGTGCCCATGCGGCCGCCGTCGTACAGACGCTCATCGATCGTGGCAACCACCTGCACGCGCCCGCGTGGGTTGTCGCGGTAGTTGTACAGCTCATCGTGCACCACCCACGCCGCACCACGTGCGCGGCCGTCGCGCTCGGGCTGTACGCGGGTGCTTTGCAGGCCGGGCGGATGCGAGTGGAAGTACGCGCCCACCAGGCGCCCGTACCACGGCCAGCCGTACTCGGTATCGGCGGCGGCATGCAGACCGACGAAGCCGCCTCCCGCACGGATGAAGCCTTCCAGCGCCGCCTGCTGTTCGTCGTCGAGCACGTCGCCGGTGGTGCTGGCGAACACGATCACGCGGTAGCGCGCCAGATTGGCGGCGGTGAAATCGGCGGCGTTCTCGCTGTGGTCGGCCTGCATGCCGTCGGCGGCGGCGATGCGTTGCAGCGAGGCCACGGCGGCAGGAATGGACTCGTGGCGGTACTCCACCGTACGGGTGAACACCAGCACGCGCTCCGGTGGCGGCACCGCCCGTACGGCAGGCGCGTGCATCAGGACCAGCAGAAGCGAGAGCAGCGGGAAGGGCAGGCGCATGGCCGGATTCTGCCACGGGTTTGGCCCGGCGCACTGCGCATTCCGTGCAGTGCTGCAGGACGCAGCGCGTACAATCCCGCACCCACCCGCGCACCGCGTGGGTCAATGACGTCTGACAAGGATCTGTACATGTCGCCTTTCGCGCTCCGTTCCGCCCTCGCCCTGGGCCTGGCTGCCCTGTCGGCCCCCGCATTCGCCGCCGATTTCGCCAGCTGCTTCACCCTCACGCCTGGCCTGTCGTGGTCCAACGGCGATGAAACGCTGACCATCGAGAAGGCCACGTTCGCCGGTCAGGACGCGATCCGGGTGAACAGCGCCGGCGGCGGCGTCGGTACCGCCAGCTACTACGATGCCAGCGGCCGCCAGTTCCTTGGCCAGGAGCGCTTCGGCATCTCCGCCTGGGGCGGCGACGCATCCAAGCCGGTGATGACCGACATTTTCAAGCCTGCGCCGACCTTCCCGGCCAGCGCCAAGCCGGGTGATCGTTTCGAACTCACCGGCAAGGGCCAGCGCACCCACCATGTGGAGGAAACCGTCGAGCCGCTCGACTACGACGGCTTCTCCGACTACACCTTCGTCGGCTTCGAGGACGTGGAAGCGGAGGTCGGCTTCCAGCCGCGTACGTTCAAGGACACCTGCCACGTCACCGCGACCTTCGAAGACGGCCGTATCGAAGCGTGGTACGCCGCCGGCTTCGGCCGCATCAAGTTCGAGCGCTACACGGGCAACGAACTGCTTATGCGCGATGAGATCGAATCGATCGAGACCGAATGACCCACAAAAAACCCCGCTTTCGCGGGGTTTTTCGTTTACCGCATGACGCGGGAGATCAATCGCCCAGGGTCAGCAGCGAGGCATTGCCGCCGGCCGCCGTGGTGTTCACGGTGACGGTCTTTTCGGTGGCGAAGCGCAGCAGGTAGTGCGGGCCGCCGGCCTTGGGACCGGTGCCGGACAGGCCCTGACCGCCGAACGGCTGCACGCCGACCACCGCACCGATCTGGTTGCGGTTGACGTACACGTTGCCGACATTGACGCGCGAGGAAATGCGATCCACGGTCTCGTCGATGCGCGAATGCACGCCCAGGGTCAGGCCGTACCCGGTGGCGTTGATCTGGTCGATCACCGCATCGAGCTGGTCGCCCTTCCAGCGGATCACGTGCAGCACCGGCCCGAAGATCTCCTTGTGCAGCTGGTCCAGGTTCTTCAGTTCGTAAGCACGCGGCGCAAAGAAGGTGCCATGCGCGGCATCGTCGCCGAGTGCGGCGGCGGCGATCAGGCGGGCGTCCTTCTCCATGCGCACGGCATGGTCCTGCAGGATCTGCAGCGCGTCGGCATCGATCACCGGACCGACGTCGGTGGACAGCAGGCCCGGGTTGCCGACCTTCAGTTCGGCCATCGCACCGGCCAGCATGGTCATCACCTTGTCGGCGATGTCGTCCTGCACGAACAGCACGCGCGCAGCCGAGCAGCGCTGGCCGGCAGAGGTGAATGCCGAGCCGATGGCGTCCTTGACCAGCTGTTCCGGCAGCGCCGAGGAGTCGGCGATGAAGGCGTTCTGGCCACCGGTTTCGGCGATCAGCACGCCGATGGCGGCATCGCGCGCGGCCATTGCGCGGTTGATCGCACGGGCGGTGTCGGTGGAGCCGGTGAAGGCCACGCCGGCCACACGCGGATCGGCGGTGAGCGCGGCACCCACGGTGGCGCCGTCGCCCGGCAGGAACTGCAGCACGCCCTCGGGCACGCCGGCCTCGAGCAGCAGCTTCACGGCGTAGTAGCCGATCAGGTTGGTCTGCTCGGCGGGCTTGGCAATCACGCTGTTGCCGGCGGCCAGCGCAGCGCTGACCTGGCCCAGGAAGATCGCCAGCGGGAAGTTCCACGGGCTGATGCAGACGAACACGCCGCGGCCGTGCAGCTGCAGTTCGTTGGATTCACCGGTCGGGCTCGGCAGCTTCTCGGCATGGCCGAACTGCTCGCGCGCCTGCTTGGCGTAGTAGCGCAGGAAGTCCACCGCCTCGCGCACTTCGGCGATGCTGTCGGGCAGGCTCTTGCCGGCTTCCTTCACGCACAGCGCCATGAACTCGGCCAGGCGCGCTTCCAGCTGGTCGGCCGCGTGCTCCAGGATCGCCGCGCGGCTGGCGGCCGGGGTGCGGTTCCACTGCGGCTGCGCGGCCACGGCGTTGGCCAGAGCCTTCTCCACGGTGGCGCTGTCGGCCGGCTGCCACTGGCCCACAACCTCGCGGGTGTCGGCCGGGTTGGTTACGTTCAACAGCGCGCCGGTCGGCTGCGCACCCGGCACCAGCGGTGCGGCCTGCCACGGCTTCACGGCCGCGTTGAGCTGCGCCGCCAGTGCGCGCAGATCGTTGTCGTTGGCGAGATTGACGCCCATGGAGTTCTTCCTGTCATGGTTCTGGCTGCGCAGCAGATCGACCGGCAGCGGGATTTTCGGATGCGGGATGGACGCGAACGAGGACACCGCTTCGACCGGATCGCGGATCAGATCGTCGATGGCCACGGTGTCGTCGGTGATGCGGTTGACGAAGCTGGAGTTGGCGCCGTTCTCGAGCAGGCGGCGCACCAGGTACGGCAGCAGGTCTTCGTGCGAACCGACCGGTGCATACACGCGGCACGGCACATTCAGACGATCGGCCGGCACCACTTCGGCGTACAGGTCATCGCCCATGCCGTGCAGCTTCTGGTGCTCGTACTGGCCACCCTTGGCGATCGCCTGCACTGCCGCGATGGTGTGCGCGTTGTGCGTGGCGAACATCGGGTAGATCGCATCGGCGTGCGTGAACAGACGCTTGGCGCAGGCCAGGTAGGACACGTCGGTGTTCTGCTTGCGGGTGAACACCGGGTAGGCCGGCAGACCCTCGATCTGCGCGCGCTTGATCTCCGCATCCCAGTACGCGCCCTTGACCAGGCGGACCTGCAGGCGACGACCGATGCGGCGGGCCAGATCGGCCAGGTAGTCGATCGTGTACGGGGTACGCTTCTGGTACGCCTGCACCACCACGCCGAAGCCTTCCCAACCGGCCAGCGAGGCATCGCTCACCACCGCTTCGATGATGTCCAGCGACAGCTCCAGGCGGTCGGTTTCCTCGGCATCCACGGTGCAGCCGATGCCATAGGACCGGGCCAGCTGCGCCAGTTCCAGCACGCCCGGGACCAGGTCGGCCATCACCCGTGCACGCTTGGCGTGTTCGTAGCGCGGATACAGCGCCGACAGCTTGATCGAGATACCCGGGGCCGAGTTGACGTCGCCGTCCGGGCGGCCGCCACGGGCCTTGTGATCGCCACCGATGGAGTGGATCGCGCGGCGATAGTCTTCCAGGTAGCGCTTGGCGTCCTTCATGGTCAGGGCGCCTTCGCCGAGCATGTCGAACGAATAGCGGTAGCTGGCGTTGTCGCCCTTGTGCGAACGCGACAGCGCTTCGTCGATGGTGCGACCCATGACGAACTGGTGGCCCATGATCTTCATCGCCTGGCGAACGGCCAGGCGGATCACCGGCTCACCGACGCGGCCCATCAGACGCGCGAACGCGCCCGGCACGTCGGCGCGGGTGGCGTCGTTGATCTGCACCAGGCGGCCGGTCAGCATCAACCCCCAGGTCGAGGCATTGACCAGCACCGAGTCGCTGCCGCCCATGTGCTTCTTCCAGTCGGCATCGCCCAGCTTGTCGCGGATCAGCTTGTCGGCGGTGCTCTGGTCCGGAATGCGCAGCAGGGCCTCGGCCACGCACATCAGCAGCACGCCTTCCTCGCTGCCCAGGTCGTACTGGCGCATGAAGGCTTCGATCGCGCCCTGGTCCTTGGCGCGCACGCGCACGCGGGCGACCAGGTCGGCGGCGGTGGCCTGCACCTGCGCCTGCTCGGCGGCCGGCAGGCGGGCCTGCTCCAGCAGCTCGCGCACGTGGCTGGCTTCGTCCTTCATCCAGGCATCGGTGATGGCCTGGCGGAACGGGTTGGGAACCGCCGGCAGCTCGGGCGAGAGCAGGGGCGGGCGGGCGCCGGACGAGGCCGGTGCGGGGGGAAGCGCGGAAGGTGCGGTCATGCCGATCGGCTCGTGGAGAACTTGACCATTTTAATCGTTTTTCGGTCGATTCAACCGCTTTCACGACGCAGCGCCGTGGACGCCATAGCCTTTCATACAGCGGGATTCCGCCGATCAACCCGGGTTGGCAAATAGTATGCCGATTTCGTCAAAACCGCCGCCGGCCCAATGCTGTATTGCACCATTCCTGAAACTGTGAATGGACCCTTGCGGCTCGCTGGAAAGCAGGGCTACCATCGGGACGTTTCCCGCGGCAGGAAAAAACGCGGTTGCGACATGATCGAGGTGCTGTCAGCTCCGGACGGATCAGGAACGCAACTGCGGCTGCGTCCCCCACGGGCGCTCGATGCCCGGCAGTTCGTCCTGTTGTTTGCCGTGTTGGCGGGTGCGATGGGGGTGGTGGCCGGCCTGGGCTGGTTCGCCGGCAACGTGTTCGCTCCCCTCTTCGCGCTGCTGTACAGCCTGCTGCTGGCAGTGGCACTGCGCGCGTTGTGGCGCAGTGGAGAGCGGCAGGAAGAGATCCGGGTAGTGCCAGGGTGCGTGGAGGTCATCCCCGTACCCGGGCAGTCGCCGGTGTTCAGTGCCCACCCGTACTGGGTGACGCTGGTCGCCGACGATGAGGGGGTCCGACTGGTGTCCAGTGGTCGGCAGGTGGCGGTGGGACGTTTCCTCGCACCGGTCGAACGCCAGGCACTGGCTCAGAAACTAGAAGGCTTGCTCGCGGCCAGCGATGGCTGCAACCGACGACGCTAAGGGTCTAGGCAATGAAGCAATGCAGAAAGTGGGGCGAGACGTTCGGAAAGTCAGGCGTGTGCGGGGCGGCGCTGCTGGCGCCGGCGATGGCGTTGGCCCAGGCGGCCGACCCCAAACCGTGGCAGTTGAACATGGGCAAGGGGGTGACCCAGAGCTCGCGGTTGGCGTGGGAATCCAACCTGTTCTCGCTGTGGGTCTGTACCGTGATCGGGGTGCTGGTCTTTGGCGCGATGTTCTACGCCATCTTCAAGTTCCGTAAGTCCAAGGGCGCCGTCGCGGCCCAGTTCAGCCACAACACCAGGGCCGAAGTGATCTGGACAGTGATCCCGGTGATCATCCTGGTGGTGATGGCGTGGCCGGCCACGGCCAACCTGATCAAGTTCTACGACACCCGGGATTCGGAGATGACCGTCAAGGTCACCGGCTACCAGTGGATGTGGAAGTACGAGTACCTCGGGGAGAATGTGGCTTTCACCAGCCGCCTGGACCGCGAGTCCGACCGCATGCGGCAGAGCGGCAAAGTGCCCACCCGCGAGTCGCACCCGCACTACCTGCTGGACGTGGACAACCGGCTGGTGCTGCCGGTGGATACCAAGGTCCGCTTCGTGATCACCTCCGATGACGTCATCCACGCCTGGTGGGTGCCGGCACTGGGCTGGAAGCAGGACGCCATTCCCGGCTTCATCAACGAAGCCTGGACCAACATCGAAACGCCCGGCGTGTATCGCGGCCAGTGTGCCGAGCTGTGCGGCAAGGACCACGGCTTCATGCCGATCGTGGTCGAAGCGGTGTCCAAGGAGGACTTCCAGAAATGGCTGGCCTCGCGCAGGCCCGCACCGGCGCCGGCAGCGGAAACGCCGGCTGCGGCACCGGCTGACGCCGCACCGGCACCGGCCGCCGAACCCACGGCACCGGCAGCACCGGCCGCAGCAGACAGCAACGCCTGAAATCGAGCCGCGTCCGCCAGCCGGCGGGCGGGGGTACCACCGGATCCAGTGAGGTGTAGTTGCGATGGCGCATTCCGCAGTTGACCACGACGGGCACCACGGGCATCAGCAGAGCTTCTTCGAGCGTTGGTTCTTCTCGACCAACCACAAGGACATCGGCACGCTCTACCTGCTCTTCAGCTTCATCATGTTCATCATCGGCGCGGCGATGAGCGTGATCATCCGTGCCGAGCTGATGCAGCCCGGCCTGCAGTTCGTCAAACCGGAGACCTTCAACCAGCTCACCACGGTGCATGCGCTGGTGATGATCTTCGGCGGCGTGATGCCGGCGTTCGTCGGCCTGGCCAACTGGATGATCCCGTTGCAGATCGGCGCGCCGGACATGGCGCTGCCGCGCATGAACAACTGGTCGTTCTGGCTGCTGCCGGTGGCCTTCAGCCTGCTGCTGCTGACCTTCCTGCTGCCCGGCGGTGCCCCGGCCGGCGGCTGGACGCTGTACCCGCCGCTGTCGCTGCAGGGCGGCTACAACGTTGCCTTCACCGTGTTCGCCATCCACGTGGCCGGTATCAGTTCGATCATGGGCGCGATCAACATCATCGCCACCGTGCTGAACATGCGCGCGCCGGGCATCGACCTGCTGAAAATGCCGATCTTCTGCTGGTCCTGGCTGATCACCGCGTTCCTGCTGATCGCGGTGATGCCGGTGCTGGCCGGCGCGGTGACCATGCTGCTGACCGACAAGTTCTTCGGCACCAGCTTCTTCAACGCGGCCGGCGGTGGCGACCCGGTGATGTTCCAGCACATCTTCTGGTTCTTCGGGCACCCGGAGGTGTACATCATGATCCTGCCGGCCTTCGGCGTGGTCAGCGAGATCATTCCCACCTTCAGCCGCAAGCCGCTGTTCGGCTACCAGGCGATGGTGTACGCGGTGGCGGCCATCGCCTTCCTGTCGTTCATCGTCTGGGCCCACCACATGTTCACCGTGGGCATGCCACTGGGCGGCGAGATCTACTTCATGTTCGCCACCATGCTGATCTCCATCCCCACCGGGGTGAAGGTGTTCAACTGGGTCAGCACCATGTGGCGCGGCTCGCTCACCTTCGAAGCGCCGATGCTGTGGGCGGTGGCCTTCGTGATCCTGTTCACCATCGGTGGCTTCTCCGGCCTGATGCTGGCGATTGTCGTGGCCGACTTCCAGTACCACGACACCTACTTCGTGGTGGCGCACTTCCACTACGTGCTGGTCACCGGCGCGGTGTTCGCGCTGATCGGCGCGGTGTACTACTGGTGGCCGAAGTGGACCGGGCGCATGTACAACGAGACGTGGGCCAAGATCCACTTCTGGTGGACGATCGTGTTCGTCAACCTGCTGTTCTTCCCGCAGCACTTCCTGGGCCTGGCGGGCATGCCACGCCGCATCCCGGATTACAGCGTGGCCTTCGCCGACTGGAACCTGATCAGCTCGATCGGTGCGTTCGGCATGTTCGCCACGCCGTTCATGATGGCCGCCATCCTGATCGTCTCGCTGCGCAACGGCGAAAAGGCGGCGGACCGCTCCTGGGAAGGCGCACGGGGCTTGGAATGGACGATTCCCTCACCGGCACCGGCGCATACCTTCACCGTGCCGCCGGTCATCCGCCCGGGCGATCTGGCCCACGATGACATCACCCATTGAGGTTTCCATGCGTACGCCCGAGCACGACATCGATGACCTGGCCCTGCGCCGCCGCCGCGCGCAACGCACCGCATGGGTGGTGGGCGGCGTGGCGGTGCTGGTCTATGTGGGCTTCATCCTCAGCGGGGTGATCGGGCGATGAGCGACGAACGCCCCACCACGCCTGCACGGCACGCGGGCCTGCCCCGGCTGATCGGGGTGGCGGTGGCGGTGTTCGTGCTGACCTTCTCGCTGGTGCCGCTGTACCGCATCGCCTGCGAGAAAGTGTTCGGCGTGCGCCTGGAGCGTGGCCCGGGCGCAGCGGCGGCCACCACCGCCGGGAGCAAGCGTACGGTGCGCGTGGAGTTCGATGGCGGCGTGAATTCCAAACTGCCGTGGTCGTTCCATCCCGAACAGCTGACGATGGACGTGGTGCCCGGCGAGCTCAACGAGGCGCTGTACTACGCGCGCAACGACAGCGACCGCGCGCTGGTGGGCAGCGCGGTGCCGTCAGTGGCGCCGGCCAAGGCATCGGGCTACTTCAGCAAGACCGAGTGCTTCTGCTTCACCGCCCAGACCCTGCAGGCCGGGGAGAAGCGCGACATGCCGGTGCGCTTCATCGTCGACCCGGACCTGCCGGCCAACGTCACCACGATCACGCTGTCCTACACCTTCTACAAGAACGACGCACTGTCCGCGCAGCTGGCCCCGGCGACACCGCCGGCCACCGCGCGGTCGGCTCCCTGATACGTATCCGGACACAGACTCATGGCCCAGCAAAGCCCCGATGCCAACGTGTACTTCGTGCCCACGCACAGCAAGTGGCCGTTCATCGGCTCCATCGCGATGATGGTGACGATGGTCGGCGTGGCCAGTTGGCTCAACGATTCCGGTTGGGGCAAGTGGACCTTCTACGCGGGCCTGGCCATGCTGGTGCTGACCCTGTTCTGGTGGTTCAGCGATGTGGTGCGCGAATCGCAGGCCGGCAACTACAACCGCCAGGTCGACGGCTCGTTCCGGATGGGCATGGTGTGGTTCATCTTCTCCGAGGTGATGTTCTTCGGTGCCTTCTTCGGCGCGCTGTTCTACACCCGCAACCTGGGCCTGCCGTGGCTGGGCGGCGAGGGCGATGGCGTGATGACCAACGAACTGCTCTGGGACGGTTACTCGGCGGCCTGGCCGACCAACGGCCCGGGCAGCATCGGCGGTCACTTCCAGACGATCCCCGCGTGGGGCCTGCCGCTGATCAATACGCTGATCCTGCTCACCTCCGGCGTCACCCTCACCATCGCCCACCACGCGCTGAAAGCCGGCCATCGCCGCCAGCTGCTGGTGTGGCTGGGTATCACCGTGCTGCTGGGCGCGTTCTTCCTCACCCTGCAGGCCGAGGAATACATCCACGCCTACAAGGAACTCAACCTGACGCTCGGCTCGGGCATCTACGGCTCGACCTTCTTCATGCTCACCGGCTTCCACGGCGCGCATGTGCTGCTGGGCACGATCATGCTGGTGGTGATGTGGCTGCGCTCTGCGAAAGGCCACTTCACCCGCGACAACCACTTCGGCTTCGAAGCGGCGGCGTGGTACTGGCACTTCGTCGATGTGGTGTGGCTGATGCTGTTCCTGTTCGTCTACGTGCTGTAGCGTCGCAGCAACGGGATGCCGCGTCGGTGCGACGCGGCATCAGCCACCGATGCCGTGGGGCTTGATCCAGCCGCTGTAGATGCCGATGACCACCAGCAGGAACAGCGCCACCGACACCGCGATGCGGCGGGTGAGGGCGTTGACGGTTCGCTTGGTCTGGCCGCGATCGACCAACAGGTAATACAGTCCCGCGCCCAGATTCCAGACGATGACGATCAGAAACGCGATTACCAGCAGGGTCTTCAACGAATCATTCATGCGCGGCTCGATGGCAGGGCGGGATGGCCTATCTCACCGCGTTTTGCCGGCGTTGTCATGATGCGCCAGCACACACGTCTGGTGGGTTGGATCGCGGCGCTGGCGACCATCGCCCTGTTCTGCTTCCTGGGCCACTGGCAACTGCAGCGTATGCACGAGAAACAGGCCCTGCTTGCCCAGCAGGCGCCTGCCCGCGCACAGGCCCTGACCCTTGCCGAGGCGCTCGCCGCGCCGCCGCAGCTGCGCTGGGTGGTTGATGGCGGTCGCTTCCTGCCGGGCGCGCTGCTGCTCGACAACCAGATGCGCGAGGGGCGTGCCGGCATCAAGGTCTACCAGCCGTTCCGCAGCGATGCCGGTGCGCTGGCGCTGGTGGACCTGGGCTGGCTGCCGATGCCGGCCGACCGCACCGTGCCCACCATCACCCTGCGCGAGGACCCCGTGCAGCTGGCGGGCCTGCTCGCGCCGCCGCCTGCTGCCGGACTGGCGCTCGGCCCGGCGATGTCGCCCACGCAGCAGGCGCATGTCTGGTTGGCCAGCCGCATGCCGCCGGACGAGGTCGCCGCAGCGCTGTCCCTGCCACCCGGCAGCCTGCCGGCGCGCGTACTGCGGCTGGACCCGGCGCTGCCCGGCGGCTACGCGCGCGATCTGGAGCTGCTGCCCAACACCCTGCCGCCCAGCCGCCACCTCGGCTACGCCGTGCAGTGGTTCGGCCTGGCCCTGACCGTCCTGATCGTTGCCCTGCTGCTCGAATGGCGCCGCCGCCGTCCGGCAGCGCCCCGCGGCCCCTAGTGCCGCGCACTGCACGGCACGCTTCCTCCTTCCATGAGAAAATCACACGCATGAATGCCACCACGCAGGAACAGCTCAACGCCCGCAACCGCGGTCGCTGGACCCTGATCGCCCTGTTCGGCCTGTTCTTCGGGGTGATGGCGCTGGCCGGCGTGCTGCGTTTCTCCGGCTGGCAGCCCACCGCCCATCGCAATACCGGGCAGATTCTCGCGCCGCCGGTGGATCTGGTGGCCCGGCCGCCCACACTTGCCGATGGCCAGCCTTACCCGTGGAACCCGCAGGCGCGCACCTGGCGCATCCTGGTGGCACCGGCCGAAGGCTGTGCGGCCGAGTGCGTCACTTTGTCGCAGGGATTGGGCAAGGTGTGGCAGCTGTTCGGCCATAAGGCCGATAATGTCGAGATCCTGTGGCTGGGCACGCCGCCGGCCGAGGTCCAGGGCCTGCCCGCGCTACGCGTGCTGCGCGCCCAGCCGGACCTGCGTGCCGCCTTGCCCGCCGTGGATGACGCCGCCGGCACGCCTGTGTATGTGATCGATCCCAACGGTTTCGTGATCATGCGGTATGCGCCGGGATTCGCATTGGCCGGTCTGCGCAAGGACATGGCCACGCTGTTGAAACTGAAGTGAGTTCCGTTTGATGAACCCCACCGCGCGCCCGGCGCTGCATCGCAATTTCCACCGTCTGGCGTGGTTCGCCCTGATCATGACGGCCAGCACGATCATGTTCGGATCGTTCGTGCGCCTGTCCGATGCCGGCCTGAGCTGCCCGGACTGGCCGACCTGCTATGGCCGTGTCACCTGGCCGCAGCATGCCGAAGAAGTCATCGGCCACGAGGCGGCGAAGATCCGCCCGCTGGAAACCCACAAGGCGTGGCGTGAGCAGGTCCACCGTTTCCTGGCCGGCGCGCTCGGTATCGAGATCCTGACCCTGGCCCTGCTGGCCACGCGCCGCCGCCGCTGGGGAAGCACGGCGGTGGTCACCGCCTGCGTGCTGGTGGCCACCGGCATCCCGCTGTACATGATGGGCATGCATGTTCCAGCGAGCATCATCGCGCTGATCGGCGAGGTGATCCTGCTGGTCGCGGCGTGGCGCTGGACCAACAGCGATCTGGCCCGCGTCGCGCTGCTGACCCTGGCCGTGGTGATCTTCCAGGCGCTGCTGGGCATGTGGACGGTGACCTGGCTTCTAAAGCCCATCGTGGTGATGGGCCACCTGCTGGGCGGCATGCTGATGTTCGGGCTGCTGGTGTGGATGGCGTGGCGCGCCACGCACATGCCGATCACCCTGGCCGAAGCGCCGAAGCTGCGGTGGCTGATCCGTGCCGGCGTGGCCCTGCTGGTGCTGCAGATCGCGCTGGGCGGCTGGGTCAGCGCCAACTACGCCGCGCTCGCCTGCGGCGGCGGCAGCGCCTCGCTGGACAACTTCCCGCGCTGTGTGAGCCAGTGGTGGCCACCGCACAACTTCAGCGAAGGCTTCACCCTCTGGCGCGGCATCGGCGTGGATTACGAAGGGGGCGTGCTCGACGGTGCGTCGCGCATCGCCATCCAGATGGCGCACCGCCTGATGGCCATCGTGGTGGGCCTGTACCTGCTGTGGCTGTCGGTGCGCCTGTTCCGCCTGCCGAGCATGCGCGGCTGGGCGACGGCGCTGGGCCTGCTGGTCGCCCTGCAGATCACCCTGGGCATTCTCAACGTGAAGCTGGCCGTGCCGCTGGAAGTGGCCGTCGCACACAGCGGTGGCGCGGTTGCGCTGCTGTTCGTGCTGGTGACGCTGCTGGCGCGCCTGCGGTCGCCGGATGCGGCCAGCCGGCCCTCGGCCGTGGCCTCCGGTACGGTGGGCTGACGACATGCTGAGCAACTACCGCCAATACTGGGACCTGACCAAGCCCAAGGTCGTCGCCCTGATCGTGTTCACCGCACTGGTGGGCATGTTCCTGGCCATTCCCGGGCTGCCCACCGCGCAGCAGGCGCTCGACGGCGCGCTCGGGTTCCTGGGCATCTGGCTGGCCGCCTCGGCGGCCGCTGCGATCAACCAGCTGCTGGATGCGCACATCGATGCGCAGATGGCGCGCACCTCGTGGCGCCCGCTGGTGGTGGGCAAGGTCAAGCCGTGGCAGGTGCTGGTCTTCGCCGGCCTGCTGATCGCGCTGTCGATGACGATCCTGATCGTGTGGGTCAACGTCATCACCGCGGTGCTGACCTTCGCCTCGCTGATCGGCTACGCGGTGATCTACACCGTGTACCTCAAGCGCGCGACCTCGCAGAACATCGTGATCGGCGGTCTGGCCGGCGCCACCCCGCCGATGCTGGGCTGGGCCGCGATCACCGGCATGCAGGGGCCGTGGGACTGGGCCTATGCGTCGCTGCTGGTGCTGATCATCTTCATCTGGACCCCGCCGCATTTCTGGGCGCTGGCGATCTTCCGCCGCGAGGATTACGCCAAGGCCGAGATCCCGATGCTGCCGGTGACCCACGGCGTGGTGTACACCCGCAAGTCGATCATGGCGTATTCGATCGCGCTGGCCGTGGTGAGCATCCTGCCGGTCGTGTTCGGCATGAGCGGCATGTTCTACCTCGGTGGGGCGGTGGTGCTCAACGCGGTCTTCCTCTGGTACGCCTGGCGCATGCTGAACCCGCCGGACGAACTGTTCTCGATGAAGATGTTCGGCTACTCCATTGTCTACCTGATGGCGCTGTTCGCCTTCCTGATGGTGGACCACTGGATGCTGCCCTGGCTGTAGGACGCGGGCGCGCGCTGCGACGCGCGCCTTGAATCTCCGGCAACCGTCGCCATTGCTTTCATGACCGAACAGGACGTGACGGCATGAAACGATGGATGCGAAGCGCAGTACTGACCATGACGCTGCTGTGCAGCGCGGCAATGGCCGCGCCTGCGCCCGATGACACGGCCACGCAGATCATGGCGCACGCCGGCGACCACCGCCTGGTCGTGCTCGGCGAGTACCACGGCACCGCCGAAACGCCGCTGCTGGTGGCCGACCTGACGGAGCGGTACAGCCGCGACAACGCCGCCGTGCGGCTGGCGCTGGAACTGCCGATGAGCGAGAACGTGGCCCTGGCGCGCTATCTGCGCTCGGACGGCGGTGCCGACGCGCGCGACGCGCTGCGCACCTCGCCGTTCTGGGCGGTCAAGGACGATCAGCATGACGGCCGGCGCAGCCGCGACATGCTGGACCTCATCGACGCGGTGCGCGCGCTGCGCGCCCAGGGCCGCGATGTGGGCATTGCCGGCTATGACGTGGAGAGCGGCACCTCGACGGACAACCAGACGCGCGATACGGCAATGGCAACCCACCTGCGGCAGCAGTTCAGCGCGCTGCCTGCCGATGCGCGGATGCTGGTGCTCACCGGTAACGCGCATGCGCTGCGCGCGCGCCCGCAGGGCGCACCGGCGGAGATGCAGCAGCAGCCGATGTCCGCGCAACTGCGCGATCTGCCGCTTTACAGCGTACGCCTGGACGCGCTGCGCGGAGAGGCGTGGGCCTGCCTGGACCGCTGCGGCCCGCGATCGCTGGTCGAACAGCCGGCACGCGCGCCGCACGTCGATACGCATCCACGGCGCAGCTACGATCTGGTGGAGTGGATGCCGCAGCTCAGTGTTGGCCGTCTGGTCGATTGAACGGGCTCACTGCCCTCCATCACCTTTCACCGGCTCCACCGCATCCCGCGCTACCGCTGCGCGATCATCGCGCAGCGGTTGCCGCCGGCGAAATGGCGCTGTTCGCTTTCCTGATGGTCGATCACTGGATGCTGCCCTGGCTGTAGCGCCACGCCCTGCGTGGCTTCACAGTGCCGGTTGGGCCTGCCGATGGAGGGCCGGACGCCTCTCCCGGCAGGGTCGCTCGACAGACGATTATCGATACCCTGTCCCGGCCGATGATGGGCATGACCCGAACCGAAGAAGGCGCTCCGCGCCCGCCGGAAGACCCCGCACTGTCGCTCTTGGCATAACCACTTGTAGGTTCTCTCCGCGACGGGATGTAGTCCGCAGTCTGCGCACCTGACAATCAGACCGACTGCTCAGTCTTCAGGCTGGTTGCTGTGTACAACAGAGCCCACAAGCGTTGTCTCGCGCAATCTGATGGGCAGTCAATTGCAATCTTACCGAGTGGTGATCCTGATGAACTCAATTACCGTGTCGTTCTTGCTGGCGGCGTTGCTGTACAGCCCCCGGGGTATCTGCGCCCAGGACGAGGGCGATGCAGTGGGAAAATGGCTGAATGAGCGAACCATGCGCGCTGCACTGGAGGACAGCACGGGCGCGCGCCGCTCATCGCAGGAAGGTACCTATCAGGTCATTCCCCTGTCGGAGCTGGATGCACCCGAAGAAGTCAAACACCACTTCCGCACCGAGATAGCCCTGAGCCGATCCGGGGTGAAGCGCGTTCCCAACGGTGAGATCCCATCGCAGGAGCAGCTGATCGCTTCGCTTCCGAAAGCCATACGATCCGATGCTGAACTGCGCAGGCGATTGCCTTCGCCGCCAACCAATCTCCAACGCACGATTCTTGGCACAGCAGATCTGATCGGCATGGAGCCGAGCGGCGCACTGGATGGACTCACATCCACCGGTCTAACGCGATTCTTTCGTTTGAATGGAGTGGGTGTCGTGGAGTTCAACGAACACAATTTTCGCGCACCAGGCAGCAAAGTAGAGGTGATTGCAGAACTTCAGAACGTCCGCGTCAACGGTGTACCTGCGCAACTGGAGCGTGTCTCGGATGATCGTGGGCGCAGTCGCGCAACCCTCTCATGGGCAGGAGAAAGCAAGGTCTACACACTGATCGCTATCGGGGAAGGCGACGTGGAGCGAAAAGCGACCCTTCTGCACCAGATTGCCGCAGCCGTGAAGGACTGATGTACCTGGCAGGACCGTCCACCGGACGGCACTGCCAGGATCGATCGGGTTGGACCGGATCGAAGGCGACGGAACTGCCGCCGTAACTTACTTCGCCCGCGCATACCGCTGCGCGATCATCGCGCAGACGATCAGCTGGATCTGGTGGTAGATCATGATCGGCAGCACGATCGCGCCGAGGCTGCCGCCGGCGAACAGGACCTTGGCGATCGGCACGCCGGTGGCCAGGCTCTTCTTGGAGCCGCAGAACAGGATGGTGATCTCGTCTTCGCGGTTGAAGCCCAGCCGCCGCGCAATGAAGCGGATGGTGGGCATGGCGATGCCGAGCAGTACCGCCGCCACGATGGCTACCGTGAGCAGGGACAGCAGCGGCGTCTTGCTCCACAGCCCTTCGCTGACCGCTTCACCGAAGGCCGAGTACACCACCAGCAGGATGGTGCCCTGGTCGGTGTAGCGCAGCAGCGCGCGCTGCCGCTCCACCCAGCGGGCGATCCACGGCCGCAGCAGGTGGCCGGCCACGAACGGCACCAGCAGCTGCAGCATGATGCTGATGATGGCGTGCACGGGGTTCTGCATGCCGCCCTCGGTGCCGGCCAGCACCGCCAGCAGCAGGGGGGTCAGGAACACGCCGAGGATGCTCGACAGCGAGGCACTGCAGACGGCGGCCGGCACGTTGCCGCGTGCCATCGAGGTAAAGGCGATCGATGACTGCACGGTCGAGGGCAGCGCGCACAGGAACAGCACGCCGATGTACAGCTCCGGCGTCAGCAGCCAGCCGTCCAGCGGTTTGAACAGCAGCCCCAGCAGGGGGAACAGCACGAAGGTGCAGCCGAGGATGGTCAGGTGCAGCCGCCAATGCAGCATGCCGGCGACGATCGACTCGCGCGGCAGGCGCGCGCCGTGCAGGAAGAACAGGGCGGCAATGGCGACGTCGGTGACATCGTCGAGCACCATTGCCGCGGCGCCGTGCATGGGCAGCAGCGAGGCCAGCAGCACGGTGCAGAGCAGGGCGAGGGTGAAGTTGTCCGGTCGCAGGCGCGACCACCAGGGCGTCATGCGCGGCATGCTCCTGTTGTGGGGGGAAGGGGGGACGGACACGCGTGCTGGATCAACGCGCGGTGTCCTGTTCGAGCAGGACGCGGGTCCCGGCGTCCAGCGAGGTCATGCCGGCATCGCGGCCGAACTGCAGGGCGTCTTCGACGGACGCGCCCTGCCGGGCCTTCATCAGCGCCAGCAGGGCGCCGACGCGGTTGCCGGAGGCGCAGTGCAGCAGGACCGGGCCCTGGCTCTGTGCCAGCGCGGTGCGCAGCGCCTGCACATTGGCGTCGGTGAGGCCGGCGGCACCCGCAACCGGGATGCGGACATAGCGCAGGCCCAGGCGTTCGGCAGCGGCGGTCTCGTCGAAGCCGCGCTCCTCGTCGGGCTGGCGCAGGTCGATCAGGGTGGTGACCCCTGCCGCGGCCGCCTGCTGCAGCTCGGCCGCGCTGGGTTGGCCGGCGGTGTAGAGCTGCGGCTGTGGCTGCGCGAACGGCAGCCCAGCGGCCCAGGCGGGCAGGGCCAGCGCGAGCAGCGCGGCAAGGAGGCCAGCGCGGTGCCGGCGGGCGATCGGTGCAGCGGGACGCGCGATGTGGGATGCCACGGCTGCTCCGTCGGTCAGAAGCGGATGGTGCTGCGCGCCTTGAGCAGTTCGCGCAGCTCGTACTTGTCAGTATCGTCCAGACCCTGCTGGCTCTGCTTTGCCTGAAGCTCGTCCAGACGTTGCATCAACAGCTGTTTTTCCAGCTGGGCGACCGCATCGTGCAGTTCCTGGGTCCACATCGCCTCGTCGCCGGGCAATGTCTGCGCGGCGAGCTTGTGCAGCGCCTCCTGTTCCTCGCGGCCGTCGAAGTGCTGCAGCAGGGCACCGGTGCTGATGTCCGGGCGCTGCTCGACCAGGGTGAGCAGTTCCAGCAGCAGTTCCACGCCGGGCAGGCGCAGGCCGTTGAAGTGATGCCCCTCCAGGGTCATCGCCAGCGACGGCTGCTGCAGCAGGATGGCGATGGCCGCGCGCACCAGGCTGCGGCGCTGCGCCGGAGCGACCGCGCGCGATGGTGGGCGCGCCGCCGGCGTGGCCGCGCTCGGCTTGGCGCCCAGTCCGGTCAGCGTGGTCAGCTGCTGCTTCATCAGGTCACCGAAGGCGCCGTCGGGAATCTGCGCCAGCATCGGCTTGGCGCGCTCGGCCAGCCGCGCCTTGCCGTCCAGCGTGGCCATGTTGACCTCGCGGGTGAGCTCGTCGAAGAAGAACTGCGACAGCGGCGTGGCCTGCTGCAGGCGGGCATCGAAGCCCTCGCGGCCTTCCTTGCGCACGATGGTGTCCGGGTCCTCGCCATCGGGCAGGAACAGGAAGAACGCCTGGCGGCCATCCTTCATGCGCGGCAGCACCGACTCCAGCGCACGCCAGCCGGCGCGGCGTCCGGCGGCATCGCCATCGAAGCAGAAGAACACGTCCGGTGCGTTGCGGAACAGCAGCTCGGCATGGTCCGGCGTGGTCGCCGTGCCCAGCGTGGCCACCGCCTGGGTAACGCCGAACTGGAACAGCGAGACCACGTCCATATAGCCCTCGACCACGATCAGCCGCTCGATCTTCTGGTTGGCCTGGCGCACCTGCCACAGGCCGTACAGCTCGCGGCCCTTGTGGAACAGCGCCGTCTCGGGCGAGTTGAGGTACTTGGGGCCATCATCCTTTTCCATGACCCGGCCGCCATAGGCGATCACGCGGCCACGGCGGTCGAAGATCGGGAACATCACCCGGTCGCGGAACTTGTCGTAGACGTGCCCACGGTCGTTCTTGGAGAACAGGCCGGCGCGGTCGAGAAGCTTCATGCGCCGCTCGTCCTTGCCCAGTGCATCCTTCAGCGCGCTGTAGCCATCGGGCGCATAGCCGATCGCAAAGCGGGTGCGGTTCTCTTCGTCCACGCCGCGCTGGTCCAGGTAGGCACGGGCCTTGTCGCTGCCTTCCAGCGACTTCTGGAAGAAGCGCGTGGCCGCATCCAGTGCGGAGTAGAGATCGCGGCTGTCGTCCTGCTGCTGGGCGGTGCGCGGCTGCGTGTCGCGCGGTACTTCCATGCCGACGCGCTTGGCCAGTTCATCGACCGCGTCGAGGAATTCCAGGCGGTCGTAGTTCATCAGGAAGCTGATCGCGGTGCCATGCGCGCCACAGCCGAAGCAGTGATAGAACTGCTTGGTCGGGGAAACCGTGAACGAGGCCGAGCGTTCGTCGTGGAACGGGCAACGCGCCGCGTACTCCTTGCCCTGGCGCTTCAACGGCACGCGGCTGCCCACCACCTCGACGATGTCGGAGCGGGCCAGCAGGTCATCGATGAATGCGTCGGGGATACGGGCCATGGGCAGCAGGCAGGTGGCGCGGCCGGAGAACGGCCACGCAGGGCAGCGGGGGACCGGACTAGTCTACTAGCTGCCGACCACTTCGCCCGGTTTGGGCGCGGCGATGCCCGCCTGCGCGAGGTGGAAGCGGGCGCGCAGGCGCTCGTCGACCACCGCGGTCATCAGGGCGCCCACGAAGAACACCACCGTGGCGTAGTAGATCCATACCAGCGAGATCACCAGCGCGCCCATCGAACCATAAGCACTGCCGGGGGCGACCGTGGCGATGTACAGGCCGATGGCATAGCGGCCCAGCGCGAACAGTGCCGAGGTGATCGCGCCGCCGATGAAGGCCTGGCGCCACGCCACGCGGCGGTCCGGCAGGTAGTGGTAGAGAAAGGCGAAGCCCACCGTGTACAGGGCCAGGCTGGTGAGGTAGCCCACGGCCGGCAGCACCGAGGGCAACTGCGCGAAGGCCACCTGCAGCATGGTGGTGGCGGTCATCGACAGGATCAGCAGGAAGCCCAGCGCCAGCACCACGCCGAACGAGAACACGCGCTTGCGCAGCCACGCCACGATGCCGTCTAGGCGCTCGCCACTGGTGTTGAAGATCAGGTTGAGGGCGTTCTGCAGCTGCGCGAACACCGCCGTGGCGCCGATGAACAGCAGCAGCGTGCTCCACACCCCGGCCAGCGAGCCCACATCGGGCTGGTTGTCGGCGTTCTTGAGCACGGTATCGGCCACGGTGGCGGCACTGCTGCCGGCCACGTCGTTGATCTGCGTGATCAGCGCCTGCTGTGCCGGCGGATACAGCGAGGCGGTCAGCCACAGCAGCAGGACCAGCAGGGGGGCCATCGACAGCAACGCGTAGAAGGACACCGAGGCGGCCTGGGTCAGCACGTCCACCTCGACGAAGCGCTTGCCCACGGCAACCGGGAAGCTGCGTTCGAGCCGGTCCACGTACTTGCGCAGACGGGGCGGAAGGCGGGACGGGTCGTGCGCCGGTTCGGGCGCGGGGGAAGGCGGCAACGAAGACATGCTGGATTTCTAACAGCCCCGGTTCGAAGACCGGGTGAAACGCGCGCGGCGATGCACCGCGCGCGCACTACGGTTGGCGCCCATCGCGGGGATGGGCGCTACCCGCGGGAACTCAGCCGGCCAACTGTGCCTTGACCAGCTTGGACACCAGGCCCATGTCGGCCTGGCCCGCCAGCTTGGGCTTCAGTGCGCCCATCAGCTTGCCCATGTCGGCCGCGCCGGTGGCACCGGTTTCGGCGATGGCGGCCTGGATGGCGGCCACGATCTCGGCTTCGCCCATCTTGGCGGGCAGGTACTGGTCGATGACCACCAGCTCGTCGCGCTCGATCTGCGCCAGGTCTTCGCGGTTGGCCGCTTCGAACTGGGTGACCGAGTCCTTGCGCTGCTTGACCATCTTGTCGAGCACGGCAACAACGGCGGTGTCGTCCAGCTCGATGCGCTCGTCCACTTCCTTCTGCTTGATCGCCGCGTTGATCAGGCGGATCACGCCCAGGCGGTGCTTCTCGCCGCTCTTCATGGCGGCCTTCATGTCATCGGTGAGCTGCTGCTTCAGGCTCATGGAACACCTCGTATCGGTGGAAGAGGGGGGCAATCGACATTTCAGAGCGGGAACGCAAAAAGCCGGTAACGCTTGCGCGTTCCGGCTTCGGCTCCGCCGCGACAGGACAGGCCTGCCGCATCGAAGTTGCGTCCGATCAGTACAGGCGCTGACGCTTGGTGACGTCGCGCGACGAGCGGCGCAGCTGACGCTTCACAGCAGCAGCAGCCTTACGCTTGCGCTCCTGGGTCGGCTTTTCGTAGAACTCGCGCTTGCGGGTTTCGGCCAGCACGCCGGCCTTTTCGCAGGTGCGCTTGAAGCGACGGAGCGCAAACTCGAAGGGCTCGTTCTCGCGGACTTTAACGCTGGGCATGGAATCTCCGGGACACAGTAGAACCGGGTCACGCCCGGTGAGAGCCGCACATTATAGCGGCGACAAAAGAAGTTGCAACCCACCCCGGCAAACTTCTTGGCCACGGGTGGAGTCAGATGGGCTGGCGGTGCATCTGCCGGGCCTCAAGAGGTCCATAATACGCGGTATGCGAGTCCTTGGTATCGAATCTTCCTGCGATGAGACCGGCGTGGCGGTGTACGACACCGCGCTGACCGGTGTTGACGCCCTGCGCGCCCATGCGGTCTACAGCCAGATCGCCCTTCACGCTGAATACGGTGGAGTGGTGCCCGAACTGGCCAGCCGCGATCACGTCCGCAAGTTGCTGCCGCTGATCCGCCAGACCCTGGCCGAGGCCGGCATGCAGGTTTCGGACATCGACGGGGTGGCCTACACGGCCGGCCCGGGGCTGGTTGGCGCGCTGCTGGTCGGCGCCGGCGTGGCCCGTTCGTTGGCCTGGGCGCTGGAGGTGCCGGCAGTGGGTGTCCACCATATGGAAGGCCACCTGCTGGCCCCGCTGATGGAAGACGACCCGCCCGAGGCGCCGTTCGTGGCCTTGCTGGTGTCCGGTGGCCATACCCAGCTGGTGGCGGTCGACCGGATCGGCCAGTACCGCCTGCTGGGCGAGACGCTGGACGATGCGGCCGGCGAGGCCTTCGACAAGACCGCCAAGCTGATGGGCCTGCCGTACCCGGGGGGCCCGCAGCTGGCCGCGCTGGCCGAGCGTGGAACGCCGGGCAAGTACCGCTTCACCCGGCCGATGACCGATCGCCCCGGGCTGGATTTCAGCTTCTCCGGCCTGAAGACCCAGGTGCTGCTGGCCTGGCGCGACAGCGACCAGAGCGAGCAGACCCGCGCCGATATCGCCCGCGGCTTTGAAGATGCCGTGGTGGAAACCCTGGCCATCAAGTGCGACCGTGCGTTGGATGCGGCCGGCTGCGATGTGCTGGTGGTGGCCGGCGGTGTGGGTGCCAACCGGCGCCTGCGCGCGCGCCTGGACGAGATGGCGCGCCGCCGCGGCGGCCGCGTCTGCTTCCCGCGCCCGGCGCTGTGCACCGACAACGGCGCGATGATCGCCTTTGCCGGCGCGCTGCGGCTGGAAGCGGGGCAGCACAACCCGCCGCAGGTGCAGGTCACCCCGCGTTGGGACATGGCCACGCTGCCGGCGGTGTAGGAAACACGTCCGTCAGCCCGGCCGCTCCCGCAACAAAGCAGTGACCGATTCAAGATAGGTACGTAGCCGGTCCACCGACAGTGCCCGTGTCACGGCATCCTCGATCTGCATGGTGCGGCAGCATCCTCGTCCCTGGTCTGTGCAACGCTACGTGTGTGGGGCACCAGGGCGGCATCGGGAATCCGGACGTCATCCATCGACTCTTTTCACTGATCTGCATATCGAGATCGCTTGGATCAATGTGGAAACGGGGGAGGGTGGATTCCATCTCATTTCCGGCGAACAAAGGTTGACGTTGGGGGGGGGCACGCTCGTAGCGTCTGTTCCACGCGCCACCGGGATTCGCGGATGGGAAACCATCTCCCCCCGGGGACAAGAAGTAAGCAAAGGGCCCCGAGAGGGGCCCTTTGTCTTTCCTGGTTCCCGGCACGTTCCGGAGCGGCCCGTTACCATGTTCGCCATCTTCCACGTGGCATTCCTATGGACAAGGTATTCATCGAAGGGCTCGAGATCGACGCCCTGATCGGGATCTACGACTGGGAACGGCGGATCCGCCAGACCCTGCGTTTCGACCTGGAAATGGGCTTCGACAACCGGCGCCCGGCGGCCAGCGACGACATTGCCGATACCCTCAATTACAAAGCGGTCAGCAAGCGCATCGAGCAGTTCGTGCGCGAGTCCGACTTCGGCCTGGTCGAGACATTGGCCGAGCGCATCGCCGAGATCGTGCTGCGCGAATTCAACGTGGAGTGGCTGCGGCTGAAGCTCAGCAAGCCGGGCGCAGTACGCGGCGCCCGCGCGGTCGGCGTGATCATCGAACGCACCGCCACCCAGCACCCGTAATGCCGGGCTCTGCCCGGCAACGCACCTCCGTAGTGCCGGGCTCTGCCCGGCAACCAGCCCCCGTAATGCCGGGCTCTGCCCGGCAACGCACGCATTTGGAGACCCCCCCACCATGCTCGATGCGGTAGCAGCACCCCAGTGGCTGCAGGACCTTCAACACACCCTCGAACCCTGGCCCTGGGCCTACACCCTGCTGGTTGTGGCGGCCTTGGCACTGGCCGCCTGGCTGGCCAACTTCGTCACCAAGCGGATCCTGCTGCGCGGCCTGCGCAAGCTGGTCAGCCGCCTGCCCGGCAACGCCGCAGGCAATGAAGGCGGCAACAACCTGCGGGTGATCTCGCGCCTGGCCAACGTGGTGCCGAGCATGGTCATCGCCGCCGGCGTCCAGGTGGTGCCGGATCTGCCGGCCCAACTGGTGGAGTTCGTGGTGGGGGCCTGCCGGGCCTGGGCGGTGCTGACCGTGGCGCTGGCCGTCTCGCACGCCCTGGATGCGGCCAACGATCTGTACGAGCGCCGTCCGGACGCGCGCAACAAGCCGATCAAGGGCTACCTGCAGGTCGTGAAGATCGTGGTGTTCGTGATCGCCGGCCTGTCCATCGTGGCCACCCTGCTGGGGGTGAAGCTGGGGCCGCTGGTCACCGGCCTGGGCGCGGCCACCGCCGTGCTGATGCTGATCTTCCAGGACACCATCCTGTCGCTGGTGGCCAGCGTACAGATCAGCGGCGATGGCCGGGTGCGGCTGGGCGACTGGATCGAGATGCCCAGCCAGAACGCCGACGGCGATGTGATCGACATCGCCCTGCACACCATCACCGTGCAGAACTTCGACAAGACCATCACCACCATCCCGACCAAGAAGCTGGTCACCGAGTCGTTCAAGAACTGGCGCGGCATGCAGGAGGCCGGTGGACGCCGGATCAAGCGCGCGCTGTACCTGGACCAGCACAGCGTGGGCTTCCTGGATGCAGAGGGGCTGGCGCGGCTGGAACAGTTCGCGCTCCTGCGCGAGTACCTGCGCGACAAGCAGACCGAGCTGGCGCAGTGGAACGCCGAGCTGCGTGCCAAGGGCATGGACGCGATCAACGCGCGCCGGGTCACCAACCTGGGCACGTTCCGCGCCTATGTCGAGCGCTACCTGCGCCAGCACCCGGGCATCCATACGGATATGACATTGCTGGTACGGCAGTTGCAGCCCACCACGCAGGGCCTGCCGCTGGAGATCTACTGCTTCACCCGCAGCACCGCCTGGGCCGCCTACGAAGGGGTGCAGTCGGATGTGTTCGACCATCTCCTGGCGATCCTGCCGGCCTTCGGGTTGCGCGTATTCCAGGCGTCGAGCGACGCCATGTTGATGGCCGCGCAGCAGCAGCGCGCCTTCGCGGAGTAAGCTCCTCTGCCCCCGGCGACGCCTCGGCAGCGCCGGGATTTCCCTGCGGGGAAGAAAAATGAACGCCAAAATCATTCACAACGGGCTCGGGAACGCTAGAATCCCGGCCTTGTAAACGTTTTCATAAGGACAGCCGGTGGCCGCCGATCGCATCGAAACCCTCATTGCCCAGATGACCGTCGAAGAAAAAGTCGGCCAGCTGGGTGTGTTCGCGGACATGGTCCGGCCCTTCGCGCCGGACGTGAACCCGGAAGCGAACGTCAGCAATGCCGACCAGGTGCTGCAACAGGTCCGTGAAGGCAAAGTGGGGTCGCTGTTCAACGGCGTGGGCGTGGAAGCGGGTCGCCGCATCCAGCAGGTGGCGCTGGAAGAAAGCCGCCTGGGCATCCCGGTGATCCTCGCGGCCGACGTCATCCACGGCATGCGCACCGTGTTCCCGATTCCGCTGGGCGAGGCCGCCAGCTTCGAGCCGGACCTGGCCGAGCGCACCGCGCGCGCCACGGCGGTGGAAGCCACCGCCGCCGGGCTGCACTGGACCTATGCGCCGGCGGTGGACATCGCCCGCGACCAGCGCTGGGGCCGTGGGGCCGAGGGCGCCGGTGAAGACGTGGTGCTGGGCTGTGCGTTCGCCGCCGCCCGCGTGCGCGGCTTCCAGGGCCCGGACCTGCGCGCGGCCGATGCGCTGCTGGCTACGCCGAAGCACTTCGCCGCCTATGGCGCGGTGATGGCCGGCATGGAATACAACATGGTCGACATCTCCCCGCAGACCCTGCGCGATGTCCACCTGCCGCCGTTCAAGGCCGCTTTCGAGGCCGGCGCGCTGACCGTGATGTCGTCCTTCAACGACATCAACGGCGTGCCCGCCAGCGCCAACGCCGAACTGCTCACCGACATCCTGCGCGGCGAATGGCAGTTCCCGGGCGTGGTGATCTCCGATTACACCGCCGACATGGAACTGGTCGCCCACGGCTATGCCGCCGACGACCGCGATGCCACCGCCAAGGCGTTCACCGCCGGGCTGGACCTGAGCATGCAGAGCGGCTTCTATGCCGAACACCTGCCCGGCCTGATCGCCAGCGGCGAGGTGCCGATGGCCACGCTGGATGAATCGGTGCGCCGCATCCTCAAGCTGAAAGAGGCGATCGGCCTGTTCGACGATCCGTACCGCTCGCTGGACCTGGCGCGCGAAGCCGATACCGCGCATATCGCCGCGCACGACGCGCTGTCGCGCGATGCCGCACGACGTTCGATCGTGCTGCTGAAGAACGACGGCGACGTGCTGCCGCTGAAGAAGGCCGGGCAGAAGATCGCGCTGATCGGCCCGTTCGTGCAGGACCGCGACAACATCGAAGGCTGCTGGACGCTGTTCGGCGACAAGTCGCGCTATGTCACCCTGGAAGACGGCGTGCGCGCCGCAATCAGCGATGAAGCGCTGCTGGACATCGTTCCGGGCTGCGCGCTGGAAGCGCCCGTGCAGGACGGCATCGAGCAGGCCGTGGCCGCCGCGCTGCGCGCCGACGTGGTGGTGCTGGCGCTGGGCGAACCGCAGCGTTACAGCGGCGAGGCGCAGTCGCGGGTGGAAATCACCCTGCCGGCCGCGCAGCAGGCGCTGGCCGAAGCGGTGGCGATGACCGGCAAGCCGCTGGTGGTGCTGCTGCGCAACGGGCGTGCGCTGGCGCTGCAGGGTGCGGTGCGCAACGCTCAGGCCGTGGCGGTGACCTGGTATCTGGGCACCCAGACGGGTCCGGCCGTTGCCGACGTGCTGTTCGGCGACTACAGCCCCTCCGGCCGCCTGCCGGTGAGCTTCCCGCAGGTGTCCGGCCAGCAGCCGTTCTTCTACAACCATCCGCGCACCGGCCGCCCGGAACTGCCGACCATGTCGGAGTTCAAGGCGCGCTGGCGCGAGATCCCCAACGCGGCGCTGTATCCGTTCGGCCACGGCCTGGGTTACACCACCTTCGCGTACGGCGTGCCGGAGCTGAGCAGCGCCACGCTGGGCTGGGACGACACGCTGACCATCACCACCACGCTGACCAACACCGGTGCGGTGGCTGGCGAGGAAGTGGTGCAGCTGTACATCCACGACCGCGTCGCCAGCCGCGTGCGGCCGGTGCGCGAGCTGAAGGACTTCCGCAAGGTGGCCCTGCAGCCGGGCCAGAGCACGCAGGTGCAGTTCACGCTGGATCGCCATGCGCTCGGCTTCACCGGCCGCGATGGCGTGTTCCGCGCCGAACCGGGCCAGTTCGACCTGTGGGTGTGCGCCTCCTCGGCCAGCGGCGAGCCGGTCATCTTCGAACTGCTCGCCGGTTGATCGGCGGTGCCGGCCATTGGCCGGCACCCCGCTCGTCATCCTTGGCTGACGGCGCCGGCGTTAGGCTGGCGACCCGGCTGAACCGATGGAGCGTCCGATGCGCCTGATCCCATTCCTGGTCCCCACGTTGTTGCTGGCTGCCTGTTCGCAGCCGGCACCGCCACCGGCAGAGACGGCCCCCACGTCGCCACCGGTGGCCACCACCGCGCCACCCGACGAGGCGCCAGCGGCCGGCCTGTCGCCGGATGCGGTGGAACCGGCTGCCGATGCGGCGCAACCGCCCGCTGCTGCCGCGCCTGCCGCCGCCGGCGACGTGCGCCAGCGGATCGACAGTGTTCTCGGTGATGCCGCGCAGTACGAAGCGGTCTTCATCGCCTTCCAGAAGGCGGTCAATGGCGGCGACCGTGCCGCGGTGGTCGAGGAAGTCCGCTTCCCGTTGAAAATCGCCAACGGCGCCACGATCGCCGGTCCCGGCGAATTCCAGCGCAACTACGAGCGCATCCTGACCCCGGCCGTGCGCAAGGCCATTGCGGCGCAGACCTTCGACACGGTGATGGTCAACCAGCAGGGGGTGATGATCGGCGACGGCCAGGTCTGGCTCAACGGCGCCTGCCTGGACAAGGCCTGCAGCCGTACCGAGGTCAAGGTCGTCACCATCCAGTAGGCCATTGGGTGGCCGCGCCCCCGCCTGACGGCGAGGGCGCCACGCCAGTGCCGGCGCGGTGCCGGCGCTGCGCTGTCAGGCCTTCGGCGTCAGCTTCAGCAGCTTGCCGTTGCTGCCGTCTTCCAGCAGCCAGATCGCGCCGTCGGGCCCTTGTTCCACTTCGCGGATGCGCTCGCCCATGAGGAAGCGCTCGGCTTCGCGCGCGTTGTCGCCGTCGAAGGCCACCCGCACCAGCGAGGTCGACGACAGCCCGCCGATGAAGCCGCTGCCCTTCCACTGCGGGAACAGCGTGCCGGAGTAGATGATGAAGCCGGCCGGCGAGATCACCGGAGTCCAGGTCACCTTGGGCGCGGCGAACTCGGGCCGGGTGCTGTGGTCGGGAATCTCGCGGCCGTCGTAGTGGTTGCCGTTGGAGACAACCGGGTACCCGTAGTTCGCACCGCGCTCGATCAGGTTCAGCTCATCGCCGCCGGCCGGGCCCATCTCGTGCACCCACAGCTTGCCGCGCGCGTCGAAGGCGATGCCCAGCGCATTGCGATGGCCCAGCGACCACACCTGCGCGGCCACGCCGCCCTGCGAGGCGAAGGGGTTGTCGGCCGGCACGCTGCCGTCGTCGTTCAGTCGCACGATCTTGCCGAGGTTGCCGCCCATGTCCTGCGCCGGGTCGAACTTCTGGCGCTCGCTGGAGGTGATCCACAGCTTGCCGTCCGGGCCGAAGGCCAGGCGGTGGCCGTAATGGCCCTTGCCCTCGACCTTGGGCGTCTGCCGCCAGATCACCTTCAGATCCTGCAGCGCGCCGCTGCCGTCGGGCTGCAGCACCAGGCGCGCCCGCGCCACGGCCGCGCCGCGCGTGTCGCCTTCACCGGCCTCGGCGTAGCTGACGTAGAGCAGCTGGTTGCGGGCGAAATCCGGATGCGGCAGGACATCGCCGAAACCGCCCTGGCCGCCGTAGGCCACCTCGGGCACGCCGCTGATGGTGGCGCTGGTGCGGGTGGTGGGATTGAAATGCTTGAGCGTGCCGCGCTTCTCGCTGACCAGCAGGCTGCCGTCGGGCAGGAAGCTCATCGCCCACGGTTCGTTGAAGGTGCCCACGGCGGTAGCGGTGAACGGCCAGTGGGCCTTTTCGACGGCGGGGGCGGCGGCCTTGTCGGCGGCCACGCAGGCCGTGGTGAACAGGGCGGGGGTAAGGCTGATGGCGAGCGAGAGCAGCAGCTTGCGGGTCATGGAGTATCTCCGGAGGGGATGCGATGGCCAGATAGAGTTTGTACACCATGCCCGTCCGCGCCGCGTGCACCATACGTCACTCCCCGTATGCGCCAGTGCGCGGATCGGCTACCGTTTGGGCCAGCCGCCCGTGGGGCGGCCCCGCATCACTGTCTTCCAAGGGAGTTGGAATCATGAAGCAACAGGTACACAAACCGTCCGCCGCGTTCATCGCCGCCTCGTGGAGCGCGCTGCTGCTGGGCGCTGCTGCTTATCTGGTGGGCCTGTTCAACGCCGAGATGGCGCTCAACGAGAAGGGCTACTACCTCACCCTGCTGCTGTTCGGTCTGTTCGCGGCGGTGTCGCTGCAGAAGAGCGTGCGCGACAAGGCCGAGGCCATTCCCGTCAGCGGCCTGTACTACGCGCTGTGCTGGTTCGCCCTGCTGGCTTCGCTGCTGTTGCTGCTGGTGGGCTTGTGGAATGCCACGCTGCTGCTGAGCGAAAAGGGCTTCTACGGGATGGCGTTCGCACTGGCGCTGTTTGGCGCCGTGGCGGTGCAGAAGAACACCCGCGACCTGATGGCCGCCAACGGCGCAACGCTGCCGCCGCTGCCGGCCAGGCCGGTCACGCCGCCCTCGCTGGACTGAGGGCGGCCGTGGGCGTGCTGCGCGGGCCGGTCAGGTGCCGCGCGGCACGCCTTTGTCCAGGTGGGACTGGCGCAGGGCGGTGGATTCGTCCCAGCCACGGCGCACCGCGTTGCGCGCCTGTGCCCAGGTCAGCTTGCTCTTGCCGCGCTCCTGCGCCCAGCGCGTTTCCAGTTCGGCTTCCACCTCTTCGTACGCACGGATGATGTCGTCGGCGCGCGAGTAGTGGCCCAGCTGGTAGGCCGGCTCGTAATCGTCGAAGAACTGGCTCTGGTCGTAGTAGGGTTCGGCGGAGAAACGCTCGCGCCAGTAGTCCGACACGGCCTGGCGCGGCACGCCGTCTTCCGGCACCCGGCCGGGAATCTGGTAGTCAGGGCTCATCTGTTGGCTCCGGTGGGGTGAGACATCACCGTAGCGGAGCGCCGGTTAACGTCGTGGGCCAGCGGAGTGAATGCCGCATCAAACGCCGCGCGGCACATCACCCCGCCTTCGTGCGTGTCAACGCGCCGTCACGTCGCCTTGCGCGGCAGTTTGTAGATCACCGCGCCGACCGCGAAGGCCACCAGCGCCGCCGCGATGTTCTGCCAACTGGCACTGACGAACAACGCCAGGCACAGCACCAGTGCCAGCACCGGAATCAGCGGGCCGCCCGGCAGTTTCAGCGCACCGGGGCGGTTGGCGAAACGCCGTGCCAGCACCAGTACCGCCGCAGCCGTACCGATGTAGGCGAACAGACGCGTGGTCATCGACAGCAGCGCCAACTGCACGAACGAACCCGACAACGCCAGCGCCAGCGCGATCACGCCCTGGGTGACGATCGCCGCCGCCGGGGTGCGGAAGCGCGGATGCACGTTGGCCAGCAGCTTCGGCCCGTAGCCGTCGCGGGCCAGCGCGAACAGGAACCGCGGGCCCATCATCATGGTGTTGCTGTTGGTGCCGAGGATGGAGATGGTGGCGCCCACCGTCAGGATCAGCGCCAGCGCCTCGCCACCGAAACTGGAGGCGGCATCGGCCAGCGGCGTTGGCGAGCTGGCCAGATTGGCCAGGGTGCCCTGCGCCACCAGTTGTACTGCGCCATAGATGACGGTGACGCTGACGATCATGGTGATCAGCGCGAACGGGATGTCGCGGCGCGGATTCTTGTACTCGCCTGCGGCAGCCGGGATGTTCTCGAAGCCGGCGTAGGCATACAGCAGCAACAGCGCCGCCTCGCCCATCCGTTGCAGGTCGTGCGGGTCCGGGCGCACACCGGAGAAGGCCAGGTCCATGTCCACGTAGAACGCGCCAACCGCCACGAACAGCAGCAGCGGCAGCAACTTGCCGATCACCAGGATCACCCCGGTGCGCGCGGCCGACCGCACGCCGGCCACGTTGACTGCAGTCAGGAAGCCCAGCGACACCACGATGATCGCGATGCGGCCTATGTCATGCCCGGCCCACGGCCAGAAGCGCGCCACCGCATCGGCCAGCGCATTGCTCAATGCGGCGGCCGAGCTGATCCGGGTCAGCCAGATCATCCAGCCGATCTCGAACCCGGCGAAGCGCCCGAATGCCTCGCGTGCATACAGATAGCTGCCGCCCGGCTCATCGAAATAGCTGGCCGCCTGGGCGTAGCACAGCACCAGCAGCGCCACCACGATGCCCGCAGCCACCACGCCCCACAGGCTGAACGGCCCGAGCAGCGCCACGGTGGCTGCCGGCAGCAGGTAGATGCCGCTGCCGATCACATCGTTGATCGACAGCCCGACGATCTGCCAGCGGCTGACCGCGCGTTCCAGCTGCGGTTCGGCCGGGGCGCTCAACGCATCGCTCCGGTCAGGGCCGGCAACTCCCACGGCCCCTGCAGATTGGTGTACTCCTTCTTCGGCAGCAGGATGAATGCCGCGTGCGTATCCGGCTTCAGCCAGGCCAGCAGGGCCTTCATGTGCCGCGGTTCCATCGCCGTGCAGCCGGCCGTGGCCTCGCCCGGCGTGCGCCAGAGGTGAGCGAAGATGCAGCTGCCCTTGCCAGGCGTGCCGCCGCTGTTGTGCTCGATCACAAAGCCCTCGCGATAGCGCACATCGCCCTTGTTGTGCAGGTCCAGCCGCATCGGTTCGGTGGACCCCTTCACTGCGGCGGCACCGACGTCCTTCGCATCGACGATGCGGTTGTAGTTGGGCGAGGTGGGCACATCCATGCAGTAGTGGCTGGCCGTCATCGGCTGGTACGGCATCGCACTGGCGATCTTCGGCGCATAACCGAATGCCGGGCCGATCTCGAAGATGCCGGCGGGGCTGCGCCCGTCGCCTTCCTTCTTCTGCGGCCCCTGGTTGTGCAGCGACGCACGGCCCACGCCCCAGGCACTGCCGTTCCGCCCCACGGCCACGGTGAAGGCGGGGCCGTGCCTGCGCCACGGGCCGCTGTCGCTCCGGCGCTCATAGGCCTGCAGCCGGCCCTGGGTGGCATCCCAGCTGTCGGTGACCACCACGATGGCCTGCTGGCTGCGCGACATCGGCGGCAAGCGGGTGAGTGCGCCGGCCGGCAGCGCGGCAGCGAGAGCGGTAACGGCGAGGGCGGTACGCAGCAGCGGCAGCATCGTGGACTCCGGTAAACCAGGGGTCGATCAGGTATCGATCAGGTGTTCGATCCGTTCCAGGTTCACCCCGAGCTGGCGGTGGCGGTCCGGGTTGGCGTGGCACAACAGCACGAAGACGAAGTCGAGCAGGGACTGCAGCGACGCACGGTACAGCAGCTGCGCCACGTGCGGCGCGGGGTCGTGCGCGCACACCACGAGGGAGGCATCGGCATGCGCGCGCAGCGGGTTGGCGCTGTGGCGGGTGATCGACACCACCTTGCCACCCATGTCCTGGAACTGCCGCGAGAGCTGGAACAGCTGCGGCAGTTTGCCGAACTCGGAGAACACCAGCATCGCATCGCCGGCGCGCGCGGCCGACAGGTTGGCCATCATCAGGATCGGGTCGGCATGGTGCACGGTCAGCATGCCCAGCAGCGACAGCCGCATCGCGAACTCGCGCGCATACAGACCATCGTCGCCAAGCCCGTACACGAACACTTTGGGCGCGCCGTCGAGCAGGCGCACGATGGCTTCCACGTCGGCCTGCGGATTGGCCAGGCCCGTCTCTTCCTCGGCGGCCGCCTTGCTCAGGCGCAGGCGCCCGGCGATGCCGGCGTAGTCGTCGGCGGCGCTCGGCGACGGTGGGCGCGCCTGCGGGTCGTGGCCGGCGCGGGCCACCGCTTCGCCGATGGAATACTTCAGGTCCGGGTAGCCCTTGAAGCCCAGTTTCTGGCTGAACTTGACCACGCTGGACTGGCTGATGCCCAGTGCGCTGGCCAGCTGCTGGGACGAGTAGTCGCGCAGCAGGTGGGCATTGTCGAGGATGAAATCGGCGATGCGGCGTTCGATCGCCGACATGTGGTCACGCTCGGAGCGGATTTTCACCAGGGGCGGCATGGGGCTCAGCGTGGGTCCGGTTGCAGGAAGGGTAAGCGGGATCAACGGTCGGCGGTAGCGCCCGTGCAGCGGCCTACCAGCGCGGCGGCGTGATCATCTCCAGGCCGCGCACCTCGGTGATCCCCAGCCCCGGCGCATCGCTGATGGTGATCTCCGATTCGTTGAAGTTGACCCCACCGGTGACCGGGTTGAACTGCCCCAGCGAAGGGCCGTCCAGGTCCACCTTGGTGATCACATCGCTCTTGGCCACCGCCAGGTGCACGGCCGCCGCCACGCTGATGCTTGACTCGATCATGCAGCCGATCATGCACGGCACACCGTAGATCGCGGCGATGTCGGCAATGCGGATCGCATTGGAGAGCCCGCCGGTCTTCATCAGCTTGATGTTGATGATGTCCGCCGCGCGCTGCTGGATCAGGTCCACCACCTGGCCGGGATTGAACACGCTCTCATCGGCCATCACCGGCGTGTTGACGCGGTCGGTGACGTACTTCAGGCCGCTGATGTCGGCCGCCTTGACCGGTTGTTCCAGCAGCTCCAGCACCACCCCGGCTTCTTCCAGCGTGCGCATCGCGTGCACCGCCTGCTTGGCGGTCCAGCCCTGGTTGGCATCCAGGCGCAGCAGGGCGCGGCCCTGCACGGCGGCGTGGATCGCCTTGACCCGTTCGATGTCCAGGCCGATGTCCTTGCCGACCTTGATCTTCAGCGACTCGAACCCGCGATCGATGGCCGACAGCGAATCGGCCACCATCTTGTCGATGTAGTCCACGCTGATGGTGATGTCGGTGGTGATCACCGGATCGCCGCCGCCGAGCATGCGGTACAGCGGTGCGTTGTGCAGCTGCGCCCACAGGTCGTACAGCGCGATCTCCACGGCCGCCTTGGCGCTGGTGTTGCGCTCCAGCGAGGACTGGACCAGGCCGCACAGATGGTTGAGGTTGGCCACGTCCTGGCCGATCAGGCGCGGCTTGATGAAGCCGTTGATGGCCTCGACGATCGAGCCGTGGGTGTCGCCGGTGATCACCGCCGTGGCCGGGGCCTCACCGTAGCCGGTGTGGCCACTGTCGGTGCGGATCAGCACCACCACGTCTTCCACGGTATCCACGGTGCGCAGCGCGGTCTTGAATGGGGTTTTCAGCGGCACGCGCAGCATGCCGAGTTCGATGTCGGTGATCTTCATTCAGGGGTCTTGGCTCGAATGCGCTGGATGTTGGTGATGCGGTCGATGTAGCTGACGGTGTCGCTGGCCATCATCGGCTCCAGCGGTGTCACCGATACCCCGTTGAGATGCGCCTGCACCCGCGTGCCGTCGGCATCGAACCAGCTGCCACCGGCGGTGTCGTGGATCACCCAGGTGCGGCCGTCGAGGTGGCCAATGGTGACCATGACGTGGCCGGGGATGTAGACCAGGTCGCCGACCTGCAGCTGCTGCACGGCGGCGTCACGGCGGGCCTTGCCGTCTTTCGCATCGAAGGCGATGCGGTCCAGTGCCGGGCTGACAGCCTGCGCGCTGGTGTTGCGCGGCACGAGCACACCGACGCTGCGGTAGATCTCCGAGACGAAGCCGCTGCAGTCGCGGGTGTCGTAGTCGTGGCCCCAGCCGTAGCGTTCGCCGAGGAACTTGAAGGCCTGCTGCAGCAGGTTGCGTGGCGTCAGCGGCAGGTAGTCGGGGGCGCTGTCCTGCGAGCGCGGCAGCAGCGCCGGCACCAGCGCCAGGCGGCCGTCCTCGTTGCGCACCGGCACCTGCAGCACATGCGCGGCATGCGCCTGCTGGCCGTTGACGGGCGTGTTGGCCGGCCAGTTGGCGAGCACCGGCAGGCGCACGCCCATGTCCAGTTGCAGGCGCGACACGCGCGGTTCTTCCGGCGTGTAGGCGGTGAACGCGGTGGCGCCGGTAATCACCCGGTACGGGCCGTGCTGGCCGTAGCCGAGCACCGTATCGGCATCGCCGATGCCGACGAAGCGCCGCTCGATCCAGGCCGCGTAGCGCTCGCTGGTGATGAACAGCCACTGCCCGTCGGCGCTTTCATGCAGCACCGCCACCGCATCACCGGGGAACAGGGCCGATTCCTGGAAGCGGTCGATATCGGTGTCGCCCTGCGTGGTGAACACCCGCAGCGATGTCGGGAAGGCGCGCAGCGCCGCGCGATGGGTGACCAGGCCGTACTGCACGGGGCGCTGGGCCGGCACCGCCTCCAGGCCGAGGTTGGCCAGTGCGGCGCGGCGTTGCGGCTCGCCGATGGGCTGCCCATCCGCGCCATACAGCGGCTTGGTCGGCCACCGTGACAACGCCTGGATATCGGCCAGCACCCGCGCGCGCGGCAGCTGTGCCGGCAGGGCACGCAGGTCGTGAAGGGACGGGTCGGTGGCGCGCATGCGCGCGTTCTGCGCGGCGATGCCGGCGCGGTCGAGAATCACCCGGTCCGGATCGGGCAGGCGACCGGCCCAGAACGCCGGGTCCAGGTAGGCCTCGCGCAGGCCGATCACACCGCCGGGTTCGGCGGCCGACGCGGCGGGCGGCGGCGCGGTGGCGGCACCGGCCGTGCCGCCGGCCAACAGCGCCAGCAGCAGTGCGCGCGCCAGCCACGGGGTCCGCACGGGGCGGCAGGGGGAAGCCAGGATCATGAAGCGGTCACCCTCCTCGGAAGCGTCAGGAATATTTATTCCTTTTTTCATGGAAAGCAAGAATAAATTATTGACCGTCTTCCCGCCTCGTGTTACACAGCGATTACCACCCGCACCTTGGGAAGTGTCGCTGTGGATCCTGCTTCGCGCAAACCGCCTTCATGCCGCCGTGTCGCCTGGCGCACCGTCGCCTGCCTGCTGCTGGCGCTGCCCCCGCTGTGGGGGGCTGCGGCGGTACCGGTGCCGGAGGTGGTGGCGCAGATCGACCGTGGCGCATTCGCCCAGGCCGACGCCGCCATCACCGCGGCGCTCCAGGACGCGGCGCTGAGCGCTGCCGCGCGTGAGGACTATGCCTTCCAGCGCGAGCGCATGGCGCGCATCCGGCTCGACTTCCGCCTGGATGCCGATGCCGCCAAGGCCCAGGTACGCCGGCAGATTCCCGACCTGCGCGACGACGAGTTCGCGCGCTGGGACGCGGCGGGCCTGATCGAGCACCTCGACATCGATGGGCAGCGGCGCTACTTCAACCGCGCGCCGTCCAACCTGTTCCGGGTCAGTGCGCAGGCGCGTGCGCGCCGAGCGCCAACGGTGCCGGCCCCGGTCGATGGTCCTTACGAACATCTTGGCCCGCACCACCATGAGATCGTCGCGGCCGCGCGCGCCAGCGGCGCCACCAGCCTGGTGCCGCGCCGGGTCGAGGTGACCCAGTCGCTGGTGGTCAAGGCCGACGCCGTGCCCGCCGGCGAGACGGTGCGTGCGTGGATTCCCTATCCGCGTGCGATTCCCGGCCAGCAGGCCGACATCCGCTGGATCGCCAGCACCCCGGCCGGCGCGCGCATCGCCCCGGAGGCCACGCTGCAGCGCACCGCCTACCTGGAGCGCACCGCCGTGGCCGGCACGCCCACCGCGTTCGAGATCCGCTACGCGGTCACCGTGTACGCGCGGCATATCCCGATCGACCCGGCCAAGGTGCTGCCCACGCCCGACGATCCGGCGTTGCAGCCCTACCTGGCCGAACGCGCGCCGCACATGCTGTTCACGCCCGCCCTGCGCGCCTTCTCGCAGCGCGTGGTGGGTACCGAAACCAACCCCTACCGCATCGTGCAGCGGCTGTTCGACGCGGTCGACCGGATTCCGTGGGGCGGCGCGCGTGAGTATTCGACGATCTCCAACATCAGCGACTACGCGCTGCATGCCGGCCACGCCGACTGTGGCCAGCAGACGCTGCTGTTGATGACCCTGCTGCGCCTCAACGGCATTCCGTCGCGCTGGCAGTCCGGCATGGTCTATTCCGATGACGCGGTGGGCTACAACAACCTGCACGACTGGGGCGCGGTGTACCTGGCCCCGTACGGCTGGGTGCCGATGGATGTGACCACCGGGCGCCTGGACAGCCCCGACCCGGCGCTGCGCGACTTCTACCTCGGTGGCCTGGACGCCTACCGCATCGCCTTCAACGACGACTACGCCCAGCCCCTGGTGCCGGCCAAACAGCACGTCCGCTCGGAGACCGTGGATTCCCAGCGCGGCGAAGCGGAGTGGTCCGGCGGCAACCTGTACTTCGATCAATGGAACTACGACTTCCAGTCGCACGTGGTGCCGCTGGAGGCCGCGCGGTAATCGGCGGTATCCCTGATTCAACATCTGCAGGAGAGAGCAGGCAATGAAGGTGAATCGATTGAAGCGGGCGGCGCTGTGCGTCGCACTGGGCGCATGCCTGGGCAGCGTGGCGCCGGTGGCGCTGGCGCAGGACGGCGCGGTGGTGGGCAGGCTGGTCATCGATGGCGGGCAGGCGCTGGACAACGCCACGGTGACCGTACGCAACCCGGCCACCGGCTTCGTGCGCTCGGTGAAGGCCGACGCCAACGGCGGCTACCGCATCCCGCTGCTGCCGGTGGGTACCTACGATCTGGAGGTGTCGGTCGGCGGTGGCGCCGCGGCACGTGTTGGCCAGGTCGATGTTGGCCTGGGCAACACCACCACGGTCAACGTGCCGGTCAGCGGCGTCAACACCCTGGGCACGGTGGAAGTGCGCGCGCCGCAGGTGGTGTCGATGGTGGACGTGAAGTCCACCGAATCGGCCACCAACATCACCCGCGAAGAGCTGTCGCGCCTGCCGGTGGACCGCGACATCACCGCCGTGGCGCTGCTGGCGCCGGGCGCCGTGAAGGGCAAGGGCTCGCTGGGCGGGCAGGGCATCTCCTTCGGCGGTTCCTCGGTGGCCGAGAACACCGTCTACATCAACGGCCTGAACGTCACCGACTTCTACAACCGGGTCGGCTTCTCCTCGGTGCCGTTCGCGTTCTACCAGGAATTCCAGGTCAAGACCGGCGGCTATTCAGTGGAGTTCGGGCGCAGCACGGGCGGTGTGATCAACGCGGTTACCCGTTCGGGCAGCAACGACTTCAAGGCTGGCGCCGAACTGGTGCTGGAACCGCGCGCCTGGCAGTCGCAGGCGCGCGACCACTACGACGCCAGCGGCAGCCGCTACATCACCGCCAGCCGCGATGACTATTCGCGCAGTGCGCTGAACCTGTTCGCTTCCGGTGCGCTGGTGCAGGACAAGCTGTTCTTCTTCGGCATGTACGAAGCGCGCGACTACAGGCCCAACTCCACCGACGATGCCGGCAACGTGCTCAACCGCGGCACCGCAGACGACCCGTTCTGGGGCGGCAAGCTCGACTGGCAGATCACCGACAACCAGATGCTGTCGCTGTTCGGCTTCTCCGACAAGAGCGACACCGTCACCGACGTCTACCGCTACAACTACGGCACCGGCCTGGCCGAGGGCGACCGCACCAGCCAGATCTACAACACCGTGGGCGGCACCAACTGGTCGGGCACCTATAGCTGGCAGGTCAACGACGCGCTGACCATGAAGCTGATGTACGGCGAGAACAAGCGCAACCGCTCGCAGAGCAGTCTGATGGACGAGAACTGCAACCGCGTGTTTGACAACCGCACCGCCAGCCAGGGCGTGCCGACCGACCTGCAGGGCGACCGCAGCTGCACCAGCAGCTCGCAGCTGGAGTCGGCACTGGATACCCGCAAGGCCGGCCGCGCCGATTTCGAATGGTCCATCGGCAACCACCTGCTGCGCTTCGGCCTGGACCGCGAAGAGAACACTTCCGACTACGAGCGCGCCTACCCCGGCCCGGGCGGCCTGCGCTACGACGTCTACTACCGCACCCCTGGCAGCTCGCTCAATGGCGGCGTTGTGCCGGCCAGCGGCCTGGTCGTGCGCACCCGCCGCTATGAAGTGGCCGGTTCGTTCGAAACCATCAACTCGGCCTACTACCTCGAAGACAACTGGCAGGTCACGCCGAACTTCCTGCTCAACATCGGCGCGCGCATGGAAGGCTTCGACAACAAGGGCGGCGACGGCGACAGCTACATCAAGATCGACGACATGATCGCCCCGCGCCTGGGCTTCTCCTGGGACGTGCGCGGCGATGGCACCACCAAGGTGTTCGGCAACCTTGGCCGCTATTTCCTGCCGGTGGCCAACGTCATCAACATCAAGCAGGCCGGTGGCTTCCTCGACGAACGTACGTGGTACGAGTTCCTCGGCTACAGCGGTGCCGCCAACAACGTGCCCTACCTCGGCGGCCAGATCGGCCCGGTCGACAACTCGCAGGGCGACGGCAGCGTGCCGGACCTGCGCGCCGAAGTGAACCGCGACATGGACCCGGTGTACCAGGACGAGGCGATCCTGGGCTTCCAGCACATGCTCAGCGAATCCTGGTCGGTGGCTGCCAGCGTTACCTACCGCCGCCTGCACAACGCCATCGATGACATGAACATCACCGCCACCGGCCAGTGCGGACCGGTGGACAGCGTGTGGATCATGGGCAATCCCGGGCGTACCAACACCGTGTGGGGCGACAGCGACTGCGATGGCAGCAACGATGCGTGGATCGACATCGACACCTCGCGCGAAGGCTGGGCGCTGTACGACGACGATGGCAACTATGTAGGCCAGCGGGGCTGGGTCAAGCCCAAGCGCGACTACAAGGCGCTGGAACTGCAGGTCGACCGCGCCTGGGATGGCGTGTGGGGCTTCAATGCGTCCTACACCCTGGCCTACGGCCGCGGCAATGCCGAAGGCCCGGTCAACTCCGATACCGACTTCGCCGATTCGGGGCGCACCGAGAACTTCGACAACCCGTGGGTGAACTATCGCGGCTACGGCTACCTGGCCAACGACCGCCGCCACCAGTTCAAGTTCCGCGGCAGCTACGCCGTCACCGAAAACCTGACCGTGGCTGCCACCCTGGGCGTGCAGTCGGGCAGTCCGATCACCCGCTTCGGCGCCGGCAACCCGTTCGACGACACCGACTTCCACAGCTACTACGTGTGCGTGGCCAACTGCCAGACCACGGTGCCGTCCGAGCGTGTGTTCGTGCACTCGCCGCGCGGCGGCGATGGCCGCACCCCGTGGACCTACGACCTGGACCTGAGCGTGGCCTACAAGATCCCGGTGCCGCTGGATCTGCGCGTCAAGCTGGCGGTGTACAACGTGCTCAACCAGCAGCGCACCGTGTCGGTGGACCAGGATTACGAGCCGCAGGACAGCATCGGTACGCCCAATCCGCTGTATGGTTTCGGCACCGGCTTCCAGTCGCCGCGCTATGCGCAGTTGACCGTGACCTGGAACTACTGAGCCCCCAGGGCGGCCCGTTTCGCGGGCCGCCGCGGAGAACGCGATGCGCAGCAGGTGGATGGCGACGCTGGGCCTGCTGGTGGCCGGCGTCGCGCCGGCCGCCGGGCAGGGCCCGGCAACGGCGGTGTTCGACCCGATGTACGACCAGGCCCGCCAGCGCGACGTGGCCGGCATGGCGATGGCCGTGATCGATCAGGGCCAGGTGGTGTACCAGCGTGCCGAAGGACCGCGTGGCGATGCCGCCGGCGCGCAGGTGGATGCGGACACGCTGTTCAAGATCGCCTCCAACAGCAAGGCGATGACCGCCGCGCTGCTGGCGCGGCTGGTCGAGCGCGGCCGGCTGCGCTGGGATGACCCGGTCATCCAGTACCTGCCGCAGTTCCGCATGCATGACCCGTGGGTGACGCGGAACATGCAGGTGCGCGATCTGCTCATCCACAACAGCGGGCTGGGGCTTGGCGCGGGCGACCTGATGCTGTGGCCCGAGCCGAACCGGTTCACCCGCCAGGACATCATTGCCGGCCTGGCCCATCTCAAACCGGTGACCAGTTTCCGCAGCGGCTACGCCTACGACAACCTGATGTACGTGGTGGCCGGCGAGGTCGCCGCCGCGGCCGGTGGCAAACCCTACGACCAGCTGCTGCGCGAGGAGGTCTTCGTGCCGCTGGGCATGGAGCGCTGCCAGGTGGGCGCGTGGTCGGTGACCCAGGTGGGCAACGTGGCCCAGCCGCATCGGCATGCGCACGGCCGGCCGGTGGTCGAAGGTGCCGATGGCGACACCAGCCCGGACCAGCCTTCGATGGCGGCCGGCGGCATCCGCTGCAGCCTGCGTGACATGACCCGCTGGATGCAGGTGCTGCTCGATCCCGCCCTGGTGCCGGGCTGGCTGGGCAGTGCGCAGCGCCAGGCGCTGTGGACCGCGCACATGCCGATGCCGCTGGGCGAGCGCCAGCGCCGCTGGGACAACGCACACGTCTTCGCCTATGGCTACGGCTGGCGCCTGTCGGACATGGACGGGCAGTGGAAGGTGGCGCATACCGGCACCCTGTCGGGCATGTATTCCTCGCTGGCGCTGCTGCCTGACCGCCGCGTTGGCGTAGTGATCCTGATCAACAGCGACGCCGACGACGCGCGCACCGCACTGATGCAGGCCGCCCTGAAGCACTACACCGCCCCGGCGGCGGCGCACACGGTGGCGGGGTATCTGCAGCAGCTGGATGCCGAACGCGGCGCGCGCCGCAGCGCCGGCCACGTGCGGCCCGATACCCGCGCGCGCCGGCCCGCGCCGCTGGCCGCCACCGCACGCTGGCACGGGCGCTACCGCGACCCCTGGCTGGGCGAGGCGTCGGTGTGCCCCGAGCGGGGCGTGCTGCGCCTGCAGGTGGACAAATCGCCGCGGCTGCGTGGCCGCGTGATGCAGCTCGGCAACCGCTGGCTGGTGCAGTGGGATACGCTCGGTACCGATGCCGAGGCCTGGCTGCAGCCCGATGACGGCACGCCGCCTGGCATCGCCCTCGCCGCGATCGACCCGGATATCGACTTCAGCTATGACTACCAGGACCTGCACTTCACCCGTATCGGCGATTGTCCGTAGCCTGCTGGCCGTCGCATTGGCCCTGCCCACGCTGCCGGTGGGCGCGGCCACGGTGACCGTATCGCCGGCGCGCGACGCTGCCGCCGCAGGGCTGGTGGATGTGGGGCAGGCCATCCCCGGGCTCGATCTGGACATCCGCTATGCCGGCCCGGACAACTTCACTGCCGCGCCGGTCCCCGGTTACGAGGCGCCCAAGTGCTACCTGCTTGCACCGGTTGCCGCGGCGCTGGCCCGGGTGCAGGCCGACCTCCACCGCGACGGATTCGCCCTGCGCATCTACGACTGCTACCGGCCGGTGCGCGCGGTGCAGGCCTTCGTGGCGTGGGCGCACGATCCGGCCGAGCAGTCGCGCAAGGCGCTGCAGTATCCGCAGGTGGACAAGCCGGACCTGCTCGATGGCTACATCGCCGAGACCTCCGGCCACAGCCGCGCCGCCACCGTGGACCTGACCCTGCTCGACTGCCGCGCCGGTCCCTGCACCGCACTGGACATGGGCACCGGCTTCGACTTCTTCGGCACGCGCGCCCACACCGATGCGCCGGACATCAGCGCCGCGCAGCGCGCCCACCGCCAGCAGCTGCTGCGTGCCATGCAACGCCACGGCTTCGCCAACTACCCGCTGGAGTGGTGGCATTACACCCTGCAGCCCGAGCCCAGCCCCACCACCGCCTACGACATCCCGGTGCGCTGAGCCGCGCGGACGGGGTGTGCCGCCGGCGCACCGCTACACTGTGCGCTGACCTGCCGACCGGACCGCGATGAACCTGCCACTGCACTTTGGACTGTTGGGAACGCTGGAAGCGGGCCTGATCGCGCTGCTGGTCGGGCTGCTGGTGTACGCCCTGTGGCACCGGCTGTGCCGCTGGGCGCAGTGGTCGATGGGCCACGCCATCGGCTGGTCGTGCGTGATCGCGGTGATCGTTTCGGCCGGCATCGATGCCTGGAAGCTGTTCTACATGGGCATGATGCGGCTGGAATCGCCGCTGTATGCGCGGCTGTTCCTGGCCGGCATCCACGATCCCAACGAACTGGGCTCGCGCGTCGTGCTGGAAGTAGCCGGTGCGTTGGGGGGTGTCGCACTGGGGTGGATGATATTCAGTTCGCGCTCAGGCGAAAAAAGCGCCACGCACGACTGAGTTTCCGTTTGCATCCGGTTAAATCCGGGCCGGTTGAATGCGCGTCTTACTGTCTGCTCACCTGTGCGTAACCAGTGCGGTAATCCACGCCTGCGCGCAGGTGGTTAAGACCGCGTGCGCACGCCGATCGCCACGCAATATCGATTCACAAACGGGGTGGCAGGGTGGAGGCCGTGCGGAAACAACGGCCGCGCAACATCCACCCAAGGAGACCACCCCAATGACTATTCGCAACCGCAAGCCCCTGATCGCCCTGATCGTCGCCGCCGGCAGTGTGCTGGCCATTCCGGCGATGGCCCAGTCGGCCAAGCAGAGCGCCGCGCAGGCCCAGACCCAGGCGGCGCAGGCGCAGCAGGCGGCAGCGCAGGCCGGTGATGCCGCCGATGCAGCGTCCGGTGCGGCAGCACAGGCCTCGGCCCAGGCCAACGGTGGCGGCGGCCAGACCTGGGCCAGCGTAGATACCGACGGCAACGGCACCATCAGCAAGACCGAATCGCAGGTCAACGCCGGCTTGGCGCAGGTGTTCGACCAGGCCGACACCAACAAGGACGGCGAACTCAGCCCGGATGAATACAAGGCCTACGTCGCTGCCCAGCAGGGCGCGGCCGCCGGCAACGGCGCACAGCCGGGCAACTAACGCGATCCCGTACAGGCAGGGCCCGACACCGCTGGACACCGGTGAACGGCAGTGAGGGGGAAGGGCGGCTTCGGCCGCCCTTCTTTTTGCCCGTTTCCGTCATTGGGCGCGCTGCCCGGTGTTGCTATCCTTGCCCGATGATGACCTCCATGCCCACGCCGCAAGGCGCAATCGGCCTGGTCGGTTTTGACGGTGACGACACGCTGTGGAAGAGCGAGGACTATTACCGCAAGGCCGAGCAGGATTACCTCGACATCCTGTCGCGCTATATCGACGTGCACGACACCCAGACCGCGCGCCACCTGCTGGAAGTGCAGCAGCGCAACCTTGGCGTGTTCGGTTACGGCGTCAAGGGCATGACCCTGTCGATGGTCGAAGCGGCCATCGAGATCACCCGGCAGATGATCAGCGCCCGCGACCTGCAGCAGATCCTCGACATCGGCCATGACACCCTGCGCCACCCGGTGGAGCTGATCGACGGCGTGCGCGAGTCGGTCACCGAGATTGCCCGCGACTACCCGGTGGTGCTGATCACCAAGGGCGACCTGTTCCACCAGGAAGCCAAGATCAAGCTCGCCAACCTGCGCGATCTGTTCCCGCGCATCGAGATCGTGTCCGAGAAGGACCCGGAAACCTACGCGCGCGTGCTGGAGGAGTTCGACCTGCCGATCGCGCGGTTCTGCATGGTGGGCAACTCGCTGCGCTCGGATATCGAGCCGGTGATCACCCTGGGCGGCTGGGGCATCCACACCCCGTATGCCGTGACCTGGGCGCATGAAACCCAGCACGGCGTGGCGGACGACGAGCCGCGCATGGTGGATGCCCCCACCGCCTTCGACTGGCCGCAGGCGCTGCGCACCATCGAAGCCAAGGCAGCGCAGGCCTGACACGCATGCAGCGCTGCGGCAGAATCGTCCCATGACCCTGCGCACGCTGCTTGTCCTGTTGCTGCTGGTGCTGCCCGTGGCCGCGCCGGCGCAGCAGACACCGGAGAAGTCCGACGCCTACGTCGTCGCCACCGGCGATGACTGGGTGGACGTGCAGCTGCGCGACATCAACCACTACGCCGAGCGCTACCCCGACAGCTTCCTGGACGAGGTCTCGCGCTATGCCGGCGTCCCGCGCGGCTATATCGCCGCGCTGCTGCTTACCCACGGCTGGCAGGCCGGCGACATCTACTTCGCCTGCTTCTGGGCCCATGCCACTGGCCTGTCCTGCCGCGACAGCGTGCAGGCGTGGAGCCGTGCCGTGCCCGCCGACGGGCAGCCGCGGCACTGGCAGGACGTTGTGAAGGCCCTGCCTGTAGCGCCGCAGAACCTGCACTGGCGCGCGCTGCGCCACGCCATCGTGGCCAGCCACGACCACTGGGACCGTCCGGTCACCCTCGATGCCACCCTGCAGCGCCAGCTCGGCGACCACGCCCAGCGCCAGCGTGCCGCGCGCAGCTCAACGCCCACGCCCTGACGCGGCGGCCGTTCGTGCCATCGGTGGATTCGTGCTGCTATGCAGATCGCCGCGGCCGGGCCGCTCGGCGACAATACGCGCTTGTCTGTTCCCCCCGTGATCCGTTGCCGAGTACGTAATGAGCGCCGACCGTTTCGTTTCACCCGACGATATCCGCACCCTGTTCGCGCAGGCCATGTCCAGCATGTACCGCACCGAAGTGCCGCTGTACGGCACGCTGGTGGACCTGGTGGCCGAGATCAACGATGCCGTGCTCACCGCCGATCCGGCGCTGGCCGAGCAGATGGACCGCACCGACGAGCGCGCGCGCCTGGCGCAGGAGCGCCACGGCGCCATCCGCGTCGGCACCGCCGAGGAACTGGCCACGCTGGGGCGCCTGTTCGCGCTGATGGGCATGTACCCGGTGGGCTACTACGACCTGTCCGTGGCCGGCGTGCCGGTGCACTCCACCGCGTTCCGCCCGCGTACCGCCAAGGCGCTGGCGCATAACCCGTTCCGCGTGTTCACCTCGCTGCTGCGGCTGGAGCTGATCGAAGACGCCGCGCTGCGCGAGCAGTCCGCGCAGATCCTGGCGCGCCGCCGGATCTTCACCGATGAGGCCCTGGCCCTGATCGCGCAGGCCGAGCGTGACGGCGGCCTGGACCAGGCCGACAGCCGCCGTTTCGTCATCGCCGCGCTGGAAACCTTCCGCTGGCATGGCGACGCCACCGTGTCGCTGGCCACGTACCACGCCCTGCACGATGCCCACCGCCTGATCGCCGACGTGGTCAGCTTCCGTGGCCCGCACATCAACCACCTCACTCCGCGCACGCTGGACATCGACGCCGCCCAGGCCGGCATGCAGGCGCGCGGCCTGGCCGCCAAGGCGGTGATCGAAGGCCCGCCCCCGCGCCGCTGCCCGATCCTGCTGCGCCAGACCAGCTTCAAGGCGCTGGAGGAACCGGTGCACTTCCCGTCGGGCGACAGCGCCGACGCCGGCACCCATACCGCGCGCTTCGGCGAAATCGAGCAGCGCGGTCTGGCCCTCACGCCCAAGGGCCGCGCGCTGTACGACCAGCTGCTGGCGCAGGCCCGTGACAGCGATGGCGCCGGCAGCACCGGCCAGGACTATCCGACCCGCCTGGCGGCGGCGTTCAGCGCCTTCCCGGACGATCACGACACCCTGCGCCGCGAAGGGCTGGGTTATTACCGCTACGCGCTCACCGACGCCGGCCGCGCCAGCCCCGACGCCGTCGGCGATCTCCCGGCCGAGTCCCTGATCGCCGCCGGCCTGGCCAGCGCCGATCCCATCGTCTACGAGGATTTCCTGCCGGTCAGCGCCGCAGGCATCTTCCAGTCCAACCTTGGCGGCGAAGAACAGCGCGCCTACGCCGCCCACGCCAACCGCGACGCCTTCGAGCACGCGCTGGGCCTGACCGTCGAAGACGAATTCGCCATCTACGAGCGCCTGCAGACCGAATCCCTGGCCACCCTCAAAACCCCGTAGTGCCGGCCGCTGGCCGGCAAACCATGCGCCCCCGACGTGCGGACCAACGGTCCGCACCTACCCATCCTGGAATCCCCAGGTAGTGCCGGCCGCTGGCCGGCAACCCCTCACACCTTCATCGTCCCCGTATCCAACCACCGCTGGTGCCACGACAACGCTTCGGGCAGCAGGTGCGGCGTGTGCTTGCCGTAGCTGTCCCGGCTGGCGCGGTCGAAGTAATCGTTGAGCTGGTCGCGGAAGTCCGGGTGCGCGCAGTTGTCGATCACCACCCGCGCGCGCTTGCGCGGAGTCAGCCCGCGCAGATCGGCCAGGCCCTGTTCGGTCACGATCACCGACACATCGTGTTCGGTGTGATCGACATGGCTCACCATCGGCACGATCGCCGAAATCGTGCCGTTCTTGGCCGTGGATGGGCTCAGGAACGCCGACAGGAACCCATTGCGCGCGAAGTCGCCCGAGCCGCCGATGCCGTTCATGATCCGGCTGCCCATCACGTGGGTGGAGTTGACGTTGCCGTACAGGTCCACCTCGATCATCCCGTTCATGCCGATGCAGCCCAGGCGGCGCACCAGCTCGGGATGGTTGGAGATTTCCTGCGTGCGCATGATGATGCGCTCGCGGTAGAAATCGATGTTCTCCTTGAACGTCTCATTGGCCTGCGGGCTCAGCGCGAAACCGGTGCACGAGGCATAGCTCAGTACCCCGTCGCGCAGCAGGTCGAGCATGCCGTCCTGGATCACCTCGGTGAACGCGCTCAGGTCGCGGAACCCGCTCCTGCCCAGCCCGGCCAGCACGGCATTGGGAATGTTGCCCACGCCCGACTGCAGCGGCAGCAGGTTGGCCGGCAGGCGGCCGCGCGCGACTTCGTGCTTCAGGAACTCGATCAGGTACGCGGCGATCTGCTCGCTGCTGCTGTCGATCGGGCTGAACGGGCTGTTGCGGTCCGGGCCGTTGGTGCGCACCACCGCCACGATCTTGTCCGGATCGCAGCGCAACGCGGTCTCGCCGATGCGGTCGTTGGCATGCACCAGCGGGATCGGCTTGCGGTGCGGCGGCAATGCCGTGCCGTAGTAGATGTCGTGCATGCCGTCCACGCCGGCCGGCTGCCACTCGTTGACCTCGATGATCACCTTCTTGGCCAGGTCCAGCCAGGTCTTGTTGTTGCCCACCGACGTGGAGGGCACCAGCGAGCCGTCTTCGCGGATGGCCGACACCTCGATCACCGCCGTGTCGATCTCGCCGTAGAAGCCGAACCAGACGTGCTGGGCGACGTGGCTGAGATGGATGTCGATGTAGTCCAGCTTGCCGGCATTGATGCGGTTGCGCGCATCCGGATCGCTCTGGAACGGCATGCGCATGGCGATGCCGTCGGCCTTGGCCAGCGCACCGTCCAGTTCCGGGGCGGTGGACGCGCCGGTCATCAGGCTGATCTGGAACGGCTGACCCTGGGCATGGACGGCCTCGATGCGCTGCGCCAGCGCGACCGGCACCGCCTTGGGGTAGCCCGAACCGGTGAAGCCGCTCATGGCGACGGTTTCACCCGGCTGGATCAGGGCGGCGGCGGCTTCGGCGGATACGACGCGGTCACGCAGACGCGCGTTGGCAATGCGATCGACAGACATGACGACAACGTTTCTGGGGGGATCCACATTATCGGCGATCCACGCCAGCGCAGGTGTGCGACCAAGGTGGGATGGCAATCGCGCGGCGGCGCCCTCCCTGTTCAGCTTTATCAGGACTTCTGTACCCGCAAGTATTGTTTTGCAGTGCAGCGTGCAACTTGTTCGCCGACCCTAGAAGATCGTCCTGCATCCCGACGTGGGGGAGGGAGCAGAGCCCGCTGGCAGTTCGCTGCAAGCGGGCTTTTTTATGCCCGACACCTTGGGCAGGCCCGGCATAATCCCCTCATGCCGATATCCGCCGACGCCGTCCCCGCCGCCCTCGTTCCCCTGGTTGACCGCGCGCTCGCGCGCCTGGCCCTCTCGCTCACCGACGGCGGCCACTGGCCCCCCTCGGCCGACGTGCTCGACCAGGTACGCCTGCTGGCCATCACCAGCGATTTCGCCATCGATACCCTGTGCCGGCAGCCCGCGCTGCTGTCGCACCTGGCCCAGCCGGACTGCCCGCCGCTGCCGCTTCCCGACCTGGACCCGCAGCAGCCCAGCGACTGGCAGCAGCGCCTGCGCCGCTATCGCACGGCCGCCTCCACCCGCCTGATCTGGCGCGACCTGGCCGGTCTCGACGACGTCCCCGCCACCCTGGCCGGCGCCACCGCCCTGGCCGAAGACTGCCTGGGCATCGGCCTGGCTGCGCTGGAACAGGAATTCGCCGGCCGCCACGGCGTGGTCCGGGCCGCGGATGGCAGCGCCCAGCAACTGGTGGTGTTCGGGCTGGGCAAGCTCGGCGGCGGCGAACTCAACTTCAGTTCCGACGTCGATCTGGTCTACGCCTACCCGCAGGGCGGCGAGTCCGACGGCGCCCGTCCGCTGGCCGCCGAGGAGTACTTCGCGCGGCTCGGCCAGCGCCTGGCCAAGCTGCTCGACGACACCACCGTGGACGGCTTCAGCCACCGCGTGGACCTGCGCCTGCGTCCGTTCGGCAGCGCCGGCCGGGTGGCGCTGTCGTTTGCCGGCATGGACCAGTACTTCCAGCGCGAAGGCCGCGACTGGGAGCGCTACGCCTGGTTGAAGGCGCGCGCGGTCGCCGGCGACATCGCCGCCGGCGAAGCCTGGCTGCAGACCCTGCGGCCGTTCGTGTACCGCCGCTACCTGGACTTCACCGCACTCGACGGCCTGCGCGAGATGAAGGCGGCGATCACTGCCGAAGTGGCGCGGCGCGAGATGTTCGACGACATCAAGCGCGGCCCCGGTGGCATCCGCGAGATCGAATTCCTCGCACAGGCGCTGCAGTTGATCCGCGGCGGCCGCGAAGCCTCGCTGCGCGAGCGCCGCCTGCTGCACGCACTGCCGGCGCTGGTCGCCTGCGGCCAGATGGCCGCGCAGGACGGTGCCGACCTGCTGCAGGCCTACGCCTTCCTGCGCCGCCTGGAAAACCGCCTGCAGATGCTGCGCGATGCACAGACCCACGCACTTCCGGCCGATCCCACCGATCGCCTGCGCATCGCCGTTGGCCTTGGCCATGCAGACTGGGACGCACTGGTCGCCGCGCTGGATGTGCAGCGCCATCGCGTGGCCACCGAGTTCGGCGCGCTGCTGGCCCCGCGCGCCGGCCAGGCCGCCCCCGATGCGCTGGCCAACTACTGGCGCGGCCTGCCCGACGCCGGCACCGCCGACGTGCTGGCCGACGCCGGTTTCCACGACGCCGGGGGTGCCGATCAATCCCTGCGTGATTTCGCCCAGTCGCTCGGCGTGCGCTCGCTGTCCGATGGCGCGCGTGCGCGCCTGGATCGCGTGCTGCCCGCGCTGCTGCATGCGGCCACCGGGTCGCCACATCCGGATGCCGCACTCAAGCGCGTGCTTGGCCTGCTGCAGGCCATCCTGCGCCGCACCAGCTACCTGGCACTGCTCGACGAACAGCCCAGCGCCCTGGCGCGGCTGGTGGACGTGCTGGCGCGCAGTGCCCTGTTGTCCGAGCGGCTGGCGGCGTATCCGCTGCTGCTCGACGAACTGCTCGACGTGCGCGTGTCCGGGCCGATGCCCGATGCCGCCGCGATGCAGGCCGAGTGCGATGCCGCGCTGGCCGTGGACGATCCCGAAGCGGCGCTGCGCCTGCTCAACGAAACCCGCCTGGCGCTCAGTTTCCGCATGGCGATGGCCACCCTCGACGGCCGCCAGCGCGCCGTGGACACCACCCGCCAGCTGGCCGAACTGGCCCAGGCGGTGGTCGTCACCGTGCTGGCGATGGCCGAAGCCGACCTGCGCAACGTGCACGGCAGCATTCCCGGTGGGCGCTTTGCGATCATCGGTTACGGCAGCCTGGGCGGACTGGAGCTGGGCTTCGGCTCGGACCTGGACCTGGTGTTCCTGCACGACCATCCGGCCGCGCTGGACAGCAGCGATGGCGCGCGTCCGCTCGACCCTGGCCGCTGGTACGCGCGTTTGGCGCAGAAGGTGATGGCGCTGCTCGGCGCGGTCACCGCGGGCGGGCGCCTGTACGACATCGACGTGCGCCTGCGCCCGGATGGCGGCAAGGGCACGCTGGTGTCATCGCTGGCCAGTTACACCGAGTACCAGCGCGAACGTGCGTGGACCTGGGAGCACCAGGCGCTGGTACGCGCACGCGGCATCGCCGGCGACGCCAGCCTGCTGGCCGACTTCGACACCGTCCGGGCGCAGACCCTGGGGCGCGACCGCGATCGCGACGTGCTGTACGCCGACGTGGTCAAAATGCGCGGCCGCATGCGCACCGAACTGGACCGCAGCGATGCAGCACGGCTGGACCTGAAGCAGGGCGCGGGCGGCATCGTCGATCTGGAGTTCCTGCTGCAGACCGGCGTGCTCGACAGCGCCGGCAGCCACCCGCAGGTGCTGCAGCCACGCGACACCCCAAGCCTGATCGACGCCCTGGCCGACATCGCCTGGCTGCCCGGCGGCACCCGCAAGGGCCTGCACGCCGCACACGCCGCGCTGTTGGACGTGGGCCTGGCATGCACCCTCGACCGCCGCCCACGATTGGCCGCGCCCACCCCGGCACTGGAAGACGCACGGGTCACCATCAGCGCCGCCTGCGACGCAGCGGGATTGCCCTTCCAGGCGGCGGTGAACGCCGCCGGCTGATGTCGGCGTGCGCGCGGACGGACGGGCGGCACGGATGCGCGGCCGGGAGGGGCGGGCAACACGGGCGCGCGGACGGGGCGGGCGGGCAACACGTGCGCGCGGACGGGGCGGGCGGGCAACACGGGCGCGCGGATGGGGCGGGCGGGCAACACGGGCGCGCGGATGGGGCGGGCGGGCAACACGGGCGCGCGGATGGGGCGGGCGGGCAACACGGGCGCGCGGATGGCGCGGGCGGGCAACACGTGCCCTCGTAGAGCCGGGTTCTACCCGGCTGCTTTTCGCGGCCAACCCCAAGCCGGGCAGAACCCGGCTCTACGCACTGCAGCCGGGTAGAACCCGGCTCTACGCACTGCAGCCGGGTAGAACCCGGCGCAACACAAAGGCAGCCGGGTACAACCCGGCTCTACGATGCGGTGCGCGGGGCCATGCGCCACAGCAACGCGCGGAACGGCGCCAGCAGGAACACGCCGATCGCCAGCTTCACCGCCAGATCGCCGGCCGCCCAGCTCACCCACGGCAGGCTGGACCCGGCAAACGCGATGCTCCAGAAAATCGTCGTGTCCAGCGTCGCGCTGCAGGTGGTGGCCACCATCGGCGCACGCCACCAATGGCCGCGACGCAGGCGGTCGAACACAGTGATGTCCAGCAGCTGCGCGGCGATGAAGGCCAGGCACGACGCCACCGCAATGCGCGGCGTGGCGATCCAGATCGACAGCAGCACCGCCAGCGCGAAACCGGCCCACGCCACCTTGCGCGCAGCCTGCGGGCCGAAGCGGCGGTTGATCAAGTTGCTGACCAGGAACGCCACCGGGTAACTGAACGCGCCCCAGGTCAGCCAATCGTTGATCGGGTACTGCACCAGCACGTTCGAGCCCAGCACCACCGCGCCCATCGCCAGCACCGCCAGCAGCAGCGAGCGCAGGGTCAACGGGGCAAAGGCAATGGCAGAACGCACAGACATGGCGCACCGGGGGCAGTCGGGGAAGGCGCGGATTATCCCGCCTGGGGCGGCGCGGAGCCACCCCGCACCGGTGCCCTTGGTTCAGCTAGAAGCGTTCACTCATGCTCTGGGCGGCCGCATCGCTGGTCGGCAGGAACGCCAGCGCGGTCCCGTCGGCAGCGGCCACTGTCCAACCCGCGCCAATCGGGGTCGGCGTGAAATCCAGCACGTCGCCCACCTTCACGCCGGCCGCCGGGTTGTCGGCCCGTGCCGGCCAGGCCACCACGGCCAGGTCCTGCGGTGCCTGCGGATTCTGCAGGGCCACCTCGTAGCTGCCGTCGGCCTGCTGCTGCACCCGTTCCACGGTCAGCGGCGGCAACGGGCCGGCCCGCGTCGCCTCGCGCTTGGCGCGTTTGCGGCGTGCGGCGGCGTCATGCACCTCGCTCACCCCCAGCGAGCTCAGCCATACCGGCGCGGTGATCACCGCCAGGCTCACCACCGACGTGGTCAGCACGCTGCTGGTGACGGGCGAGGCATGACCGAACTTCTGCGCGGAGGCCGTTGGCGCGGTCGCCATCACCCCCAGCGCCAGCAACGGCGCAACGGCCAGCGGAGCGATCCGTTTCATGCGGCTCACCAGCGCTCACTGGCCTGCGTTGCCGCGGCCTCCGGCGTCGGCAGGAACGCAAGTGCGGCACCGTCTGCGGCGTGCACCGTCCAGCCCGCTCCGGCCTCGGTCGGCGCGAAGTTGAGCACATCGCCCACCTTCAGCCGCGCAGCCGGGTTGTCCGGGCGCGCCGGCCAATCCACCAGCGCGTTCTGCTCGGGCGCCTCGGGGCGCTGCAGCGCCACGTGGTAGCCGCCATCGGGCTGGCGCTCCACGGCCTGCACCGCCATCGGCGGCAGTGCGGCGGCCTTGGCCGGTTTCTCGCGGCGCGCGCTGTTGCTCGCGGCCTTCGAGCCGCCGGCCACCAGCAGCACCGGCGACACCACAATGAACGAGATCGCATACGCGCTCACCACCGCGCTCACTGCCGACTGCTGCTTGCCCGTCAGATTGCCGGCCTGTGCCGGCAGCACCGTCGCCAGGTTCATCCCGAGCACGGCGAGGGCGAGGGCGGATTTGCTCAACAGATGCATGGCAGAACTCCTTGGCACGATGGAACGAAAAGGGTCACGGCTTCGGCGCCGTGATGCCGGCAACGGGAACATGCGCCACCGACAGTTCCTGCTGCAGGCTGCTGCGCAGCTGCAGGAAATCGAAGATCGACTCCACCGTCACCACCGAATAGTTGCCGGAGATGCGCTCGCTGGCCGGGTGGTCGGTGACCGCCGCATTGGGCACGAAGAAGCGCGCACCCAGGCGCTTGGCCACGCCGATGCGCAGCGTGCTGGGCGTATACATATGCCGCTGCAACCATGCCTGCGCCTGGGTGCGGTTGACGATCAGGGTGCGTTCTTCCACCTGCGCCATCGCCGCGCCCAGCACTTCCAGCACCCACTGGTTGGAGTTCTGGTACTCGGTACGGAACGGGTAGGCCACCACGCTGTAGCGCGCTTCGTGCAGGGCACGCGCCTGGATCGCAGGCTGGGTCAGCATCGCCTTGAGCGCGTCGCGCAGCGCCGGCGTGGGTACGCCGATACGCAGGTCGGTATGGCTGGAGGTTTCGCCGATGAAGGTGGCCACCCCCTCGTGGAACAGGTGCGATTCGGCGGTCTTGCACGGATTGAGCAGGTGCACCGCACGCCACTGGCCATCATCTTCCCGCACCAGGAAGGCCACATGGCTGTGGCGCAGCCCGTACTTGCTCAGATCCTGCCCGCCGCGCGCGATCAGCACCACATCCACGCCGTCGAGCGCATCGAGCTGCTCCGTGGTCGCCAGGGCCACATCGAACATCGAGGCCAGCGCCGCCGGGGTGGGAAAACGCTCCACGCACTGCGGCTCGGCCTGCGCGACTGCTGCGGCGCCCATCAGCATCGCGCACAGCAGTGCACGGTGCAGGCGCGCGGTCATCGCGGGTCGGGCGTCATCCATGTGGCGTGTTCTCCAGCGGCACCGTGCCGCCGCGGCATCATACCGGCAGCAACCGCTCCCGCACCTGAGCGGCAATCCGCGCCGTCTCGCGCAGCGGCTCGATGCGGCCATCGGTCTGCCAGTCCAGCCAGCGCGTCTGCAACCGCCCGCGCTCGTGCAGGGCCCGCTGGAACCGCGCCATGCGGCCGTGCGCCTGCGTAGCCAATGCCACGCTTACCGGCATGCGCGTGGCGCAGGCTTCGGACAACAGGTTCACCGAATCGGGCGACACCACCACCCGGTTGGCCCAGCCCAGCAGCCCGGCATACGGATTGACGCCATCGCCCCCGTCGCCCCAGATCACATGCGGCAGATCGGCGAAGGCGCTGCGCAGCGCACCCACCAACGCCACCGGCGTGCGCCGCGACGTGGTCGCCAGCAGGCTGCCGCCCTCGCCACGCACCTGCGCGGCCACCTGCTGGAACACCTGCACCATGTCCGGCTCATGCCAGGGCGCATGCGGGGTGGGGCCACCCACCAGCAGCGCGGTGCGGGGGCCGGGCAGTTCGCTGAAGGAGGCGAACGCGGCGCGGCCGCAGGCCAGCCAGTCGTCGTTGACCGGATTGAGGCTGCCCAGCAGGGTCAGCACATTGCCGCCGCGCAGGGCGTCGTGTTCGGGCACCACCACCAGGTCCCAGTGGCGCGCGCCAATACGCGGGTCGAGGATCTGCACCACCTTGCTGCCGTGGCGCCGCAGTTCGCGCAGCGCCCCGGCGGCCTGCCGGCCGCAGCCGATCGCCAGCGCCGGCGGCGCGTCCGCCAGCGCCGTGAAGGCCTCGCCGTAGCCCTGCGCCATGCCGGGCAGCCAGCGCGGCGCCAGCCAGCGCCACGGTGCGCGCGGGCTGAGTACCAGCGGACGATGCGCCCCCAGCTTCAAGGCCGAGGCCAGGGCCACCGCCTGCCGCACATTGCCGGCACGGCCGTCAGTGATCGTCCAGGGCGGACTCCATCGTTTCACGTATGGCATTAATTCGTTTCAGTCAGGCTGGGTGTTGCAACTGTCACGACACTCTACACTGCCAGCCTTCGCCGATCCGCCACGATTCCACTTTCTGGAGGCTTCATGTCCCACGTACTCAACGATGCTGCGCTCGATCAGTTGTTCCGTACCGCCCGCACCCAGAATGCCTTCCTCGACACGCCCGTCGAAGAGAGCCAGCTGCAGGCCCTGTACGAGCTGCTGAAGTGGGGCCCCACGGCCGCCAACTCGAGCCCGGCGCGCTTTGTGTTCGTGACCTCGCCCGAAGCCAAGGCCAAGCTCGCCCCGGCGCTGTCCGAAGGCAACCATGACAAGACCCTGGCCGCCCCGGTCACCGTCATCATCGCCTTCGACGAAGACTTCCACGAGAAGCTGCCCTACCTGTTCCCGCACGCCGACGCCAAGGCCTGGTTCGACGGCCCGCGCGAAGGCCGCACCGAGTCTGCGTTCCGCAACGGCAGCCTGCAGGGCGCCTACCTGATCCTGGCCGCCCGCGCGCTGGGTCTGGACGCCGGCCCGATGTCCGGTTTCGACCCGGCCAAGGTCGATGAGGCCTTCTTCAAGGGCACCACCATCAAGTCGAATTTCCTCGTCAATCTGGGGTACGGTGACCCGTCGGGCCTGTTCCCGCGCCTGCCGCGCCTGTCCTTCGACGAAGCGGCCCGCATCGAGTAAGCGTTTCCGCTGGATATTGCCCGTCCGTGCGGACGGGTGGTTGCACTGCTTTCTTCCCTTCGCATCCGAGAGAGACCTGACATGACCGTGACCCGCAAACTGCTCCTGCCGTTGGCCCTGACCCTGGCCATTGCCGCCTGCTCCAAGCCGGCCGACGAAGCCGCTGCCCCGGCCGCTGCCGCTGCCGAAACCACCACCCCGGCTGCCGATGCCGCCGCTGCCGCGCCGGCCGCCGAAGCCATCCAGATCGCGTCGGGCACCTACAAGCTCGACCCGACCCACACCGACGTACTGGTGCAGTGGAGCCACTTCGGCTTCTCGCACCCGAGCGCCCACTTCGGCGCTGCCGAAGGCACCCTGGTGTACGACGCGGCTGACGTCACCAAGTCCACCGTGGAAGTGAAGCTGCCGCTGACCGGCCTCAACAGCTTCACCGCCAAGTTCGACGAGCACCTGAAGAGCGCCGATTTCTTCGACGCCGCCAAGTTCCCGGCCGCCACCTTCAAGAGCACCAAGGTCGAAGCAGCCGGCACCAACAAGCTGACCGTCACCGGCGACCTGACCATCAAGGACATCACCAAGCCGGTGACTCTGGATGTCACCATCAACGGCGGCGGCGAGCACCCGATGGCCAAGGTGCCGGCGGCTGGCTTCGACGCCACCACCACCATCAAGCGCAGCGATTTCGGCGTGGGCGCATACGCCCCGAACGTCAGCGATGAAGTGACCATCCGCATCACCACCGAAGCCACCGGCGAAAAGCCGGCCGCGTGATCCATCCTCACTCGTCGTGAGATGCAGAAAGCCCGCCGCAAGGCGGGCTTTTTGTTGAAAACGACACCGCCCCGATCGCGCCACGCACCACAGCCCCGTAGAGCCGAGCTCTGCTCGGCTGCTCTCCGCACCGCAATCGATGCCCTCTCATCGCACCCCACACAGCAGCCCCGTAGAGCCGAGCTCTGCCCGGCTGCTCTCCGCACCGCAATCGATAGCCTCTCATCGCACCACGCACCACAGCCCCGTAGAGCCGAGCTCTGCTCGGCTGTTCTCCGCACCGCAATCGATACCCCCTAATCGCGCCACACACCACAGCCGGGTAGAACCCGGCTCTACAATGAGCGCTGCATTTCGCAATCAAGGACGCCTACGTGCAAGACGCACAGTATTGGATGTTGGAATTCTGGACCGGCCTCAGCCTGCTCGACCTGATCGGCGGCGCGGTCCTCGGCACATTGATCGGCCTGCTGCTCGGCATCGCCACCTGGTTCGCCCTGCGTCGCCGCCGCTGGCTCGCACGCGAGCGGCGTTGGCACCATTGGCTGATCGCCAGCTACGTCGTGGTACTGCCGCTGTTCTTCGCCTTCACCGGCCTGCAGCTCGGCTTCGCCGCGGGCGCGCAGCGCGCGCTCTACAAGCAGATCGACCACTTCCAGCCGCACCTGCAGACCCTCGTCGGCGGTTGGCAGCAGGAGTTCGAGCGTTCGCTCGACGACCAGTCCCTGGCCGCGCTCATGCGCAGCGATGCCACCGTGCACGAGGTTGCACGCGATGCCGTCGATGCCTACCTCGTCAACCATCCGCTGCCTGGCGCCGAATACCTGCAGGGCGAGGGCTGGGTCATGCGCTGGACGCGCAGCGGCCTGCAGCGCCTGCGTGGCGCACTGATGTCCGAGTGGGTGGAAGACAGCCTGGCCAAGCAGGCCGGCCGTACCGGCGTGGACAAGGCCGTATTCCGCGAAGCCCTCGGCATGCGCATGAACGAGCTCCTCCACACCCAGGGGGTAATCCGCCTGCTCAAGGCGCAGCTCACCTCCATGATGCCCGGCCTCTACCTGGGCCTGCTGCTGCCGTTGCTCATCGTAATGGCCTTGGTGCTGCTCGAGATATGGCTGGCCCACCGCTTCAACTGGCGCCGCGCCGCAACAGCCACGACGACCCCGACGACTCCGACGACTCCGACGACCCCGTAGAGCCGAGCTCTGCTCGGCTGCTGTCCGTTCCGGCACCGATAGCCTCATCGCGCTACGCGCGACAGCCGGGCAGAGCCCGGCTCTACGGTTCCGGCACCGATATCCCCGCCGCGCCCCTTGGTAGAGCCGACCGTTGGTCGGCTGCCGTCCGTTCCGGCACCGATATCCTTCGCCGACACCGATACCCTTCGTCGCGCTACGCGCGACAGCCGGGCAGAGCCCGGCTCTACGGTTCCGGCACCGATATCTCCGCCGCGCCACTGGGTAGAGCCGACCGTTGGTCGGCTGCCGTTCGTTCCGACACCGATACCCTTCGTCGCGCTACGCGCGACAGCCGGGCAGAGCCCGGCTCTACAGGTGCGGTGCCGATAGCCCCCGCCTCACACCAACGCCGCAGCCACCTTGCCCAGCCACAGCGTCGTGAAATCGGTCGGCGTGCGCCGTGCCGGGGCGGTCATTCCGCTGTCGCGCAGGAACGCATGGGTGGCCTGCGCGTAGTTCTGGCGCGCGATCAGCGCCGCCTGCTTCACCGTTGCCTGCTGCTTGCGCAGCTGCACGATCTGCAGGCTCGGTTTTCCGGGAAGCGCGTACTTCTGATAACGGCGCAGCTCATCGGCCACCAGCCCGATATCGGCATTGGCTTTCACCAGCGCCAGCTGCGACTGCGCCAGCGGCACCAGCGCTGCACGCAGCGGTGCCACGTTGCCATTCACCGACGGCACCAGCGCCACCAGTGCGGCGTCCAGCGGGGCGTCGGCGCGCTCGGCACGGTCGATCAGGTCGGCCAGTGCCGAAAGAGAAACTGCTTGCATGGAAAGGCACCGGCCCAAAACGCGATTGTCGCATTCGCAGCCGGTGCCCGTCGCGGCTCAGTCGCCGTCGTGCTCGTCGGCGTGGGCCTTCCAGTAGCCGGTCGAGCGGATCCACTCCTTCGGCACCCCCAGGTGACCCTCGATGTACTTGCGCATCATCCGGGCCCGGCGCGATTCGGCCGCGATCCAGTAGAACGTGTCGCCGTCCGGTGCCTCGAAATCGGTCAGCACGTCTTCCAGCAACGTACTGCTGACCGCATCGAAGCCATTGCGCTCCAGCCACGACACCCGGATCCGGTCGTCCTCCGGCAGCTCCTGGCGGTCGCCGGATTCAGGAATCTCGATATACACATCTGCCTGCGCCTCCTCCGGCAGCGTCTCCAACCAGCGGCCGATCGCCGGCAGCGCGGTCTCATCGCCAATCAGCACATACGTGTCGAAATCCCGCGCCGTCATGTGCGAGCCGCGCGGTCCGCCCACGGCGATCGCATCGCCCGGCTGCGCATTGGCCGCCCAGCTCGACGCCACCCCGTGCCCGTGCATCACAAAGTCCAGCGCCAGCTCCCCGGCCTCCAGGTCCCACCAGCGCGGCGTGTAGTCGCGTGCCGGCGACGGCACCTGCCCTTCCGGGTAGCGCGGGCCTTCCGGCGTCATCGTCGGCACCACGAACTGGCCGTCCGCATTGGGGAAGAACAGCTTCACGTGGTCATCCGGCGACGGCGAATCGAAGCCGTCCAGCGCCTCGCCGCCCACGATCACCCGGCGCATGCACGGGCTGATTTCCTCGGTGCGCAGCACCTGCAGCGGGCGGAACTTCACGGTATGACGGAGCAGTCGGTGTTCATGCAGAGCCATCGGAGCAATCCTGTTTCGGTGCCGCAGCGGCGGCGAAGGGGAGGGTGGACCTGGCGGGCGGGGGCTGGCTGGGTCGTAAAAGTAGAAGGGGGTCAGCGCGCCTGTGCGCGCACCCGTGCGGCGGCCTCACGCAGGGCCTGCGCCACCTCGGCGGCGCGGTCGTCCTGCCAGCGCCCGTGGCACAGGCCGAGCGCATGCTTCAGCTCGCGCAGCGCCTCGCGTACCACCGGCGGCAGGTTGGCCTTGGTGATCGCCCGCGCGCTGTGGCGCACGCGCTGCAACGCTGCGTCCACCTCCTCGCGCTCGGCGGCCAGGTGGGTCTGGCCCAAGGCGCTCAGGCGATACCGCCGGCGTCCGCCATCCTCCACCGCGTTCACCCAGCCGGCCGCCTCGAACTGCGCCAGCACCGGGTAGATCGAGCCCGCGCTCGGCGTATAGGCGCGCACGAACATCTCGCTGATCAGCTGGATCAGCTCGTAGCCGTGGCGCGGCTGCTCCGCCAGCAGCGACAGCACCAGCAGGCGCAGGTCGCCGCGGCTGAGGGGCCGGGCGGTCAGCGGGCGGGCAGGGCGGTCGAGATCGCGGGCAGAGGTCATTTCGATATATCGAATGAAGTAACGGAACGATATATCGAAAACCTTCGGCAAGCCAGCAGCGGCCCACGCACGGCAGGGATGCGTTCAGCTCATTCCACCGTGTGACGGTGCGTGTGCCTGATGGAACAGTGGGCTGGGGCCGCCGACCACACGCAAGGTTCCACGGCCGCCACCACTGCCCCATGCGCCCGTCGAACGGCCCGCCCCCTCCCGCCGCACCCCTGAAATACAGCCATTCCCCGGGCCCGGCTTGTCCAGCGGTGTCCCCCCGTCGCCGCCGTGTCATCGCGCTCGCCGATGCTCAGCATGCGTGTGGAACCTGCTTGCCGCCCTCCGCGCGCTGTCGCGCACTGTCCGCCAGGACAGCCCCGCGCCCTTCCATACGCAGGCGTAGCGAAGTGCGCAAAGCCTATCGTGCGCTACACTTTGCGGCTAGAAATCTAAAACAGTCGCGCGCGTGCGTGCGGTCATGGGAGCGCAAATGAACTGGTTGAACGAGGTGCTGAACAACGACCCGAATCCTGTGGAAACCCAGGAATGGATCGAGTCGCTGAAGGCCGTTATTGATGTCGAGGGCCCCGAGCGCGCGCATCAACTGTTGGAAGGCATGGTGGAACTGACCCGTCGTTCGGGCGCCTACCTGCCGTTCTCTCCCACCACCGAATACGTGAACACCATCGCGCCGACCCTGGAGGCCAAGAGCCCGGGCAACGCCGAACTGGAATGGCGCATTCGTTCCATCATCCGCTGGAACGCGATGGCCACCGTGGTGCGCGCCAACCGCAAGCCGGGCGACCTGGGTGGCCACATCGCCAGCTTCGCCTCCGGTGCCACGCTGTACGACGTGGGCTTCAACCACTTCTGGCGCGCCCCGAGCGAAAACCACCCGGGCGACCTGCTCTTCATCCAGGGCCACAGCGCCCCGGGCATTTACGCCCGCGCGTTCCTGGAAGGCCGCATCGACGAGCAGCAGCTCGACAAGTTCCGCATGGAAGTGGACGGCGGTGGCCTCTCCAGCTACCCGCACCCGTGGCTGATGCCGGACTTCTGGCAGACCCCCACCGTGTCGATGGGCCTGGGCCCGCTGGCCGCCATCTACCAGGCGCAGTTCATGCGTTACCTGGAAAACCGTGGCCTGATCGAGAAGTCCGACCGCAAGGTGTGGTGCTTCATCGGCGACGGCGAGAGCGACGAGCCGGAAACCCTCGGCGCCATCGCGCTGGCCGGCCGTGAAGGCCTGGACAACCTGATCTTCGTGGTCAACTGCAACCTGCAGCGCCTCGACGGCCCGGTGCGCGGCAACGGCAAGATCATCCAGGAACTGGAAGGCGTGTTCCGTGGCGGCGGCTGGAATGTCATCAAGCTGCTGTGGGGCGGTTACTGGGATGCCCTGCTGGCCAAGGACACCAACGGCGTCCTGCGCAAGCTGATGATGGAAACCGTCGACGGCGAATACCAGAACTGCAAGGCCTTCGGCGGCGCGTACACGCGCGAACATTTCTTCGGCAAGTACCCGGAAACCGCTGCGATGGTGGCCGGCCTGTCCGACGACGACATCTGGCGCCTCAACCGTGGTGGCCACGACCCGCACAAGGTGTACGCCGCCTACCACCAGGCCGTGAACACCAAGGGCATGCCGACCGTGATCCTGGCCAAGACGGTCAAGGGCTACGGCATGGGCAGCGCCGGCGAGGCGCTCAACCCCACCCACCAGACCAAGAAGCTGGACGACGAAGCCGTCAAGCACTTCCGCGACCGCTTCAACATCCCGGTGACCGACGCACAGCTGGCCGATGGCCAGGTGCCGTTCTACCACCCGGGCCCGGATTCGCCGGAAGTGCAGTACCTGCAGGAGCGTCGCGCCTCGCTGGGCGGCTACCTGCCGCAGCGTCGCCGCAAGGCCACCAAGAGCTTCAACGCACCGAAGCTGGAAACCTACGAGCGCCTGCTCAAGAGCAGCGGCGAGCGCAGCTACTCCACCACGATGGCCTTCGTGCAGAGCCTGAACATCACCCTGCGCGACAAGGAACTGGGCCCGCACATCGTGCCGATCGTGGCCGACGAAGCCCGTACCTTCGGTATGGAAGGCCTGTTCCGCCAGATCGGCATCTACGCGCCGTTCGGCCAGAAGTACAAGCCGGTCGACGCCGACCAGCTCATGTTCTACCGCGAAGACCAGAGCGGCCAGGTGCTGCAGCAGGGCATCAGCGAGCCGGGCGCCATCAGCTCCTGGATGGCGGCCGGTACCAGCTACTCGGTCTCCAACGTGCCGATGCTGCCGTTCTACATCTACTACTCGATGTTCGGCTTCCAGCGCGTGGGCGACATCGCCTGGCAGGCAGCGGACATGCGTACCCGCGGCTTCCTGCTCGGCGGCACCGCCGGCCGCACCACGCTGAACGGTGAAGGCCTGCAGCACGAAGACGGCCACAGCCACCTGTTCGCCGGCGGCATTCCCAACGTTCGCAGCTACGACCCGACCTTCGGTTACGAAGTGACGGTGATCCTCCAGCACGGCACCAAGGCCATGATGGAAGACCAGATCGATGAGTACTACTACATCACCCTGATGAACGAAAACTACACCCACCCGGAAATGCCGGAAGGTGCAGCGGACTCCATCGTGAAGGGCATGTACCTGCTCACCGACGCCGGCAAGCCGAAGAAGGGCGAGCTGCGCGTGCAGCTGCTGGGTTCGGGCACCATCCTGCGCGAAGCCATTGAAGCGGCCGCGCTGCTGGAGAAGGATTTCGGCGTCACCGCCGACATCTGGAGCTGCCCGAGCTTCAACGAACTGCGCCGCGATGGTTTTGACGCCGAGCGTTGGAACCGCCTGCACCCGGAAGCCGACCAGCGCGTGCCGTTCGTGACGCAGCTGCTGGAAGGCCGCCAGGGCCCGGCAATTGCGGCCACCGACTACGTGCGTGCGTATGCGGACCAGATCCGCGCCTTCGTGCCGATGTCCTACACCGCCCTGGGCACCGACGGCTTCGGCCGCTCGGACACCCGCGCCAACCTGCGTCGCTTCTTCGAGGTTGACCGGTACTACATCGCGCACGCCGCGATTGCAGCGCTGGCCAAGGAAGGGAAGATGACCGGGAAGGATGTGGCTCGGGCGATCAAGCAGTACAAGATTGATCCTGAGAAGGCGAATCCTGTCGGGGTTTGATCTAGATAGACTTTAGGAAGGGGCAGCTTAGGCTGCCCTTTCTTTTCTCAGGGAGAGACTGATGGGTAACATGGAGTTCATTGAGCTGTCTGAGTTGTATCTGGCTTATAAGAAGGCCAAGTCAGATGCGTTCTTCGAGTCAATTCACTTCGACGCGCTTGCCTTCTCGCGTTACGAAGATCGTCTTCATAGTAATCTAGTTAAGCTACACAAGGCGCTTACCGCGGGCACGTGGTGGCGAGATGCCTCCAAGATGGGTGGCTACCTATTCGCCCCTAAGAGCATCTCAAAGCCTGACGCTAACCTAGAACGCCAGCTTCACTTCTCCACATTGGATCCCTGTGAGGACTGGCGGAGTAGCTACCAGGGTGCCGCCAGAAAGCCCAAGGCAGAGTTCCGACTTGTGATGTCGGCATCGGTGGACTATCAGGTTGTCAGTGCGCTCTGGATACTCAAAGTCGGCCACATCTTCGAGGCGACTCTCGATAAGCACCTGAGTTATGGGAATCGTCTCCGTCGACACTCCTCGTGGCGAGATCCAATGGGGGAGGGAAGTATCAATAGAGACTCCCTTGGGCTCTTTTCCCCTTACTTCAGCGCCTATCAGGCTTGGCGAGAGAAAGGGCTCGCTGCAATACGAACTGCGGCCGCCGCCGGGAAGACCGTAATCGCTGCGACAATGGATGCGAGACGCTATTACCATAATGTCTCCCCGGAGTTCCTGTTGCGACCAGAGTACTTAAAGGCACTCAATCTGCAATTGACAGACGACCAGGTCAAGTTCACAAGGGTCTTCATCAATAGCTTGAATGAGTGGTACAGAACCACGCCTGATTACGCGGATAGACCGGAAGGCGCGCTACCGGTCGGCTTGTCTGCTTCCAAGGTTATTGCGAATGTGGCGCTTTCAGAATTTGACAGGAAAATTCTGAAAACGCTCAACCCCGAGTACTACGGTCGATATGTAGATGATATCTTCATTGTTGTGGAGTCCCCTGTGGGGATTGGGTCTTCAACCGAATTTTTCGCATGGATGTGTGAAAAGTTCGGCGACGGCCTGAGTTTCGATTCGGAAAGCTCTGTGACGAGGTATTCCCCGGCATATCTCCTGGACAGTCGAGTGGAGTTTTCCCAGGATAAGCAGAAGGTTTTCCGTGTTTCCGGCAACTTTGGACTCGACCTCGTCGGCCAGATTGAGCAGCAAATCAGGCGTAGATCGAGCGAATATCGCCTTCTTCCCATTCTTCCTGAAAGCACCGAGGGTATGCTTGTTAGGGCTCTGCTGACTTCATCGGATGCCAGCCTTGAGGCCGACGCACTGAGGAAAACAGACGCTGTTTCAATCAGGCGGCTAGGCTTCGCCATGCTCCTCGGTGACGTGGAAGCGCACGCACGCGATCTCAGTCCTGCAAGTTGGCGCAAGGCAAGAAACATATTTTATGGAATCGTTGAGAGGTATGTAGTCACTCCTGCGGGCATCTTCGACTATTTCAACTATATAGTGAGAGTGATCGGACTCGCGGTCGCCTGTGGAGACATGGCTCGTGCCTCCTCGATCGTGGAGAAGTTTGGATCGACAGTCAGGCTGTTGCGCGAAACGGTCGATTACGATCCCAACAAGCTGGATCGAATGGTGCAGCTTTACGCGCGCAATCTATTTCAGGTGTCGCTGCAGTCGTCGACTCTTCAGGGCTTTAAGTTCAGTCCCTCTTACATAGCGTTGATGCGGAAGATCAAGAAGATTAGCGAGATCCGTACGCCGAACCCATCCAAGACGCCGTTGAAAGAGGCATCGCAGAGGCTGCTCTTCGCGGACATGGGGCGGCGTCCTTACAAAGAGCTATGGATCAATCACCCTGGTACGAAGAGTCCAAGATCGCCGCGCGTTCCAGCTGATTTGGCAATCCAACGTGAGCTGAGACTTGGCGGACTCCGACGATTTACGGACTTCGCGGAGCGGGACTATCGAAAGATTTACTGGCCCGGTGTGGCGTTTGCGACGCGACCTTTGACCGCACAGGAGATTACTACTGTTGCCCCAAGGTTGCTCCAATCTTCGGTCCTACTTAGAAGCGCTTTGTTTGCTCTCAGGGGCGCGAGAACTAAAGGCCGAGGTGCCCCTTCGATGGTCAGCGTCAAGGACAGGTCCTCGCAGGTGCTTATCTCAGTACCCAACAAAGCATCAAGCACGGTACGAATTGCGATTGTTAGCTATCTTACGGAACAAAGCGACTGGGATTCTGCGTTAATCGGGCGTCCGAACAGAACGTTGGAGCGCTACAAGCGATTCAATAGGGTTATAAACGGGATACTCTCAAATGATACCCGCGTGGACTATGTTGTGTTCCCTGAGGCCTCTGTACCCAGAAGGTGGGCGTTCAGTGCAGCTAACAAGCTCGCAAAGAATGGCGTTTCATTTCTTGCCGGACTTGAGAACCAAGCTCCCACTGGGGCCTACTATAACGATGCGATTGTGTCGCTGCAGACTAGTTGGCCAGGTTACAGCACGAGCCTGACGTACATCCAGCCGAAAATTCATCCCGCTCACGAAGAGAGGAGGGCGCTTGATAGTGTTGGGCGCGCTCTACGCTCTGTCGACTTGCCCAAGGCGAGGCCGATATACAAGCATGGTTCCCACTTCTTCGGTGTTCTGATCTGCAGCGACCTGACGAATATCGACAATAGAAGATCATTCCAAGGGCACGTCGATACGCTGATCGCGCTTGAATGGAATAGAGATATCAACTCATTCTCATCGCTAGTCGAGGCTGCGGCGCAGGACCTCCATGCATATGTAGTTCAGGTCAATAGCAGGCAGTATGGTGACAGCCGAGTGCGTGCTCCGGCTGTGGAGAGCTACAACCGTGACGTCGTTCAGGTGCGGGGCGGGGATGACGACTACTTCGTGATCGCGCCACTCGACATCAGTAGCATCAAGGCGTTTCATCAGGCCCGAGGCAAGGTGCCAAACGGGGCGCCGAAGTACTGGAAGCCACTGCCGATCGGATTCGAGATATCTAGGGAGCGAAAGGCCTCAGCAAAGAGAGCGAGCTCTAGGTCAAAAATGGAAGGAGATGAAAAGTAGGTGCAATGAGCCGTCGGTAGGTGTTCACCGGCGGGGGGCTGCACCCACGTTACCCCACAAATGAGTGGCGAGACCTACCACTCACACTGCGATCTGTGCCATCCAAGGAGCTCAACGCTCACGGCCAGGTGTTGTGCAATCGGTTTTCCGAGTTCTAAGCCCCCTAGCCGTCCGTACTCCGTGTCACGAAGAGTAGGGGCCGCCTGAACAATCTTTGTCTCCGGTTCCACACTGATGAGGTACAGGTCGAAGAGGGTGTGAACATCTGAACGGAGCAAAAGCCCGTTCGACAGAGAGTTCGTTGCCGCCCCCTGATAGGGATATACGTGGGCCGCCTCGAGCACATCGACCACCTCACATCCGGTCATCGCACACCTGCCGGAGTAGGCCTGGAGCAGCGCAGCGCGGAATGATTCCTGACCTTGGCGGCGTACGATAGTCGCGAGAACCTTGCGCCTCTGGTCCTCCGCGTCTGAGAGAGAGAATGCAAGCGACTCCTCCGCGTACCGTCTCTGTTCTTGAAGCTGGGCGCGCGTTTCCCCAGTAGTGACAGTGGCATTGGCAGTGTCAGGCAGTGGCATTGTCCGGAGCAGCTTGATCAACTGGCCGGTCACCTCTGGACCCACATTCGCAGCTGGGCGTAGACCTGAGAGCCAGGGCTGCTCCAGCTGCTCGAGGACATGCGAGATATTCTGCATCCGGTACTCCCATGCCTTCGGGGTACGCCCATGCTGTACCGCCAACTCGCGATAGACCTGAGCCTTGTTCACCGCATGGCCCTGCGCAGTCCTTCCCTGCATCATCCGGTATGCCCCCACTGCAGCGACCAACTGATCCATAGTCCAATCGTTCAAACTCGCCATCCTTAGTCCTATTGGAATCGCAGATTCAATAGTCTCTAAGTATGCCGGAGGTGGCGTGGGGTGGCGCAATCAGCCTGCTAACTACTCAGAGCGAGTCCCTGGGGCGGCCAGAACGTATCTACCCGGCAAAGCTCATAGTGCTCCCCAAACGCCAACGCGGCCTCCCTAGCTGGCAAGTCCGAGTAGCACTCCAGCAAGAACTGATCCATCCCGGCATCGGCATGGTCAATGGCAAAGAAGCCCAGCATGGCTTCGTCGAAGTCCTGTAGCCACTCCGAGTCAATTCTGTTCATTCGCAGTCCTCCCGATAGGCGAGGCAGGATGCGCTTACCCCGTCACAAAGGCTGCGACTGAACAGAGCCGATTGCGCCAACCCGTAGATGGCGCCAACCGAACCCTGCCGAACCAACAGAAACAAGCGATTTCCCAACATCCGCACCAACCCGCATGGTGCACACCGGAGCGTAGAAACTCCTCTAGCAGCAAGATGTTGGACGTCCCACGTCGGGAGGGTGGCTAATACAACACCCCCTGTGGAAATACGCCCGCCGGTTGCTGCTAGACGGTTTCTAACCTCCCGACACCCTCGCCATCCCGGCGAGGGCACGCCATGCCGGAGGTCCAACATGCTGACGTCATTCATAGCATCACCCTTCTTCGAGCCCCCCAAGCGCAAGCCCTACACCCGGCCCGCGCGCTTCAACCGTGTGGGGTCGTTGCTGTATCCCATCCGCGAGGAACACGGCACCAACGAGCTCGTGCCTTACATCCGGTTGCGCGGCCGCTGGCTGGACAGCCTCGGCTTCGACATCGGTGCCCGCCTGAGCGTGGAGACCACCCCCGGCAGCATCATCCTCACGGTGGTGGAGCGGCCCGTGGTGGTTCCCCCAAAGATCCCCAGGAAGCTGCAGCGGCAAGCCCGCTGAGCGGCATCGCCCACCTTCGCGAAGGGCATCGGCACGGCCACCAGCCGGGGTGGCGCGCACGCCACACAGCCTTATGGCGGCACGGAGTACCACGGCCCGGCAGCGTCGCGCTGGAACAGGCACAAACCAATACGTCTCTGCGCCTCTGGTGCGGCACGCGCGTGCCTTCAACTTCACTAACCAGCAGTGGGAGGAACTCATGAACGAGAGCGTCTTCATGCAGCTAGAGATGGACGCTGGCCTGCGTGCCCGCTTCCAGCAGGCAGCGGCGCGCGAACGGCGCCCTGCTGCACAGGTGCTCCAATGCTTGATGAGCGAGTATGTGGCGCGGCAAGCGGGCCAGGGCACTACCGGCGAATCCGGAAGCGCTGAACCGGCCGAGCGCGCAGGCGGGGCGGCAGCTTGCGATGAGGCCGCAGCCACCGGCATGCCCGAGCCACCGCCGAACCTGGACAGCGGCGACCGGGACCTGGAAGCGTTGGCTCACCGCCAGCACGGGTGGAGCGCGTGTCCGTTTGGCACCCGATGATGCGCGCGTGCCCGCAACCATCCAGACAAGCGGGGCGACGGTGAGCCCGTGCAAGCTGCGGGTTCACCCGGTCTACCGCAATGAGGCGCCTAGGAATCTTTGCGCCGTGCCCGAACCGTGAACCCACGCAAGCCGGCTCTGTGAGCTACATCAACAGACGCGCTCCGAGCCACTGCTAGCCTTTCAGCCTCACGGAGGAGACCTCATGCTGACGCTGGATGCACGACAGGCAGCGCTGCTGCGCCTGCCATACCCCGTAACGTTCCTGCCCAGACTGGCAGATGAAATCCGCCGCGACATGCCGGAGCGGGTGATCGGCCTGGACAACCGCGCATTGGCTGCTGAAACCGAGCGCTGCTACACCTACGCCGCCTACGAGCTGGGCATCACCCGCCTGCCCGTGCTGGTGCGGTGGACGAAGACCGACGTCGGCAGCGGGGGCGCGCTACACCGCGACATGACGGTGGACCTGGCCGTACGCCATGCAGGCGACCCCAATCTGGCTGCCGCCGATCTGTTGGCTGCCCTGGCCGCGTCGCATCGCTGGCCCACGCCCCGGAGCGGTGCGTAATGGCGGCCACTCCCGCACCCGCCGTGGGAAAGGTGCTTGAGCTGCTCGGCAAGGCGGCTGCAGCAGCGGCGGCAGCGATGGGCGCCAAGGAGGCAGTGAAGGATCGGCCGGGCACCCGAGCGCGCGAGGCGGATTGCTCGGAAGTGTCCGATGACGCCGACTGCGACCAGTGCCTGCTGATCAACGGACGGATCGGGCCGCCGCCCACCCCGCGCTACATCGCCAAGAGCAATCGCATCAACTACGACTACCAGCTCTACGTCGCGAACCTGTACGCGGGGCCAGAGCGGTTTGGCTACGTGAGAGCCGGGGACAACTCGAACAGCATCGTCAATATCGAGCTCTCGATGCTGAAGGACTTCTTTGGGACGGGTGGGAAGTACACGACGTTGGAGTGGATGTTTGGTGGGATTGCGTTTGATGGGTTCTGGCGCAGCAAGTGCACAGTTGTGGAGAGCAAGGCGAACTATGCCCATGTCTTCGATGAGAACGGCAACTACAAGAAGGAGTTCATGAGATTCGAGATTGAGGGGTGGCGGGATGTCTTCGCGAGACAGGCGGCCGTAGTTGAACAAGCAAAGCCGTACGGCAGGCTCGAATGGCACTTCATGCAGCACGTTTGCTACGAGGTCGCGCTGGGCCTGGGAATTCCACCTGAGAACGCCAAGCTCACCCCGTACGGAATAAGGGACATCCTATGAAAGTAACTCTCGCATGCAGAAGTGTACCCGTGACGATGAGCCCATTTCAGGTCTACGAGGATGGGCTGAGTTGGGTCGGAAGCCTCGCCACCATTCATCCACACTTCGAACAATGGTGGCTGATGCCATCCTCCGCTCATGAGCCGGAGATCCCTATGTCCGACCGAGAGCAGATCATCACGCGCATCGAAGCCAGAAGTGCCTATTTCGACAAGCAGTATCCAGGCACGAGTTCCCCTGCAAACCATAGCATTCTGCTGACGAACGCGCCGGGCGAAGCGAAGTGGCGCGAGCGAGGATGTCTTGCGCTGTCGATCAGAGCTGGGGTGGGGGAGTTACGGTTGGAAATAAATCAAATAGAGCAGATCTACGACTCCCCGTGCGACGTAATGTGGGGGCTGCTCAAGGTGCTCACGTCCAGACCGCAGGCGACCTTTGCGCAGACCAATGTCCAGCAGGCAAGAGGGAGAGAGAGGCGACACTACAGCAGCCAACTGGCGGTGTTTCAGCATCGCGATTTCATGGGCTGGATGGGGTACGTAGACCGGCCCGTCAGTACCCAGCAGATTCCCGATGCGGCCCGTGTGGAGCGTCATGGCCCAGGAACACTGATTCTAGCTACGGAGTCTATGGACCTCTTCGACGCGCACTCAGTTGAGCAGGTCAATCGGGTCGAGATCGCAATGGCCGAGCTAGGCCTCTTGGCAGTGAGAGGAGCTGGCCTTGGAGGGTGATGTGGTGTTGTCGTTGGCACGCCCGCGTTTGAAGCGCCGTTTCCGCTGACGCGGCTATCCAGACGATCTACATCCAAATGAGCTAGGCCATATGAACACCTCCATCTCCCGCAAGATATTGCCGCGCGTACTGACCGCGGCTGAGACGTACGACTACTCGGCTGGCTTGATCGCACGCCTGGCGGCTGCTCATGTTGGCTTCCAGCACTGGTGGACAATGCTTGCCAAGCCCACCGACACGCGCATCGCATTTGATGATCGGGCATCCACGGTTGACATGAACTCGGTAGGGTTCATCACTCGCCGCGATGCTGTCTCATCGCTTCTGCACCCATGAATATCACGTTGGCCTGTTACTCCCCAACCATCCAGACAAGCGGGGCGACGGTGAGCCCGTGCAACCTGCGGGCTCACCCGTGCTCCGGCAATGTGGCGCCTAGGAATCTGTGCGTCGCACTCGAACCGTGAACCCACGCAAGCCGGCTCTGTGAGCTACATCAACAGACGCGCTCCGAGCCACTGCTAGCCTTTCAGCCTCACGGAGGAGACCTCATGCTGACGCTGGATGCACGACAGGCAGCGCGGCTGCGCCTGCCATACCCCGTAACGTTCCTGCCCAGACTGGCAGATGAAATCCGCCGCGACATGCCGGAGCGGGTGATCGGCCTGGACAACCGCGCATTGGCTGCTGAAACCGAGCGCTGCTACACCTACGCCGCCTACGAGCTGGGCATCACCCGCCTGCCCGTGCTGGTGCGGTGGACGAAGACCGACGTCGGCAGCGGGGGCGCGCTACACCGCGACATGACGGTGGACCTGGCCGTACGCCATGCAGGCGACCCCAATCTGGCTGCCGCCGATCTGTTGGCTGCCCTGGCCGCGTCGCATCGCTGGCCCACGCCCCGGAGCGGTGCGTAATGGCGGCCACTCCCGCACCCGCCGTGGGAAAGGTGCTTGAGCTGCTCGGCAAGGCGGCTGCAGCAGCGGCGGCAGCGATGGGCGCCAAGGAGGCAGTGAAGGATCGGCCGGGCACCCGAGCGCGCGAGGCGGATTGCTCGGAAGTGTCCGATGACGCCGACTGCGACCAGTGCCTGCTGATCAACGGACGGATCGGGCCGCCGCCCACCCCGCGCTACATCGCCAAGAGCAATCGCATCAACTACGACTACCAGCTCTACGTCGCGAACCTGTACGCGGGGCCGGAGCGGTTTGGCTATGTGAGGGCTGGGGACAACTCGAACAGCATCGTCAATATCGAGCTCTCGATGCTGAAGGACTTCTTTGGAACGGGTGGGAAGTACACGACGTTGGAGTGGATGTTCGGTGGGGTCGCGTTTGACGGGTTCTGGCGCAAAAAGTGCACTGTCATCGAGACCAAGGCGAACTACGGACACGTATTCAACGCGGATGGGGCGTACAAGAAGGAGTTTATGCGACCCGAAATCGAGGCATGGCTAGTTCAGTTCGAAGCGCAGAATGCCGCTGTAGCAGGTGCGCATCCACAGGGCAGTCTCGAGTGGCATTTTATGCAGGCCATCTGCTACGAGGTTGCCCTTCAACTCGGAATTCCGCCTGAACACGCACGGCTGACCCCATACATGCAGGGTGAACTTCTATGAACATATCACTGACGAGCAAGGTGGCCCCAGAGCTGCTTACTGCATCTGAGACATATGATCGGGCGGCCGAAACAATAAGGCGCTTGGCATCTGCCCATCCTGCGTTCCTCAAATGGTGGTCAATGTTGAGCAAGCCCTCCGATGCAAGAATTGCATTTGACGATAGGGTAGGGATGACAGCCTTGATCCAGGCAAACAAGGACTCGTTCCAGCACCTGTATCCCAACGCGTCGCCTCTACTCAACAGTGGTGTCCTGCTCACCAACGTCACGAGCGAGGCAGAGTGGTTGGCGCGCGGAAGGGTCTCTCTTGCCATCAATCCGGGACCCGGAAAGGTGCGGCTGGAGATCTGTCGTATTGAAGAGGTCTTTCCCTCGCCGACTGAACTGGTATGGGCCTCACTACGTGCACTAGCGCGCGATTCGAGGGTCAACTTTGTGAACACGAATGTCCAGCAGGGCTGGGGCAGAGAGAGAAAGCTGTACAGCCTCCACTGCAGCGCCTTTCCGCACAGAGAGTTCCTGGGCTGGATGGGCTATGTGAGTCGGCGGCTCACCGCCGACCAGATTCCAGAGGCCGCCCGCATGGAACATGCTGGTGAGGGCACGCTGATCATGGCAACAGAGAACCTCGACTTGTTCGACGCAAGCGCCGTAGAGCAGGCCAATCGCGTGGAGATACGTCTGGCCGAACTTGGGCTGTTGCCTGTTACGGATTCACGGCTGCTATGAACATTACGCTCACGTGCGCGACGCCGAGCGTGAGCCTCACCCCCGTTCAGGTGTACGAACAGGCGGAAAGTTGCATCTCGCGACTCTCTTTGGTGCATCCGGATCTAAGGAGCTGGTGGAAGTTTCCGGACGCACCTAACGTTCCCTTCATCGAATTCCATGACCTGAACGCAATCATTTCCTCTATCAAGGCGATGAGTGCAAAGCATCGCGCGGCATTTCCGACGCTTGCAAATAGAGGAAGCGCAGGCCTTATGCTCACCAACGCCAACAGCGAGACGCAGTGGCGGGAGCGGGGGAGAATCACCCTGTCCGTTCAGCCGGCAATGGGGGAGGTTACGTTCTCTATGTACGAAGCCGAGCGAGTATTCGCTCCGGTGGGCAAAGTGGTCTGGTCACTGTTGGAGGCGCTTTCATCGGATCCGCGGGTGACTTATGCGAAAACGGATGTTCACGAGCGCGTCGGTGGGAAGTTGCTGATATACAGCAATGATCGCGGTGTGTATCCGCATCGAGAGTTCCTCGGCTGGATGGGGTACGTAAACCAAGCTCTATCGCCAGTGCAGCTGCCAGAAGCCTCGCGGGTGGAGCGGCATGGCGAGGGCACGCTTATCCTTGCAACTGACGTGCTGGACCTGTCCAGTTCTGCGGCCGTGGAGCAGGTAAACCGTGTCGAGATACGGCTTTCAGAGCTTGGGCTCCTTCCAGTGACTGATCCACGGTTGACATGAACTCGTTAGGGTTCATCACTCGCCGCGATGCTGTCTCATCGTTTCTGCACCCATGAACATCACGTTGGCCTGTTACTCCCCACCCAACGATCTCGCCGCAGCGCAAGCGTGGGAGGATGCGTCCGAGTGGGGGGCGCGCATCGCCAACACACATCTGGACTTTGAGACATGGTGGACGGTTCCGCGAGGTCCACGAGATGACGCCATCCCATTGTCTCAACGGGGGCATGTGGTCGCTCACATTCAGAAGGCAAACACCCAACTGGATCAGGAGTTTCCTGGGTCTGCTGGTGAAGGAAGTGTCGGTATCCATCTGACCAATGCTGCCACGGAGGCTGAGTGGGCAAAGCGTGGAAAAGTCTCCCTTGCGATTCACCCAGGCAGCGGCATCCTGAGGCTTAGGCTCGGTCGCATCGAGGAAATCTATCCATCGCCGACGACGCTCATCTGGAAGCTGCTCCAAGGCCTGACGTCCGATTCACGTGTAACCTTTGCGCAGACGAATGTCCTGCAACAGGTGGCAGGTAGCGTCATGACGTACAGCGGCGACCGACGTGTGTTCCATCACCGGGAATATCTGGGGTGGATGGGGTACGTGCATGCGCCACTATCGGCCGACCAACTGCCTCATGCGGCGCGCCTGGAACGGCAGGGTCGCGGGACGCTAATTCTTGCAGCCGACGTTCTGGATCTCGGTGATCACGCAGCGGTCGAGCAGGCAAATAGAACTGAGATTGGCCTTGTTGATCTGGGTCTACTACCCGTGATTGATTCGAGTCTTATGTAGTGCTCATTGCCTGCCGTGCACAGGTTGCCGTCTCCGTTGGATAACCCCGCCACACGCGCGTCCCTGAGATAGATCATGAAAGCAACTGTTCGATGCAAGATGAGTTCGGAAGATCTGGATGCTGAATATCTATACGGTCGTGCCGAAGATGTCCTGAGCCGTCTCTCATCTATTCACGGCGTATTCGGGAAATGGTGGTCAGTGCCGACCCATGCAGGAAGTTCACTCATTGCATTTGAAGATCGCGAAAGCATGATCAAGCTGATCGAGCAGCAGAGGCAGGATTTCCAAGCGAAGTATCCGGGGATTTCATTGTCCGCAAGTAATGGGATTCTGCTTGCGAACGCTGCGGACGAGGAGGGATGGGCGACGAAAGGAAGTGTCTCCATAGCCATCAACCCTGGTCCGGGCGAGATCCGACTGGATATCGGTAATCTCGATGCGGCTCACGCGACGCCTGCGGAGTTGGTCTGGTCATCGCTTAAAGCACTGGCCGAAGATGCGCAGATCACGCTCGCTCAAACCAACATCATGCAGACCGTTGGTAGAGAACGAAGGCTCTACAGCCTTCACTGTAGCGTCTTCCCGCACAGAGAATTCCTGGGCTGGATGGGTTATGTGGATCAGCCAGTCGATGAATCCCGGGTTCCTGACGCGTCACGTGTGGAACGACATGGCCGGGGAACGATGATCATGGCGACAGAAGATGCAGACCTGTTCAACGCCCGCTTGGTGGAGCAGATGAACCGGGTTGAGATCAGCCTCGCTGAGCTTGGCCTTCTTCCTGTGATCAGTCCGAGTCTCTAGCGCGATTCCATGTATGAACATCACTCTCACCTCTAGCATTCCCGTGATGCACCTCGATGCAGAAGGGGCGTACCGCGAGGCAGCTGGATGGATCGACCGACTGTCCTCAGTGCACCCGCATTTCGAAGAGTGGTGGGTGCTGCCCGGCGGGCCTAAAGATCATCATGTCGGCTTTCGGGATGCCACTGCGACGGTCTCGTCAATCCACAAGGCAGATGAAGAATTCCACCGAGAGTTTCCAGGTGCTCATGCTCTTGGGAGTACAGGGCTGGTCCTCACCAACGGGCGAACGGAGCAGCTCTGGAAGGAACGTGGGAAGGTGGCGCTTGTAGTACAGCCCGCATCCGGTGACGTAACGTTGGCGATCTACCGTATAGAAGCGGTGTATCAGCCGCCAGGTCAAATGGTGTGGTCTATTCTGAAAGCCCTCTCTTCAGATCCGCGTGTGACCTATGCAAGAACGAACGTACAGGCGCTGATCGCTGGCAGGCTCGTCACCTACAGCATTGATTGCTCAGTCTATCCACACCGCGACTTCCTTGGATGGATGGGCTATGTGGATCAACCTGTCGATGAATCCCAGATTCCTGACGCGGCCCGTGTGGAGCGTCATGGGCGCGGAACGCTGATCATGGCGGCAGAAGATGCAGACCTGTTCAATGCCCACTCGGTGGAACGGATGAACCGGGTGGAGATCAGCTTGGCTGAGCTTGGTCTACTTCCCGTGATCGGTTCCAGTCCGTAGCCGTGGATCGTGACGAGCCAGCCGCCAGGGCGGCTCAGTGAAGCACTGCAACCGCCCGGTCGTGATCCAGCACCGCTGGTCTACTCAGCGAACTGAGTGCCTCTATCAGACCCGCACAGCGTTGGAGTACACACGTCCATTGACGTGCTCACGAAACGGGGATCGTTCACAATGCAGGTCACTGCAATGGCGCTGCTCTCGCGGAATGGGGCTCCGTAGTGCTTGATATCTGTGAATGAGCATCGTCCATTGTCAACGCCGATGGTGGCCTGCCGCCTCCCCCCCACGGAGCTTTCCATCCGCATCTGGCCGCTGGAATGATATGAGACGCCCACGGGCACGCGTCCATTGGGTGCCGTTGCGGTGACCCAGTCTGCGCTTCCCGGCGGGTGCCCGAACGTACCAAGCGCATCAGTGGCGGCGCTACTGCACCCCCAGCCGGCACCCTGGCCATCCACGCTCCCTTCGCCGAGTGAGGGCACCATGTCCATCGAGTCGCAGAAGGCCTGGTGATACAGCTTGGTCGCCTCTGTCTGTTCGTCGTAGCGATAGATCAAGCGACCGGATCCATCCGGGCTCAACCGCTGCTCCACCCGCACCGTGCCGCCATCGAAATCACTCCACTCGGTGCTTCTGACGACGTATGAGATTCCGCCGGGATCCTGTTCGATTCGATCGCCGCTGAGTGGATGTTCCTCCGCTGAAGCGTGCCCCTGCAGGGCAACCAGACATGCACATGCCAATGCCTTCACCTTCATTGCAGATCTCCTCACGTTGTTGGGTCGAGGTGTGAGGGTTGAGGCTGCAAGGCGCGAGGTCAGTGACGAGCGTCGGACGTGTGCGGATTCCGGAATTTTCCTACCGCCATTGCGTGATCGTTGGCATATCCGCGCGAACGGGGTGCCCGAAACCGAAGGCGTCGGCAACGCAGGTCTCCACCCATCCCCACACCCTGCTACCATTCCCCAGCATTCCAGCCAGCCTGCCCATGCAACACAGATGCTGGGCCGGCCGTTGTAGAACGGCCCAGCGAGCCAGGACACCCTCCCGTGCCCATTCAAGGACGCTCGCATGACCCCTCGTTCCCTTCTCCGTTCGGCCACCCTGGCCCTCGCCGTCAGCCTTTCGCTGGGCGCTCCCTCTGCCTTCGCCGTGGGCGAAGCCGCCACGCCGGCCAGCACCGAGGCCGCCATTCAGCGCAGCGTCCTTGCCAAGGGCCTGTACGAACTGGCCTACAGCCCCAAGGTGGATGTCGTGTATGTGGCCTCGTCCGGTGGCTTTGGCGATACCGCCGGCCAGCCGCAGCTGCTGCTGCTGGACCCCACCAACCTCGAGCTTGAGGCCCAGATCCCGCTGGAGCGCAAGCCGTTCGGCATGGTGCTGGACGACGCCAACAACCGCCTTTACCTCGGCAACACCGTGGATACGTCGGTCACCGTGCTTGATACGGCTACGCACAGGGTGCTGGGCATTGTGCAGTTGATGGAGAAGAAGGTGGGCAAGGATGGCAAGGCCGCCTACACCCACGACCTGCGCGAGCTGGTGGTGGATGGCCCGGCCAACCGCCTGTATGTGACCGGCCACTCGGGCGAGGGCAGCGTGCTGTTCGTGGTGGATACGCAGTCGCTGAAGGTAATCGACACCATTCCGGGCCTGGGCAAGGCCAAGGCACCGGGCCTGGCGCTGGATGCCAAGGGCAAGCGCGTGTACACCTCCAACCTGCTGGCCGAGCTGGTGGTGGTGGGCACCGACAGCGGCATGGTGGAGCAGCGCTTCCCGATCAGTGCCGAGCAGCCGATGAACATCGCGCTGGATCCCGCCGGCAAGCGCCTGTTCGTTACCGACCAGGGCTCGGAGATGATCCGCAAGTACCAGGCCAGCAGCTCCGGCTTCGCCTCCAAGCACCCGGGCAACCGCGTGCTGGTGCTGGACCGCACCACCGGCAAGGAGCTGGCCAGCATCCCCACCGATGCCGGCCCGCTCGGCATCCTGCTGGATGCCAAGCGCAAGCGCCTGTACGTGACCAACCGCGAAGCGGGCACGGTGACGGCCTACAACAGCGATAACTACAAGCTGCTGAAGACGTACTCGGTGCCGACGCATCCGAACAGCCTGGCGCTGGATGCGAAGAAGAACGTGCTGTACGTAACCATCAAGAACGGCGACAAGGATGCCGAGGGCAGCCGGGAAAGCGTGGCGCGTATCGCGCTCTGACGCCTTGGCGGGTATGGGACGCGCAGTGCATCACTGCGCGCCCCAGCATCAATGGCAGGCGCTCACGTAGCCTGCCAGCCGCCAGTCGTTGCGGCCGGTGTAGACCAGCTGGTAGCTGTCTGCACAGCCCGCCGAGCGCACGGCCAGGTGGACATCGCGGGTTTCCGGTGCGACCGGCGTCTCCGCAGGGCGGAGATGGGCGGCAATCGCCTCCGCGTGCGTGGCCTGCAGGGTGGGCAGGGGCACCGCGTCTTCCGCGGGTGCGGGGGCATCTGCGCCCGTTGGCGTGGCAGCCACTGCATGCGCTCTCAGATACGCCTGCGCGCCTTCGCTGTCGGGGCGGCACAACAGCGCATCCACCAGTGTGGTGGCCTGCTCGCCATCGGTGAGTTGCGCGGCGGTGCTGGCCCAGCTGCGGGCGAAGTCGCCGGCGCAGGCCAGCGGCACGCGCGGCGGAGCGGCCGCGGCCAGTGCCGGCAACAAGACAAGGCACGCAAGGTGCCACGGTCGAACAGACAGCATCGGATCCTTCCCTGGCGCGTGGTGACGGCCCGATTCTGGCTTACCCGGCGTGCGCATGCACGCTCCCTCACTCCGGCACGTACTGCGCGCGGCAGGTGCGCCAGCCGGTGAACGGCGCCAGCAGGCTGTGCCACTGCTCGGCGGTGAGAACCCGCTGCAACTGCGCCATCACACGCGGGTCGTAGTAGCGCAGCAGGCCCGTGTGGCCCTCGGGAAGGTGGAGCGTGAGCAGCGCCTTCAGGTGCGCGAACACCGCCTCGAACGGGCGCATGCTGGTCAACAGGGTGATGGCGTTGGGGTCGTGCCGTTCCACTTCCGTCAGCCATTGCGAGAGCTGCGGTGCGTCGGCCGGCGCGAGCAGCCACGGCCCGGAAGCGGCTGCCTTCGCGTCGGGGGTGCCGAGGAACAGCGAGCGGTAGCTGGCCGGGGGCGCAAGGCGCAGCAGCGCGTCCGGCGCGTCCGGGCGCACGGCGGCGTCGAGGATGATGTAGGCGTTCATGCGGCGCGCGCCAGGTAGACCGTGCCACGCTCGCCCGCCTGTTGCAGGCAGCTCTCGCAGATGGGGACGGTTTGCTTGGCGGGTGCTGTGGACGCAGGCGCCTTCGCCGCGGCCGTGGCTGCTGCCGGCACCGCAGGACCATCGTCGACGTAGACAAGGTGCTGCTGGCCCGCGATCAGGCTGCAGCCGCAGGCGAGCCGATCGCCTTCGCGTGCCACGGGCTGGCCGTCGATGATGAGGGTGGCATCGCCGGAGACGATCGCGAAAGCACCCCCATGCACAGGGCAGGTGGCGTAGTCGTTGATGCGGGCAACGGGCTTGCCTTCAATATCGGTGAACGGTGAGCCGGTGATGACACGGCCGCCGCTGGTGGTGGTGTCGCCCACAACGATGAGCATTCGCATATGCATACCCTTGATTGAATGCGGGGGGCTTTCTATCACGGTGAGAAGCGCCGGCCTGCTGCACGTAAGCGGTCCTGCAAAGCGCGTCACGCTGTGGGCGCAGGACCGAGCGGTACGCGACACGTCCGGGTCGATTCGACGGGTGCGAATGCGGCTGCATGCGTCACTTCGCGCAGGTGTCGACCGGCACCAGCGCGTGGTCCACCGCAAACTGCTGCGCCGCCTGTGCACCGCTCAGATGGGCGTAGCGGGCGAGCAGAACGTTATCGAGGCCGGCGATGTGGTGATCCAGCGCATAAACACGCCACAACGCCTCGTCGAAGGCGTGCAGCCAATCGGATTGGGGCGAGGACATCGGGACACTCCGCAGCGAAGGAGCGCCAGCCTGACAGGGCGGAACGGGCCTGCGCACGGAACGGCATCGCATTCCTGCGCGAGCGGTGTGCACCCTTGCGAATGCTGCAGTGGCGTGGCGCTTCTGCGGGCCGGGCAGTTGCAACCGATCCTATGGCCATCCCCTGCCGCATTTCCAACAATCGCCCCCGAAGATTCCGTTGGGAGTACGTGCGTGGATGCATCGATGTGGTGGGCGTCGTGGAGTGGGCCGCTGCTGGGCGGGATTGCGGCCGGTGGCATGGTGGGGTTGGCGGCGTGGATGGCCGCGCGGTCACCGGACATCTCCGGTGTGTGGACCATGACCCTGCGCCACCAGACCTCCAGTTGGAGCGAAACGCTCGGCATGGATGTGACCTACCTGGTGATGCTGTCCCAGCGCCGTGGGCGGGTGGAGGGCATCGCCGAGCGTGTGCGCGATGTGCACCCCGATGGCAGCGTGCGCAACTACAGCGGGAGCCATCGACTGCGCGCTGAAATCAGCGGCGGGCTGCTCGGTGGCGTGTTCGAGCGCCGCCAGTTCCAACTGCTGTTCCGCGAGCATGGCGCGCATCGCAGCCACGCCACCACGCACCGGCTGGAACGCCGTGTGGGGCGGGGCCAATGGCGGGGGCAGTTCTGTTGCAGCGCGGCCAGCAGCACGGGTGAGGTGCGCTGGTCGCGCGGGTTGGGGAGTTTCAGCTTCAGGCGGTGAGCTTGGTGGCGCTCAGCGCTTGACCGCCAGCACGCCATCCAGCGCCAGTTCGGCCTTGAAGCCGGCCTTCTCCAGGCGCTTGGCGACTTCGCGCGGCACGTCGCGGCCACTGGTGAGTCTGTTGGGCGCGCCGGTGTAGTGGAACATGCGGCCACCCTTGCGGATCACGCGGGCGAGCTGGTCGTAGAACACCTGCGAATACAGTTCGCCGGCAATGCCGAAGCGCGGCGGGTCGTGCAGGATGGCATCGACCGAGGCGGTGTCCAGGGTTTCGATTGCCTGCGATACGTCGGCATGGGTCAGCGAAAGGCGGCCGCCGCTGCTGGCGGCCTCCGGGTCGGGCGACCACGGGTTGAGCGTGCGCAGCCACAGTACGTCCGGATTCTTTTCGAACGAGAGAATGCGGGCAACGCCGCCCTCCAGGCAGCAGGCGGCGAAATAGCCGAGGCCGCCGCAGGTATCCAGCACGGTCTTGCCCGCCGGTGCGATCAGCGCGACCTTGCGCCGTGCATCCTCGAACGGCGATACCTGCGCGCTGGGCAGCATCTTGATGCCGTCGATCTCGAAGGTGGGCGCGTCCCAGTCGGTGGGCACCAGTTTGATCAGCGCCGTGCCGAAGCGCGAGATCGGTTCGAACGCTTCGCCATCCCAGTAGTACAGCGTGCGGTCCTTGGTCTTGCCGGGGTAGGCGTAGAACTGCCCGTGCCAGCGCCAGCGGTCGGCACCCAGAATGGCGGTGCCGGTGCTGCGGCCGAGATCGAGCGAACCGGTCCATTCGCCGGTGCCGGCATCGCGGGCGCGGACCAGGGCATCGGCAAGCGGACGGGTCAACAGGGGGCCGGTGTAATGGGGCACGGGATCGGGGGCGCCGGTACTGCGGGGCAGCCGGGCGACAGGGCAGCCAAGGGGTGGGCATCGTACCCGAGAACGCGCCCGGGCCGCGTGACCGGGGCCTGTTCGCAGCGCGCCAGGTCTACAATCGGGTCGTACCCTGCGGGAGGGAAGCCCGCACATGGCCCAGACGTGGATCCCCCTGGCGGACGATGAACACAGTCACCGAGCAATCCTGTTTTCCCTGGCGTTCCCGGGCGTGCATGCGCTGGGCCGCCGGCGCGATGCTGGTCGCCCTGTTGACGCTGGCCGGTTGCGGGCAGCCGGACGATGTGGGGCCGCCGGTTCGCCTGCACGAGGTGAGCTCCATCGAGATCACCTTCGTGCAGGGGCCATTGGAGGACGTCGAAGAGGTGCATCGCCTGCAGCAGGGGGCCGGGCAACGCGTCTTCGAACGGACCTCCGAGGTGACGTGGCGGGGGGGCCAGCCCAAGGTCACCACGGGCACGGTGCCGCCGCAGCGTGTGGCGGAAGTACTGCGTGCGGCAGGCGCACCGACGTGGTCCCGGCAACGCGCGGTGGACATGGCCGTGCGCCGGCTGCGCCCGGAAACCCTGATCGACGATGCGGTGACGCACGACATGGCATCGTCCGGCTGCACCGTGGCGGACCTCCGCAGGCGCATGGGCGCTGCATTGCGTGGTGATGCACTGCGCGCGCAACTGCTTGCCTACTACGGCGATGACTACGCCTGGACCGATGATGCGCCGTCGCTGCGCATGACAGTCCGTTACGACGACGGGACGGAGACGGTGGTGCAGTCCACGTCGCAGAAGGTGCGCATGCTGCCGTGGCAGATGGGCGGCCCTTCAGGCACGCCGCGCCTGAACTGGTCGGTGCCACTGACCGAGGCCATAGCGCGTGTGCTGCCGCCAACATCCGCCGCCGCCGAGCGGCTGGAAGACACCGCTTACCGGCACATGACCCAGCGCATTCTGCGTACCGCACAGACGGAGTGTGCTGCCGGAGGCCGGTGACCGGTGGGCGGCGCGGTTCAACCGCCGTGCTGGAGATAGTGCCCGCGCGAGAACAGCCACTGGCACTTCTTCTTCACCACCAGGCGCGGACGACCCCGCTCGATCACGATGTGGCCACCCGCACCGGCGTCGCCCTCAAGCGTGGCGCCCTGCTTGAGCAGCGCTATCCCACTGCGTCCATCCGGCGTAAGCAGGGCCTCTTCAATGCCGGGCGCGTCGTCTCGACGGAACAGGGTGGCGATCTGCGCGTCGCTGGCGGTGCGCAACGCGGCATCGACACGGCGCCACGGCTGGCCCGCGCGGAACGACATGACATAGGCGCCGTCGTTGCGCTCCACCTTTACCGATTCCGTTGCGCGCGCGGTGTCGGCATAGCAGCCGATCAACTGGCCTTGGCCGGTACGGTGGCCGTCGCGGCAGGCGACAAGCAGCAGCATCAGCGGAAGCAGAAGGAACGGTCGGGGCATGGCCGGATCGAAGCGGTGTGGAGGTGAAGTGTAGGCAACTCCCTGATGTGTTGCTGCGGTGGGTTCCCAGTGCGTAATGCGGGGTCATCTGATCGCGCAGGAGCAGGCCGATTTGCACACTGGCTGCATGTCTCCTCCTGCCCACCCCTGGTCGCCTGGTGCCACGTACTTCTTCAGTGCGCATCTACGCGATGGTCACAGCCAGTTGCTGGTGGAACACGCCACCTACCTGCGGCTGGCGTTCCGGATCGCGCGGGTGCTGCGTCCGTTCCGCATCGACGCCATCGTCGTGCTGCCCGATCACCTCCACGGGGTGTGGACGCTGCCGGAAGGAGACACCGATGGGCACTGCCGCTGGAGCCAGATCCAGGCGGTGTTCGACCGGCACCTGCCGGGCAACCCGCCGCGTGCCGTGCTGCGCCGGGACCGGCAGGTGCGCCCGCTGTGGCACAGCGGGTTCCGCGAGCATCGCATCCTGGATGGTGCGGACCTGGCGCGCCATGTGGCGTACGTGCACCAGAACCCGGTCAGGCACGGGCATGTGCGTGATGCCCGGCAGTGGCCGCTGAGCTCAATCCATCGGGGTGTCGGGGCGCCGGTGGCGGGGGGTGACGGGATGGATCAGGAAGAGGAACGGGAATGCTGAAGTACGGCCAGGGAATGCCGGAGGGCGCCGCACAGGTGGCGGCGATGCACGGGCGTGCCGGTTGGGGAGTTGACGGCACGCCACACGGGCGGGCACCCGGCGGGGCCATGACGCCGGGTGGGGAGCGCCAGGGGGCCGCGCAATCGGGGTGCGGCCCCTCTGGCGCTGGGCCGGCCCCCGCCGTTGCACCGGATGCTCAGGGGCAGGCCACCGGATAGATCGGGCCGGCGCCGATCAGCAGCAGGCCCATGTAGTCGCTGTCAGGTGCTTTGCCTTTGAGGGTGGCACCGGCATTGAACTTGAACAGACCGAAACCTCCGCGCGGGCTGACCAAGGCCTTGCTGATCTGGTGGGCGTCGTCCTTGAAGAACTGTGCGATGTCGGCACGGGTGGACTCCTGCAAGGGCGTCGGCTCGCGTTGCCATTGATCGTCGCGCTGGAAGGACACGAAATAACGGCCCTGCTGCTGCTCGATGCGGAACTCGGCCGGCTTGCGCGGATGGGTGGCGTAGCAGCCGAGCATGGGATCGGCGGAGAACACGTTGGCGCTGTTGCTGCCGTTGCGGCAGGCCGCGAGCGGCAGCGTGAGAAGAAGCATCACGCCGTAGACGGAAGGGCGGAGAGAGGAGCGCATGGCGGGTCTCTGCGGGTCTTTCCGCATTCTAGGCCGAGCATGCAAAGACGCCGTGCAGGCCGTGCCGGCCTTGGCGCGGTGCTGACGGCATTCGCGGCTGCGGCACCGGACGCGGATGGTGTAGCGTGGGGCTTTGCCCTTGGAGCAGCCGAGTGAGTACGGAATCAACATCGAATACCGCACCGCGCCCGGCTCGAACGGGACGCGCGCCGTGGCTGGGCATGGCCAGCTTTCTGGGGTTGCCGCTGGGTGGTGCCGCCGGTTATGCGGCGGCACACCTGGGCAGTGCCGCGACCACGGGCGAAGGCACGACCGGTGCGGCCATTGGCGTGCTGGCCGCGGCGGTGATCGGCCTGATGGCCACGGTGGGCGCGCGGGTGCGCCAGGAGCGATGGCCGTGGCTGGGCATCGTGGGTGCGGTGGTGAGTGCCGCGCCGCTGGCGGTGTTCATCGCCGGCATGATGGTGATGCGCTGAACCACGCGCGCTCCGCGAGCCGCGCCGCAACAGGGGGCGTACCGGCGGTCAGTGCCGGTGCCGCCGCCAGGCGTTCCAGACATGGGTACTGGCCAGCAGCAGGCTGCCGGCGACGGTAAGGGGCGTTTCGCTGTCATGGCTGGGCCAGCCGAGTGCGCCGGCCAGCAGCAACAGCAGGCCGGCGGTGGCGCTGATCATCGCGCCCGCAGGCAGGGGCCGCTGACGATGTGCGCGCCACAGGGCGAAGGCGGTCAGTGGCACGGCGACAGCCACGAACAGGGCGTGCACCCACTCGGCCTCGGCCCATACCCCCATCAACGGCAGCGTGGCGGCCAGCAACGGCAGCGCCAGGCAGTGCAGCAGGCACAGGCCGGAGAGGGCGATGGCACCGGCATCGAGCAGGGTGGAGGATCGTTTCATGGGGGGCGGGCCTTGGTTCGTGAATGTTATATAGTAACATTTCAATCCTGCTTCCGGCCTGCCCTGCCATGACCGCCTCCAGTACCTCCCCCGATTCGCGCCTGCCGGTGACGGTGTTGTCCGGTTTCCTCGGCGCCGGCAAGACCACGCTGCTCAACCAGATCCTGCGCAACCGCGAGGGGCGTCGCGTGGCGGTGATCGTCAATGACATGAGCGAGATCAACATCGACGCGCAGCTGGTGCGCGAAGGCGGCGCGGCGCTGAGCCGCACCGAAGAGACGCTGGTGGAGTTCAGCAATGGCTGCATCTGCTGCACGCTGCGCGATGACCTGCTGCAGGAGGTGAAGCGGCTGGCCGCTGCGGGGTGCTACGACTACCTGCTGATCGAGTCGACCGGCATCGCCGAACCGATGCCGGTGGCCGCCACGTTCCAGGTACGCGACGCGGAGGGCTTCTGCCTCAACGACATCGCGCGGCTGGATACGCTGGTGACGGTGGTGGACGGTCGGCAGTTCCTGCATGACTTCGGCTCGAGCGACCGCCTGGCCGACCGCGGCCAGCAGGCAGGCGCGGACGATACGCGCGGCGTGGTCACCCTGCTGGCCGAGCAGGTGGAGTTCGCGAATGTGATCGTGGTGAGCAAGTGCGATCTGACCGATGACGACACGCTGCAGTCGACCCTGGCGGTGCTGCGCGCAATGAACCGCGACGCGCGACTGCTGCTTTCCTCGCACGGGGATGTGCCACTGCATGAACTGCTGGATACGCAGCGCTTCGACTTCGTGCGTGCACAGCTGGCACCCGGCTGGATGCAGGCCCTGCGCGGCGGGCATACGCCGGAGACCGACGCGTACGACATCACCAGTTTCGTGTACCGCGCGCGGCGCCCGTTCCACCCGCAACGCTTTGCACGGGTGCTGGAGCAGGGGCTGGGCAGCGTGATCCGCAGCAAGGGCTTCTTCTGGTTGGCCAACCGCATGGACTGGGTGGGCGAGTTGTCCGGCGTTGGCCCGGCAATGCAGACGCAGGCGGCCGGCTTCTGGTACGCCGCGCGCGAGCGGGTGGCGGCCGGGCTGGAAGGCACGGCACCGGTGCTGCCGCCTACGCCGGTGCCGTACACCGACGTCGGCTGGGCACGCCAGCAGATGGCGTGCTGGACAGCACCGATGCCCGGGGTGGATGAGGTGGGCGACCCGGGCGAGTACCAGGCGATGCGCGCGTTGTGGCACCCGTGGTGGGGCGACCGCCGCCAGGAGCTGGCGGTGATCGGAGTGGCGATGGATGCGGCGGCCGTGCGTGCCGAGCTGGATGGCTGCCTGCTCAACGATGCCGAGATGCGTGCCGGGCCGCTGCTCTGGCAGGTGCTGCCCGATACCTTCCCGGCCTGGGCGCGGTAGCAGACGCGGCCACGATCAGCACGCGCGCAGGACCCATCCCTGGTCGGTGGCGTCGAGCCGATGGGTCAGGTGCAGCGCGTCGAGCAGATCGGGATCGTGCGAAACCACCATCAGCGTGCCCGGGTACTGGTTGAGCATGTGCTCCAGCGCGGTCAGCGAGGGCAGGTCGAGGTGGTTGCCCGGCTCATCCAACAACAGCAGCTGCGGCGGATGCTCGGCATACAGTACGGCGGCCAGTGCCGCCTTCAGCCGTTCGCCGCCGCTGAGCGTGTGCAGCGGCCGCAGGCTGCGTTCGGCATCCAGCCCGAGCAGGGCCAGGCGGGTGCGCAGGCTGCCTTCGTCGGCGGTGGGATGCGCGCGCTGCAGCCATGACAGCGCACTGTCCTGCGCCGGCAGCGCGGACAGCGACTGATCGAGCAGGGCGGTGCGTGCAGACACGTCCACGCTGCCGCCGCAGGGTGCCACGGCACCGGCCAACACGCGCAGCAGGTTGGACTTGCCACTGCCGTTGCGGCCGCCGATGCCGATGCGCTGGCCACGCTGCACGGTGAGGTCGAGGGTCTGCCACGGTGGTGCGACCCACGGCAGACCGGCGGCGACCAGGCTGGCCACGCGCTGTGGACCGGGGTCGTCGAGGACCGGGGCAATCATTGCGACGGCGGCCTCCTGTTCGACCTCGGCGGCTGCAGCGCCCACGCGCGCGTCCAGTGCGGCGCGACGTTCCGCCTGCTGCACCTGCAGGCGGCCCGCACTGTGCTCGCTGCGGTTCTTCATGCCGCCGAGCAGGATCGGCGCCTGATTGGCGGTGCGTGCATCGCGCTGCGCGCGCGATTGCCGGTGCGCCTGCCGCTCGCGCTGTTCGCGCAGCACGTCCTGCTGCTGGCGGCGCTCGCGCTTGCGCAGGGCGAGCAATGCCTCGGCGGCGCTGCGTTCTTCGTGCTTCTGCGTGGCGTAATGCGCATGGTTGCCGCCGTAGCTGCGCAGCCCGGCCGGCGAGAGTTCCACGATGCGCTGCATGCGTTGCAGCACGGTGCGATCGTGGCTGATGACGATCAGGCCGCCGCGCCAGTCCGCCATTGCGTCCAGCAGCCGGTCGCGATGCCAGGCATCGAGATGGTTGCTGGGTTCATCCAGCACCAGCGCGTCGGCGTTGGACAGGAAGGCGCCGGACAACGCCACCTGCATGACCTGGCCGCCGCTCAGCGTGGCGGCCGGGCGCAGCGGATCGAGTGCGGGCAGGCCGAGGCGATGCCACTGCGCCTGCACCTGTTCGCGCAGGTCCCAGCGTTCGCCGACGCAGGTGAAATCGTCGGGATCGACACTGCCCGCTTCGATGCGGGCGAGCGCGTCGAACACCGGTCCGACGCCGGCGAGGTCGATGATGCGACCGTGTGGAACGCCACTGAGCTGCGCCAGCCGCTGCACGTGGCCGTGGCGCTGGATGCGCCCGGCGGTGGGCGCCCGCTCGCCGCTGAGCAGGTGCGCGAACACGCTTTTGCCGACACCGTTGCGCCCGACCAGGCCGGTGCGGGTGGTGTCGAAGGAGAAGGAAAGATCTGAAAACAACGCGCGACCATCGGGCAGGGTGACTGCCACGCGGTCAAGCGTAAGGGCGAATGCGGTCATGCGACCTCCAGAGATGCCGTGAACTCCTCCCTGCCGGGCAGGGTGGTCAGGAGACAGGCCGTCAGACGACGGCGGGCATCAATGGCGCATGCGGGCATACCTCGGCAACTCAGGCGACTGGCTGTCGCGCGGCCAGTATACGGAGGCGCCGGCGGGCACCGATGAACGCCGGCTGCTCAGCAGCTCACGCCGGTGAGGCGGGCGCTGACGAAATCGATGAACACACGCAGCTTGGGCAGAACGTGCCGGCCCGATGGCCAGAGCAGGTAGAAGGTGCCGCAGGCGTGGATCTGGTCGGCCAGCACCCGCTGCAGGCGGCCATCGGCGAGTGCTTCGCGCGCGGAGTGTTCGGGGATGTAGGCGATGCCGCGTCCTGCCAGAGCGAAGGCCAGGCGTGCTTCGATGGTGTTGCTCACCATCGACACCGGCAGGTCCAGCGGCGGCTGGCCCGGTGCGGCCGGCAACGGCCACGGTTCCAGTTTGCCGGTGCTGGGGAAGCGGTAGTGCAGGCAGTCGTGCTGGCGCAGATCGGCCGCGGTGCGCGGGGTGCCGCGGCACGCCAGGTACTGCGGTGCGGCGACCAGGTACCGCGGGAACACACCCAGCCGGCGTGCGCTCAGGCGTGAGTCACCGGGATCGCCGACGCGCAGCACCGCGTCGAACCCTTCTTCGACCACATCCACCAGGCGGTCGTCGAAATCCAGCTCCAGGCGGATGCCGGGATAGGCGGCCATGAACTCGGTGAGGATCGGCAGCGACAGGTCGCCCACCAGCGGCAGGCCCAGCCGCAGCACGCCGACGGGTGCGGCGGTCTGCTCGGCCAGCTCGGTGCGGGCGGCGTCACGCTCGTCGAGGATGCGCCGGCAGCGCACCAGGAAGCGCTCCCCTTCGGCGGTAAGGGTGATGCTGCGCGTGCTGCGGTGGAACAGGCGCACGCCCAGCGCCTGCTCCAGGCGGGTGACGCTCTTGCCGGCAGCCGAGGCGGTGATGCCCTGCAGGCGGCCGGTCTCGACGAAGCTGCGGGTGTCGGCAACCTGCACAAAGGTCTGCAGGTTGCCCAGGTTGTCCAAGGCTGACATGGGCGTGCAATAGACGGAAAGGCGCACTGTAGCGAGCGCGACGGCGGCTGGGGTGGTCGCGCGCGGCGGCGCGTCCGGTCCGGCACGGGAAACCCTTGCGGGGACTGGGTTGCCGACAATTGCGGAACGAACTGTCCGGAATGTGCGGAGCGCTACCGGGCTTTTTGCCGCCCCGGGCAGCGCCTACCGTGGCGCTCCGATTCCGTTGGCGCTGCCCCCATGACCGTGTCCTCCCCTGACGCCCTTTCCGCTACGCCCCGGCTGCCTGCCGTGGATGCCCTGCTGCGCCAGCAGCACCACGACGCGCGCCTGGTGGGTGCGGTGGTGCTGGTACGCCGCCACGGCCAACTGCTGCACGCCGATGCCACGGGCTGGGCGGATCGCGAGCAGCAGCGGCCGATGTCGCGCGGGGCGCAGTTCCGCCTGGCCTCGGTCAGCAAGCCGATCGTGACCGCTGCGGCCCTGCGTCTGGTGGCGCAGGGCCTACTGTCGCTGGACACGCCGGCGCATGCGCTGCTGCCCGACTTCCGCCCGGCGCTGGCCGATGGCACCCGCCCGGCGCTGACGCTGCGCCATCTGCTCAGTCACAGCGCGGGCCTGGGATACCGCTTTCTGGAAGCCGATTCCGCCGGGCCGCTGGCGATGGCCGGGGTCAGCGATGGCATGGATGCGTGCGCCCACAGCCTGCAGGAGAACGTGCGCCGGATCGCGCAGGTACCACTGGCGTTCGCGCCCGGCCAGGGCTGGCACTACTCGCTCGGGGTGGACGTGGCCGGGGCGATGCTGGAGGCGGCAACCGGCCTGCCGCTGGCCGAGGTTGTCCGTGTGCAGGTCACCGCACCGCTGGGCATGCACGACACCGGCTTCCATACGGACACGCCGGCGCGCCTGGCCACGCCCTATGTCAGCGACCTGCCACGGCCGCGCCGCCTGCGCGAAGGCGAGGTGGTGCCGGTGTTCGACGGCACGGTCGGCATCGCCTACAGCCTGGCCCGCGCAAGCGATCCGCTGGCATTTGCCTCGGCCGGTGGCGGCATGGTCGGCACGGCCGATGATGTGATGCGGCTGCTGGAGGCGCTGCGCGGCGATGCGCACCGCGATTGGCTCGCGGCCACGCACGTGGCGGAGATGACGCGCGCGCAGGTCGGTGAGCAGGGCCCGCCGGACCCGCCAGGCTGGGGCTTTGGGCTGGGCGTTGCGGTGCTGCGCGATCGGATCGCGGCGGCCACGCCGCAGGCCGACGGCAGCTGGCGCTGGGGCGGTGCGTACGGGCACAGCTGGTTCGTCGATCCGGCCTGCGGGCTGAGCGTGGTCGCCCTGACCAACACGCTGTACGAGGGCATGCATGGCGCCTTCGTGGATCGCCTGCGCGACGCGGTGTATGCCGACTGCGCCACGGCGGTGGCGGCATGAGCGCGCCGGCCGAGGCCTGCGTGCCGCAGCCTGCCGCCACGCGCCTGCCACTGGGCGGGCTGCTGGCGCTGGCCTGTGCGGGCTTTGTGACCATCCTGACCGAGGCGCTGCCGGCGGGCCTGCTGTCGCCGATGAGTGCCGATCTGGGGGTAAGCCGCGCGCTGGTCGGCCAGCTGGTCACCGTGTATGCGCTGGGCTCGCTGCTGGCGGCGCTGCCGATGACCGCGCTGACCCGGCGGCTGCCGCGCCGCCCGCTGCTGCTGGCCGCCATCGCCGGCTTTGCGCTGGTCAACACCCTCACCGCGTTGACCCACGACTACACGGTGATGCTGGTGGCGCGTTTCGTGGCCGGCATCAGTGCCGGGCTGCTGTGGTCGCTGGTGGCCGGCTATGCCAGCCGCATGGTGGCACCGGCGCTGCAGGGCCGTGCGATCGCGGTGGCGATGGTGGGCACGCCGCTGGCGCTGTCGCTGGGGATTCCCGCCGGTACGCTGCTGGGGCAGACCATCGGCTGGCGCTGGGCGTTCGGGGTGATGTCGCTGATGAGCGTGGCGCTGCTGGTATGGGCGCGGCTGACGCTGCCGGCGCTGTCGGCGCCCGGTGCGGCCGCGCGCCAGCCGCTGCTGAAGGTGCTGACGCTGCCGGGACTGCGCACGGCGCTGCTGGCGATGTTCCTGTTCGTGCTGGCGCACAACGTGCTCTACACCTATATCGAACCCTTTGCGGCGTTGGCCGGTGCCGCCGGTTGGCTGGATCGCCTGCTGCTGGTGTTCGGCGTGGCCTCGCTGGTGGGGATCTGGATCACGGGCATGTGGGTGGATCGCGGCCTGGGCGTGCTGGTGGTGGCGAGCACGCTGGGTTTCATCGTTGCCGCGCTGGCACTGGCCTGCTGGCCGGGTTCGCCGGCGGTGCTGGTGGCCGCCACCGTGGTCTGGGGGCTGGCCTTCGGTGGCGTGGCCACGCAGTTCCAGACGGCCGTGGCGCGGCGTGCCGGTGAGGCAGCCGACATCGCGCAGTCTTTCGTGGTGACCGGCTGGAACCTGGCGATCGCGCTGGGTGGGCTGGCCGGTGGCGTGATGCTGGAGACGGTGGGCGAACGCTGGCTGCCGGTGGCGCTGCTGGCGGTGCTGGTGGCCGCATTGGCGGTGGTGCTGCGGCAACCGCGTGCCTGGCAGCCGGCGCTGCCGTGAGGCATGCCGGGTGAGCGATCGTGTACCGGTATGCTGATCGGCTTCGACCGGGAGGAGATGCAGGTGCAGCGACGTTCACGCATGGGATGGGGGCTGGCCCTGCTGTGCATGGCCGGTGTGGTGCAGGCCGCCACGCCGGACCGGCGCATCGCGATGACGATCGACGATCTGCCGTGGCAGCGGCTGGATACGCGCGCCGAACCGGAGCTGGCCGAGCGGCATGCGCAGCTGCTGGCCGCGCTGGAGGCCACCGGCATCCCGGTGGTGGGCTTCGTCAACGCGGGCAAGCTGGTGGAGCAGGGCAAGGTGGTGCCGGCGCGCGTGCAGATGCTGCGCGACTGGCTCGACGCGGGTGCCGAGCTGGGCAACCACACCTGGGGCCACGTCGATCTGCATGCGGTGGGCCTGCCGGCCTATACGCAGGACATCCTGCACGGCGAGGACACGCTGCGGCCGCTGCTCGCCGAACGTGGGCAGGTACCACGCTGGTTCCGCCACCCCTACCTGCGCGCCGGTCGCTCGCCCGCACAGCGCGAGGCGCTGGGTGCGTTCCTGCAGCAGCACGGGTACCGCATCGCGCCGGTCACGGTGGACAACAGCGAGTGGGTGTGGGCATTCGCCTACGACAACGTGCGGGTCAGCGACCTGCCGCCGGCCGCGCGCGAGGCCCGGCTGGCGCAGCTGCGTCGCGGCTACGTGCCGTACATGTTGAACAAGCTGGATTACTACGAGGCGCAGTCGCAGCAACTGCTGGGCCGCCTGCCCGCACAGGTGTGGCTGATGCATGCCAATGCGTTGAACGCGGCAACGTTCGAGGAACTGGTGGCGGCCACGCAACGCCGTGGCTACCGCTTCATTTCGCTGGAGCAGGCGCTGCAGGACCCGGCCTACCAGCATGCCGATGGCTATGACGGCGACGGCGGCATCAGCTGGATCCATCGGTGGGCGATGGCCGACGGTGTGCCGCGCAGCTTCTTTGCCGGTGAGCCGGTGGTGCCGCGCTGGGTGCAGGCGTTGGCCGGGGTGGATGCCGACTGAGCCAGCGACGGCTCACTCGGCGACGCTGCGGTTCGGGTTCTGCATGTTCTCGCGGGCCTTGCCGTACTGTTCCTTGCGCTGCCAGTGGAAGGTGGCGAAGGCATCCGGTGGCAGCGGCTTGGAGAACAGCCAGCCCTGGCCGAATTCGACCTGCCGCGATTGCAGGTAGGCGAGCTGGGCGGGCGTTTCCACGCCTTCGGCCACGGTGAACAGGCCCAGCGTCTTCGCCATGTCGATGATGTGCGAGGTGACCGGGCTGGTGGCGCTCTCGGTGCCAATGGCATCGATGAAGGATTTGTCGATCTTCAACGCATCCAGTGGCAACTGCTGCAGGTACTGCAGGCTGGAATAGCCGACGCCGAAGTCGTCGATGGCCACGCAGTGCCCGGCGCGGCGCGCGGCGGCCAGGCTGTTGCGGGCGCGCTGGATGTCGATGAAGCCGCGTTCGGTGGCCTCCAGCCAGATCTGCTGGGGATGGATGCCGGTGCCCTGCAGCTTCTGCGTCAGCACCTTCAGGGCGCGGCCGCTGCTGACGTCCTCGGCGGCGAGGTTGATCGCGATGTGGGCGCTGCGGTCCTGTACGAGCAGGTCGCGCATGTCGGCGATGACGTTGTCCATCACCTGGTCGGTCAGCGCCTCGATCAGGCCGGTGTCTTCGGCCAGCGGGATGAACAGGTCCGGGCGCACCAGGCTGCCGTCGGGCCGCTGCCAGCGCACCAGCGATTCGGCACCGATGCAGATGCCGGTATCCAGTTCGATGATGGGCTGGTAGTGCATGAAGAACTCCCGCCGCCGGACCGCCGTGGCCAGCTCGGCGCGCAGCGACAGACGCCGCCGCGACAGCCACAGCGCCAGGGCGATGGCCGCCGCCGCACCGAGTACGCCCGCGGGCGCGAACTGCCACAGCAGCGGCCGGATGCTGGCCAGCAAGGGCGCGCGTGGCGCGGTGGCAATGGCCAGCCACTGCTGGTCCTGCGCAGTGGCGAACAGCGTGTGGGAATCCATGCCGCTGCGGGGCTCGCGCAGCAGGTCGAGCATCAGGGTCGGGTCGGCGATCGGCTGGTGGGCAATCAGGCGCCCGTCCGGGCTGGCCACGGCCAGGCGTACGTCCGGGTCGGTGATGACATCGACCAGCCGGTCGGGGTTCATCAGAATGTCGTAGCGGCCATAGTGCAGGGCCAGCAGCGGCACGCCATTGCCGGCCAGCGGGCGCACGTCGAGCTTGATGCCGACGCCCTCGGCGGTGAGGTGGTCCGGCTCGGGGCGGCGGATCGGCGCCTCCATCGGGCCCCAGGAGGTGCAGATCAGGCGGTCGTCCTGGAAGTAGCCCATCTGCTCGGCCGAGACGGTGCTGATCACCAGCCCGCGCATGAGTTGCAGGTGCGCGGTGGAACAGGGCTCCAGGGTGCTGGCATTGGCCTGGCGCAGGGCGGTCAGCCCGGCCTCGTAGGCGCGGTGGGCGCGCAGCAGGGTGCGTTCGGCGGTGAACTGCAGGCGATCCCGGGCGGCATCGTTGGCGCGATGGACGTTGAAATAGAGCAGGGTGGCCATCGGCACGAGCGCGCCAAGCAGGGCGAACAGCACGGTGACGGCGATGTTCCGGGTGCGGTTCAAGCAGACCTCTTGCCAGCCGGCCCGTGGCCTGGAAGCCCTATCTGACCACCTGCCCGCGCGGAAAGAAACAGGAAAACCCCGCACTCCCGTTCGGACAAGGCCCTGACGGCCCGCTGTGCCGCCGGCAGCGGGTGAAACCCGTCAGCCCTGCGCACCGCCGTGCCCGGCCGGCGCGACTCGCCCGATGAGGACTGGCGCCCGCGCGGACACTCTTCTATGGTCCGAAGCACCACCGCCACGGCCCAGCCCATGTCCGACCCCGCTCAACCGCCGGAACACCTCCGGCGCAGCCTGTCCAACCGCCACCTGCAACTGATCGCCATCGGCGGTGCCATCGGCACCGGCCTGTTCATGGGGTCGGGCAAGACCATCAGCCTGGCCGGCCCGTCCATCGTGCTGGTGTACCTGATCATCGGCGCGATGCTGTTCTTCGTGATGCGCGCGATGGGCGAGCTGCTGCTGTCCAACCTGGAGTACAAGTCCTTCATCGACTTTTCCACCGACCTGCTCGGGCCGTGGGCCGGTTTCTTCTGCGGATGGACCTACTGGTTCTGCTGGATCATCACCGCGATCGCCGACGTGATCGCGATTGCCGCCTACGCGCAGTTCTGGTTCCCCGGGCTGGCACCGTGGATACCGGCGCTGCTGTGCGTGATGCTGCTGGTGGCGTTGAATCTGGTAACGGTGAAGCTGTTCGGCGAAATGGAGTTCTGGTTCGCGCTGATCAAGATCATCGCGATCTGCGCGCTGATCATCACCGGCTTCGGGCTGGTGGCGTGGGGCTTCACCGCGCCCTCCGGGCACGTGGCCTCGTTCACCAACCTGTGGAATGACGGCGGCGTGTTCCCGATGGGGCTGGCCGGCTTCTTCGCGGGCTTCCAGATTGCGGTGTTCGCCTTTGTCGGCATCGAACTGGTGGGCACCACCGCAGCGGAAACCGCCGACCCGGAGCGCAACCTGCCGAAGGCGATCAACTCGATCCCGATCCGCATCATCGTGTTCTACGTGCTGGCCCTGATCGCGATCATGGCGGTGACGCCGTGGCGCGAGGTGGTGCCGGGCAAGAGCCCGTTCGTGGAGCTGTTCGTGCTGGCCGGCATTCCCGCCGCCGCCAGCCTGATCAACTTCGTGGTGCTGACCTCGGCAACGTCGTCGGCCAACAGCGGCATCTTCTCCACCAGCCGCATGATGTACGGGCTGGCGGAGGAAGGGCACGCGCCGGGCATGTTCGCGCGGCTGTCGCGCGCGGCGGTGCCGGCGCGCGGACTGCTGTTCTCGTGCCTGTGCCTGCTGCTGGGCGCGATGCTGATCTACCTGATCCCGAACCTGGTCACGGCCTTCACCCTGGTCACCACGCTGGCGGCGGTGCTGTTCATGTTCGTGTGGTCGCTGATCCTGTGCTCGTACATCGTGTACCGGCGCCGCCGGCCGCAGCTGCACGCGGCATCGCGCTTCAAGATGCCGGGCGGGGTGCTGATGTGCGGGGTGTGCCTGGCGTTCTTCGTGTTCGTGCTGGTGCTGCTGACCCTGCAGCCGGACACCCTGTACGCCCTGCTGATCAGCCCGCTGTGGTTCCTGCTGCTGGGCCTGGGCTATGCCGGCAAGCGGCTGGTGGCCCGCCTGGCGTAACGCTGCACCGGGCCCGCCCGCGCGGCGGGCCCGGTATTCACCTTCGGTTCGCAGCCGTGGCCGGATGATCGCGCCGCACGACTGACGTGCCCCGAACCGAGCCCATGAACCTGTCCCTGCCCGCCGCGCTGGCTGTGCTGCTGTTGCTGATGCCCGGCGTTGCAGGCGCGCGCACGGTGTATCGCTGTGTGCAGGGCAGTACGGTGAGCCTGGCCACCGCGCCCGAGCCGGGGTCGAAATGCACCCCGCAGCAGATTGACGACAACGCGGTGCAGACCCCCAACCTGTGGGGGAACATGGGCATCTTCAGCGGCACCCTGTACGAGCGCGAGCAGGACGGCGCGCTGGTCTACTCGACCCGCAACCTGCCCGGCTCGCGGGTGTTCCTGAAGTTCACCGTTGCCACGCCGCCGGGCGAGCCGGCGCATGAAGGGCTGGGCAAGGTCGGTGCGCCGCAGTTGAACCGGCATGCCAGGCAGTTCAAGGCTGCCGCCAAAGCCACCGGTGTGGACGACGCGTGGCTGCGTGCGATCGCGCACGCCGAGAGTGGGTTCGATGCCGGCGCGGTATCACCCAAGGGCGCGCAGGGCGTGATGCAGCTGATGCCCGATACGGCCACTGAGTTCGGCGTGGCCGATCCGCTGTCTGCCGAGCAGTCGATCAACGGCGGCGCGCGCTACATGAAGGCGCTGCTGCGCCGCTACAAGGGCGACCGCGTGCTGGCCGCTGCGGCCTACAACGCAGGCATCGGTGCGGTGACGCGTTACAAGGGCGTGCCGCCGTACGCCGAAACGCTGGCCTACGTGGAGAAGGTCAGCGCGCTGTATGTGCGGTATCGCGAAGCGATGGGGTTCCGCGTGGAAACGCCGGCGAAGTAGGCCGGCGGGCCGCACGGTACCGCTCAGCGGGTCGGGTCGGAACCAAACAGGTCAATGCGTTCGATGCGGCCAACCGCCTGCACCGCGGCACGCACGTCGGCACGCTGCTTGAGCTGGCGCCAGCGCTGATCGCGCACGGCATCGCCGGGCAGCGACGGCACGGTGCGGTAGTCCTGCAGCAACACCAGCGCATCGCCACGCTCCTCCGGGGAGCGCAGCTGGGCGATCAGGCGGGCAGCCGCGTCGTCCATGCGGTTGTCTTCGAGCAGGACGTCGACCAGGACCAGGTCGGCCTCGTCGGGATGGCCCAGCAGCCAGTCGCGTGCGGCATCGCCCTGGGCGCGGTCGTTCAACTGGCGGAACACGGTCAGCCGCAGCCATTGGCGTCCAAACTCCCAGTAGCCCAGCTCCGCCGGCAGCACCGCCAGGGTATCCAGGGCCTGCTGCGGTCGCTGCAGGGACATCTGCCAGCCGGCCAGGACCAGGTACTGAACCGTGTTGGGCGCGTCTGAATCGTGGAACCGCAGGGCCTGCGCCTGGGTGGCCAACGCTGCGTCCATGTCGCCCAGGCGCCGCTGCGCACGGGCACGGCTGTACAGCAGCCACGCCAGGTCGTCGGCGCCCTCGTAGGTGCGCGGCGCGGTCGTGTCCTGCGCCTGCACCGACGCGGCGATGCTGTCGGTCATGGCGATCACCGCAGCGTCGTCGCCGGTCATCAGCAGGGTGTCTGCCATGCGCACGGGCAGGGTGCCTTCCTCGGGCCGCAGCAGAGCGGCCACGCGCAGGGCATCGGTATAGCGGCGCGCCGAGAGGACTGGATCGAACCGCGCGTTGCCGCGGTCAACGACCCGGTCAAAGCGTTTGTCGCTGCGCAGCGCGATCAGCTGGCTCGGGTCGTCGATGCGCGCGACGGTGGCGGCCAGCCGGTCCTGCTCGCCCGCGTCGGCCTGCAGCGTGGCCAGCGAGCGCCATAGACGCGCCGGTTCCATGCCGTTGTCCTGCCACTGGCGGTCGAACAACGCCTGCAGCAGGGTGCGGCGGGTGGTCGGATCGTCCTTCAGCTGATGCAGCAGGTAGCCGATCAGATCGCTCTTGATCTCGCTGTTGAACCGGTCGGTAAGCTGCAGTGAACGGGCGAGGTTGAGGGCGGCATCGCGCGGCTGTTGCTGCTGCACCTGCAGGCGGGCAAGCAGGTAAATGGCGCGGGGGTCGTCGGCGCGCGCGGCCAGCGCGGTGCGCAGGTAGCGCTCGGCGTCGACGTTCTGCCCGCTCTTCAGGGCGGTCATGCCGGCCGCCACCCACGCGTCCTGGCGCGCGTCGGCCGGCACCTGCGGCAGCGCGGGATCGGCGAGCACGCGTTCGAACACGATCATTGCGCCGAGCGCGTCACCGCGATCGGACTGCATGATCGCCTCGGCTACCGAATCGACCAGACGCTGTGCATCCGCACTGAGCGGCGCGGCGGGGGCGACGCTGATGGCGGCCGACGCAGCGGTGCTGGTCGCCAACGCGAGCAGCAGTGCAAGAGCATGACGACGCAGGGGCATGGGGGTTCCTTCCGTGGCAACAACAGGGATTGAACCCGGGATGGCGGATCGGCACAAGTCGCGCGTGCGCGGCAACAACGCTGCTATGGGTGTGCAGGCGCGTGCCAAGCGACTATCGTCGTCACCTCGACATCAGACAGGAAGTGGCATGGCACGTGCGTATTGGGCAGGCGGCATCGGCGTGGTCACGGCCGCGTTGCTGGCATGGACCTACCTGCACGAGCCCGCGCCACCTGCACCACCGCCGGGCCCGGCGCCGACCGTGCTGGGCTGGACGGCGCAGATCGAGGCGCTGGCGGGCGACGGTGTCGCCGGTGCGCGCGAGGGTGCGGGCATGCAGGCGCGTTTCGCCGATCCGTACGGTATGGCGGTGGATGCGCAGGGCGTGGTGTACGTTGCCGATGCCGGCGACAACAACCGCATCCGCCGCATCCATCCCGATGGTCGCGTGGAGACGCTGGCCGGGTCCGGCGAAGGCTGGCGCGACGGGCCGGCGTTGCAGGCGCAGTTCAACACGCCGTCGGCGATCGCAGTGGATGCGGCCGGCACGCTGTATGTGGCCGACACCGGCAACCATGCAATCCGCCGCATCGACCGCGATGGCACGGTGAGCACGTTGGCCGGCGACGGCCAGCGTGGCTACCTGGACGGGCCGGCGCGGCAGGCGCGCTTCGATGCACCGATGGGCATTGCAGTGGACGCCAGCGGGCGTGTGTTCGTGGCCGACACGTACAACGACCGCATCCGCGTGATCGAGACCGACGGGCAGGTGCGCACGCTGGCCGGTGGCGAGGTGCCCGGCAACATCGACGGCGCCGGCATCGGTGCGCGGCTGGATACGCCGGTGGCGCTCGCGCTGGATGGTCACGGCAACCTGCTGATCGCCGATCTGTTCAACAACGCGATCCGCCAGCTCGCCCCGGATGGCACCCTGACCACGCGTGTCACCGGTGGTGGTCTGCTCAATGGCCCGTTGTCGTTGGCGGTGACCCATGACGGGGTGATCTACGCCAGCGACATCAACGGCAAGGTGGTGCAGATCTCGGCCCAGGGCCATCAGCTCGCGCTGGCCGGTGTTGCGCCGCAGCCGCGCTTTGCGCGACCGACCGCGCTGGCACTGGATGCCGGGGGCGGGCTGTATCTGGCCGACGCGGGGTCCTACCGGGTGCACCGGCTGCGCGCGCTGGACGCGGGGCAGACCGCGCCGCCGGCCCTGGTCGGCCCTGCGCCCGATGCGCCGTTGCCGGCCACCGGCGGGCGCTGGCCGCTGGCGCCGCAGGATGGCTGGCACGAGGTGGTGGGTACGCTGGGCGAAGTGCGCGGCAACTTCAGTGGCGAGAGCCGCCATCACCTGCACGGCGGCTTCGATATCCGTGGCGACGTGGGCCAGCCGGTGCTGGCCATCGCCGACGCCAAGGTCAGCAGCCCGGCGGCGAGCTGGGCGCTGGGCGGTCAGGGCGAAGGTCTGGCGCTGGACACGCTCAAGTACATCCACATGAAGGTCGGGCGCGATCCGCGCGACCGCCCGCTGGATGGGCGCTGGCAGCAGCTGCTGGATGCCGACGGCAAACTGGAACGCATCCGCGTGCGGCGTGGCACGCGCTTCCAGGCGGGCGAACCGCTGGGCAGCATCAACCGCATGGCGCATGTGCACCTGAGCGTGGGCGCCAGCGGGTTCGAACGCAACGCAGTGGCGCTGGGCTTTGCGCACTACGCCGATACGGTGGCCCCGCGCATCACGGCGGTGAGCCTGCTGGATGATCTGGAGCAGCCGCTGGTCGCCGGTGCCGACGGTCGCGTGGCGGTCCCACGGCAGGGGCCCGGCGTGCAGATCGTGGTGGAGGCCTGGGACCAGGTGGACCGCAATCTGCCACGGCGCCGGTTGGGCCTGTACCAGGTGGGTTACCAGATTCTCGATGCGCAGGGACAGCCACTGGCGGGGTATGAGCAGCCCCGCTTCAACATCGTGTTCAACCGCATGCCCGCGGAGGACAGCGCCACCGTGGTGGCCTATGCCCCGGACAGCGGCATCACGGTGCATGGCAGTGCGGTGACCCGCTTCCGCTACCTGGTCACCAATACCGTCCGCGACGGGTTGGTGGAGACCGGGCGCTGGCAGGCGGATGCGCTGCCGGCGGGCGACTACGTGATCCGTGGCAGTGCGCGCGACTACAGCGGCAACGAGGCGACCGGCCCGCGTGACCTGAAGATCACGCTGCTGCCCTGACCCGGCTCAGGCGCCGACGCGCTCGCGCTCGGCGTCCATGTCCGCCAGCGGCCGCACCTCGATGCTGCCGAAGCGCGACCACGGGAACTGCTCGGCGATGCGCATGGCCTCGTCACGGTCGGGCGCGTTGATCAGGTTGAAGCCGGCCAGCAGTTCGCGGGTTTCGGCGAACGGGCCATCGGTGATCCGCGACTGGCCCTGCCGCACGCGCACCGTCTGCGCGCTGGCGACCGGTTCCAGCTTCTGTGCCAGCACCAGCGTGCCCTCGGCCTGCAGGGTGTCGGCATGCTGCAGGCAGTCGTGCATCAGGCGATCGTATTCATCGCCGGGCAGCGCCTGCAGCAGGCTTTCGTCGATATAGATCAGCAGCAGGAACTGCATGGCCGGGTCCGTGTCGGCAGGGGTGTCCATGATGCCCCAGCCGGCGCAACGGCCGTGTTGCAGCGCCGCAGCGGGTGCCGCGGCCGGTTGGTTGAGCGCTGGGCCGCGATGCCCTTGTCGGCGAATGTCCCCCGGCGTCGGCCTGCGGCCGCCCCCTCCTCCTTTACTTCGCCCACAAGGGCATCGCGGCCCACGTGTCCAGATTGCTGGGGCCTCGCAGCGGCCACGGGCGTCTCTCTGCCTGCCGCAAGCCTTGGAGCACGACATCCTCCCCGCTGTCGGCAACAGCCTGAACAGGCAGAGGGAAAGGGAAGAAGAAGTTCTTTTCGCAGAGGTGTCGATTTCCGCCCCGCTGCAACGTTGTATCCATGAAGGGCCCGCCAACTGGGCCTGCCCCGAAGGAGACACCGATGAAAGTCATGGTACTGGTCAAGGCGACCGCGGCCACCGAGGCCGGTCAGATGCCGACCGAGGACGAGATCCGCGCGATGGGCGCCTACAACGAACAACTGGTACAGGCCGGGATCATGCTGGCCGGCGAGGGCCTGCACCCGACCTCACGCGCCCGCCGGGTGGCCTTCGGCGGCGACGCACCGCGGGTGATCGATGGCCCGTTCGCCGAGACCCGTGAACTGGTCTGCGGATTCTGGCTGTGGCAGGTGCGCTCGCTGGACGAGGCCACCGAATGGCTCACCCGTGCCCCGTTCGCCCCTGGCGATGTGGTCGAGCTGCGCCCGATTCTCAGCGCCGAGGATTTCGGCGCCGCCTTCACCCCCGAATTACAGGCGCAGGAACAGCGTCTGCGTGACCAGATCCACAGCGCCGATTGACCCATTCCCCCGCATTCCCCTGGAGCATTCCCATGAAACTGATTCCGTTCCTGAGCTTCAACGGCCAGACCCACGAGGCGATGGCCTTCTATGCCAAGGTCCTCAACGGCACGGTCACCTCGGAAATGAAGTACCGCGACATGCCGCCGATGGAGAACACCGAGGGCTGTGGCGAGATGCCGCCGGAGACCCTGGACCACGTGGCGCACAGCCAGCTGGAGGTGGGCCAGGCGATCCTGATGGCGGCCGACAGTCCGTCCGGCCCGGGCGAGGGCAGCACCACCATCAACATCGACGTGGAGTCCGTGGACGAAGCCGAGCGCGTGTTCGCGGCGCTGGCCGAGGGCGGCGAGATCAAGATGCCGATCGGCGAGACCTTCTGGGCGCATCGCTGGGGCTTCCTGATCGACCGCTACGGCAAGCCGTGGATGGTCAACTGCATGAAGCAACCCTGATTCCCAGCCAAGGACACCGACCATGACCGATTCGCCGCAGATGATCTTCGTCAACCTGCCGGTGCGCGACCTGGAGGCCTCCAAGGCCTTCTTCGCCGCGCTGGGCTACACCTTCAACCCGACCTTCACCGACACCAACGCCGCCTGCATGATCGTCAGCGACAGCATCTTCGTGATGCTGCTGGTGGAGGCGTTCTTCACCCAGTTCACCACCACGCCGATCAGCGATGCCCGCCGCCAGACCGAGGTGATCATCGCGCTGTCCGCGCCCAGCCGCGCGGCAGTGGATGCCGCCCTGGAAAAAGCGCTCAAGGCGGGCGCGAGCGAACCGCAGCCGGCACGCGACTACGGGTTCATGTACCAGCGCGGCTTCCAGGACCTGGACGGCCACCTGTGGGAGTTCGCGCATATGGACGGTGAGCCGGGATGACGCCCCCGGCGGCTTGTGCGGCACGCGCGGCGATGCTCTGATCCGCAGCATGGATACCGCCCTGGCGCACCGACTGGACACCCTCTGGCGCATGGAAGCGCCGGCCCTGATCGCGCGCCTGACCCGGATGCTGGGCGGCGATGTCGGGCGTGCCGAAGAACTGGCCCAGGACACCTGGCTGGCCGCGCTGGAGCGCTGGCCGGGGCAGGGCGTTCCGGACAATCCCGGAGCGTGGCTGATGACCACCGCACGCAACCGCGCCATCGATGTACTGCGCCAGCACCAGCGGGTGGCCGGCCAGCATGCGCAGTGGGGCAGCGAGCTGGAACCGCAGCCGAAGCCGGCGCCGGATGACACGGCGGCACTGGAAGACGACATCGGCGATGACCTGCTGCGGCTGATGTTCGTGGCCTGCCATCCGGTGCTGGCCGCCGATGCACGGGTGGCGTTGACCCTGCGCCTGCTTGGCGGCCTGACCACCGATGAAATCGCCCGCGCCTTCCTCACGCCCGAACCGACCATCGCCCAGCGCATCGTGCGTGCCAAACGCACCCTGGCGCAGAAGCAGGTGCCGTTCGAAGTGCCGCGCCAGGCCGCGCTGCCCGAACGGCTGGCTTCGGTGCTGGAGGTGGTCTACCTGATCTTCAACGAAGGCTACGCGGCCAGCGCCGGCGACGACTGGATGCGGCCGGCGCTGTGCGAGGAAGCGCTGCGCATGGGCCGGGTGCTGGTGCATCGCCTGCCGGCCTGGCCGCAGGTACACGGGCTGCTGGCATTGATGGAGCTGCAGGCCTCGCGTACCGCCGCACGCACCACGGCCGACGGCCGCCCGATCCTGCTGCCCGACCAGGACCGGGCGCGCTGGGACTGGCTGCAGATCGCGCGTGGCCAGGCGGCGTTGCGGCAGGCGCAGGCGCTGGGCGGCAGCACCGACGCGTATGTGCTGCAGGCGGCCATCGCCGACTGCCACGCCGGCGCGCGGCGCGCGGAGGATACCGACTGGCCGCGCCTGGCCGCGCTCTACGCCACGCTGGCCCATCACCATCCCTCGCCGGTGGTGGAACTCAACCGCGTGGTCGCGGTGGCGCGCGCGCACGGTGCCGATGCGGCCTGGGCGCTGCTGCAGCCGCTGCAGGACGACCCGCGCCTGCGTGGCTACGTGCCGCTGGCGGCAGTGCGCGGCGATGTACTGCAGCAGCTGGGCCGGCATGCCGAAGCGCGCGCGGCCTTCCAGGCCGCCGCCGCCCTGACCGCCAACGCACGCGAGAAAGACCTGCTGCTGGCACGCGCCGCCGCCCTGTAGACCGGCACTGCCGCAAACCGCGCCGGCTGTCCTACACTCGGGCGATTGTCGTCCCGTATGAGGTGCAGCGTGAAGCGAGTGGTAATCAGCCTGTTGGCGTTGTCGGTGTCGTCGGCCTTGATGGCCGCCACCCCCAAATTCGATGGCGCGCGGATCTCCGCCGACGTCAAGGAACTGGCATCGGACGCCTACGAGGGCCGCTCGCCGGCCACTGCCGGGGAAGAAAAAACCATTGCGTTCCTGAGCAGGCAGTTCGCGGCCGCCGGCCTGCAGCCGGGCGGCGATCTCAAGGACGGCAAGCGCCTGTGGACCCAGGCCGTGCCGCTGCTCAAGGGCGACATCGTGGGTACCCCGAGCCTGTCGCTGAGCAGCAAGGGCACGCCGCAGGCCCTGAGCCAGGGCAAGGAAATCGCCGTGCGCGCGGCCATGAACGGCGCCAGCGAGGTGGATATCCGCAATGCGCCGCTGGTCTTCCTTGGCTACGGCGTCAAGGCCGGCGAGCGCAACTGGGACGACTTCAAGGGCGTGGACCTGAAGGGCAAGATCGCCGTGGTGCTGATCAACGACCCGGACTTCGAAAGCGGCCAGGGCGATTTCGACGGCAAGGGCATGACCTACTACGGTCGCTGGACCTACAAGTACGAGGAAGGCGCGCGCCAGGGCGCACTCGGCGTGCTGATCGTGCACGAGACCGCACCGGCGTCGTATGGCTGGGCCACCGTGGCCGGCTCCAACACCAACACCATGTTCGACGTGGTGCGTGACAAGCCGGCCGAGGCGCATCCGCTGCTGGAAGGCTGGATCCAGCGCGATCTGGCGGTGGACCTGTTCAAGCGTGCCGGCCTGGATTTCGAGGCGCTCAAGAAGCAGGCGCAGACCCGCGACTTCAAGCCGGTTGAACTGAAGGGCGAAACCTTCTCGGCCAAGTACGCCGTCAAGACCGAGGTGATCACCTCGCACAACGTGGCCGCCCGCCTGGAAGGCAGCACGCATCCGGACGAGACCGTGGTGTACAGCGCGCACTGGGACCACATCGGCGTGGGCAAGCCCGATGCCAACGGCGACACCATCTTCAACGGCGCCCTGGACAACGCCAGTGGCACCGCCTCGCTCGTCGAGCTGGCGCGCGGCTTCGCCAAGGGCAAGCGCCCGGAGCGCTCGGTGCTGTTCCTGGCGGTCACCGCCGAGGAAAAGGGCCTGCTGGGCTCGGAGTACTACGCCAGCCACCCGCTGTACCCGCTGTCCAAGACGGTGGCAGTGATCAACATGGACGGCATGGCACCGTTCAGTCCGTCGCGCGACTTCGGCATCTATGGTTCGGCCAAGCTGGAACTGCTGGACCAGCTCAAGGACGTGGCCAAGGGCTGGGACATCCGCTACACCCCCGATCCCAAGCCGGAAGCCGGCCTGTTCTTCCGCTCCGACCACTTCCCGTTCGCCAAGCGCGGCGTGCCGGCGGTGTCGTACTCGGCCGGTCAGGACTGGGTGGACGGTGGCGTGGCGGCCGGCAAGAAGGCCTCCGACGACTACACCGCCAAGCGCTACCACCAGCAGGGCGACGAGTGGCAGCCGGACTGGACCTTCGCCGGCGCCGCGCGCGACCTGGAAGTGCTGTACACGCTGGGCAACCAGCTGGCCAACTCGCGCGCCTGGCCGAACTGGAGCGCCGATTCGCAGTTCCGCGCCCCGCGTGACGCCAGCGCCACCGAGCGAAAGTAACCCCGCCTGCCCCGCCGGTTGTTCCGGCGGGGCAGCCCCGGCAGCCCCGGCAGTGGCGTCCAGTGGCCGGCTGTCGCGGCCGCGATCCCGACCGCCATGCCCGTCGGATCGCGCTTCATCCCCCCGATTCCCGCCTTCGTCGCATGCGGCTTGTCCTTGCCGGCGGCAGGGCTATGCTCGCTTCAACCTCTTCCCGGAACCGCCACCGTGCTCGCCAGCCTCGCTCTGATCGTCCGCATCCTGTTGGCCTGGGCCGCCGCGATCATCGTGGCCGGCTTCGTCTGGAGTGGCATTTTCAGCGGCATGCGCGACGGCCCGGGCTGGGTGTTCGGGCTGCTGGCGATGTTCGTGGTCGTGACCGCGATCGGCAGCTGCATCACCCATATCCGTCGGGTGTGGCTGGTGGCCGGGCACCTGGACGGCACCACCCTGTCCAGCCGCCAGCGCCGCCAGATCGAGCTGCCGATGGACGCCGGCCCGGCCTTCGCCCTGGTCGAAGCGGCGCTGGCCGAGCTGCCCCGCGTGGAAGACATGGAGAGCGCCGCCGGCAGTCTGCAGGTGCGTGCCTACGTGCGCCGCGTGGACCCCTACAACGGCCGGCCGCCGTCGCGCTGGAACCTGCCCGCGCGCTTGGCGATCAAACGCAACAGCGTGCTTGCCACGGTCACGCCGGGGCAGGGCACCAGCAGCGTGACCCTGCTGTTCGAGCCCGACGCCGGCGTGTGGGCCGACCTGCTTGCGGTCGATGAGGGCAGCAACTACGAGAATGCCGAGGCGGTGGGGCGTGCGATCACCCGCCGCGTTGCCGAGCAGCGCCGTGACGAACAGGCCGCCGCCGCCCAGACCGCCACCGAGAAGGAACTGAGCGTGGCGCGGCTGAACCTGCTGCACGCGCAGGTGGAGCCGCACTTCCTGTACAACACGCTGGCCAACGCCCAGGTGCTCACCCGCACCGATCCGCCGCGCGCGGACCAGATGCTGGGTCACCTGATCCAGTACCTGCGCAGCTCGCTGCCCCGCGTGGACGAATCGATGTCCACGCTGGGTGTGGAACTGGAGCGCACCCAGGCGTACCTGGAGATCCTGAAGATCCGCATGGGCGCGCGCCTGCTGCTGCAGGTGGACGTGCCGCCAGCGCTGCACGTGCTGCCGCTGCCCTCGATGGCGCTGCAGACGCTGGTGGAGAACGCCATCAAACACGGGTTGGAACCCAAGCCCGGCGGCGGTACGGTGTGGATCATCGCGCGCGCCTTCGACGACCATGTCACCCTGACCGTGGCCGATGACGGGCTGGGCTTCGGCCACAGCACCAGCGGCACGGGCATCGGCCTGAAGAACCTGCGCGAGCGCCTGCGCCTGACCTGCGGCGAACACGCCGGTGTGGCGATCGTGGCCAACTTCCCCAGCGGCGTGGCGGCCACGATCACCCTGCCGTACGACGCACGCGAGGCCATCCATGCAGCTTGATGCGCTCATTGCCGAAGATGAAGATCTGCTGCGCCAGTCGCTGGTGGGCCAGTTGCAACGGTTGTGGCCGGAGCTGCGGCTGGTGGCCGAATGCGAAGACGGCGCCAGCGCGCTGGAGCGGCTGGCGGAGCTGAAACCGGATCTGGCGCTGCTGGACATCCGCATGCCCGGCATCAGTGGCATCGAGGTGGCGCGCGCGCTGCCCGAGATCAGCCCGCGCACCCAGGTGGTGTTCGTGACCGCCTACGACCAGTACGCCATCGACGCGTTCGAGCAGGGCGCGGTGGACTACCTGCTCAAGCCGGTCAGCGACGAGCGGCTGCTGGCCACGCGCGAGCGCATCCTCACGCGGATGCAGGCCGGGCGCCCGGACAATGCGATGCTCGAACAGCTGCTGCAGCGGCTGGGCCAGCAGCCGGCGGCGCGGTCCACGGCGCCGCCGCTGGCCTGGATCACCGCCAGCAACGGCCGCGATACGCACCTGATCATGCTGGAGGACGTGGTGTACTTCCGCGCCGACAGCAAGTACACCACGGTGGTCACCGCGCAGGGCGAAAGCCTGCTGCGCACGCCGCTGCGCGAACTGCTGGAAGTGCTGGACCCGCAGCGCTTCCGCCAGGTGCACCGCTCCACCATCGTCAACATGCAGGCGGTGGCGGCGGTGAGCCGCGACGATACCGGGCGCGGCCAGCTGCGGCTGAAGTGCCGGCCGGAGATCCTCAACGTCAGCCAACCGTTCATGAGCCTGTTCCGCGGCATGTAAGCCGCCCCAGCACGGAGTCGCCCCGTATGCGTACGCCCGCTCTTGCCGCTGCCTGCCTGCTGTTCCTCGCGGCCTGCCAGCAGTCCAGCAACACCTCCGTCACCCGCGTCAGTGCCAACGGGGTGGATACGCTGTACAGCCGCACCACGGTGGTCGATGGCGTCGCGCGCTTCGAGTGCATCGCCAGCCGCAGCGGGCAATGCCACTACCTGGTGCTGGACCCGCGCTGCACGCCGGACGCGGCCTGCGCGCAGCCGCCGCTGCAGCAGTTCGCGGTGGCGGTGGGGCAGACCCGGGCGATGCCCGGCCTGCCGGCCGGCTTCAAGCAGTGCGCCAGCGATATCCACAAAGAACGATGCCACCGTGACTGATCACGGTGGCATCGTGGCTCCCCCCACTTGGCGTGCCGGTCAGAAGGCCGGCTGCAGGTGCAGGTTGTTGCCGGGTTCCTGCTCACCGACATGATTGAGGCGGCCAACCAGTTCGGAATGCTGATGCATCCGGCCGATCTCGCGCATGATGCGGATGTCTTCATGGCGCAGCTCGCGCCGCGCACTGACGACCTGCTTGTAGTTGAGCACTTCCGGATAGTGCTGGGCCATCTCCAGCGCATCGGCCACGCACTCGACGCTGTCGGCGTCGGAGGTGATCCGCTCGCGGCTGTTGAACGCCTTCATCCAGCGCTCGAAGCCGGCCTTGTGGTCGAACATGTTGGCCATGAACCAGATCACGAACAGGATCGAGATCCAGGAGCCGAACACGATCACCACGCGGGTGAAGGTGATATGGAAGTCGTCCTTCCACAGGTAGTTGCTGATGAGGCCGAGGATCAGCAGCGAGGCCGCCTGCCAACCGACGATCGAGGCCATCAGCCACTGGCCCTTGGCCTTGGCGAGCACGGCCACTTCCTCGCGGATCTGCTGCTCGCTCTTGTTACGCCAATGCGCGACCTGTTTTTCGAACGGGCTGTTGTACAGCTCGTTGTCCTGCAACAGCAAACCCAAACCCTTGAACAAAGCGATCATGACGTGCTCCTTCTGGAACGTGCGGCAGCGCATTTGGACGAACTTGAGGCGGATTCAGTTCTAGCACTTCCAGCGGCCGGCGCAATGGGGAGAACGCGAAGGAGCGTGCGTCGATTTTCTGAATGCGGGAGGGTTGGTGCGGCGCACCATCGCGCGCGCGGCCTGCGACAAGATGTCGCAGGTTGATTCATGTTGCGGGCGCACATGAAACACACGATGACCGTCGTGGCTCGCCGCGTCGGCCGGGATCGGCCAGAATCGAGGCCGACCGCGCAGCCAGCGGTCGTTTCTTCCGCCGATCGGACCTGCGATGCCGCCGCTGCTCACCCGTCTTTCCCGCCCCATCACCGCGCCGATCCGGCGCTGGGTACTCGACACATTCCCGCGCGGGCAGAGCAACATCGATTACGACCACCCCCAGGGTGATCCGGGCTGGTTTGGCCCGGACAGCGCCACGTGGCGGGTGCATGCGGAGCTGCCGGGAATGCTTGCCGGCGGCCTGTGCGCGCTGATGCTGCAGACCCTGCACCCATTGGCGCTGGCGGGGGTGTACGACCACTCCAACTTCCGCGGCGATCTGGTCGGCCGGCTGCGCCGCACCACCGCCTTCGTGGCCGGCACCAGCTACGCGCCCGCCGGCGAGGTGGAGACGATGGTTGCCCGGGTCAGGCGCATTCATGCGCAGGTGCGGGGGCAGACGCCGGACGGGCAGGCGTACTCGGCCGATGCGCCGGATCTGCTGACCTGGGTCCACGTCACCGAGGCCTACGGGTTCCTGCAGGGCTGCCGCCGCTATTGCCGCGATGTGCCGACGGCGGTTGCAGACCGCTACTACGACGAGTACCGCCGCGTGGCCGAAGCCTTGGGCGCGATCGATGTGCCGGCCTCGGAAGCGGAGGTGGCGGCGTACTTCGCACGGGAGCTGCCCCGGTTGCGCTTCGATGCGCGCTCGCGCGAGGTGCTGGCGGTGCTCTCGGGCATCCGCCTGCCGGTGCCGATGGCGGGGCTGTCGCGTGACCTGTTTCTCGGCGCCGGGACCGCGTTGCTGCCGCCGTGGGCGATGACCCTGCTGGAACGCACTGCGGTGCAACGTGTGCAGGCGCAGACGTCGGCCCGCCTGCTGCGCGGCATGGCGCCGCTGTTCCGCCGCGCGCTGCCGGATGGCGTGGCCACCCGCGCCTGCACGCGTGTCGGTGTTCCGGCCAGCGTCCTTGCCGCGTGGTGAAGGGGTGGGCCGCCTGGAAAAAGGGTGAGCGGATTCCAGTGTGGGATGCGGGTCAGCAGACGTTTATCCAACAAACATATCAGCTGACCGGGTCCACTGTCGCAGCGGATAAGCAAGGTAACTTATCCATCTCGGCCACCAATCCAAAGGTGGGTGCGCCAGGAGCAGCGATCCCAAAGTGTTCATCGACTTCAAATGTTGGCGTGCACTGCCAGGACGCCAGTGGTGCCACGGTCAAGTCTTACAACTTCCTGCTGGATCAGAATGGGACGCCTTGATGAGAGACCGACTCTGCATTGTTGCGCTAACGCTCGCGGCGGGGATTTCGTGTGCATCCACCAGAGCTGACCAACAGAGTGAAACACTGCAGGATGCAGCCATCATTGAACGATCCGCTATCCTGCCCTATACCGGATACATTCGTACCTGGATCCAGTTCAGAGTGAAAGCGAAAGGGAAGGAACTGGTGGTGGTGCTACCGCACTTCGACGACGGCAAGCGGATTCCGGACGTCGGCGAAAGGTGCCAGATCCACTACCACGCTGAAGTGATTGAGGGGTATGTGGGCGACAAGAACGTTCGAGAGGCGACGACCAATGTTGTCGATCAGATGGCATGTGAGAGGGGCTAAGCGTTTGAGGTCGAACCTGCGCCAGTAGCGCTCCCCACCTGTAACGGCCGGTGCGCGAAGCGGGTGCTGCCCGACGCGTTCTACACCGCCCCTTGCGGCAACGATGCAACACCCAGACCGTGGAAGTACATGGGCGCGCGTTTGCCCAGCCGAGCACCGGGACAGACCTGGGTTTGCCCACACAGGATTTTTGATCCCAAAAAAACGGGCGCCGAAGCGCCCGTTTTCCGGTCATCGCGCCGCGATGATCACCACACCTTGACCCGCTTGTCCGGCGCCAGGTACAGCTTCTGGCCTTCCTTGACCTCGAACGCCGGGTACCACGCATCCAGATTGCGCACGGTGAGCGCGCGGAACTGGCCCGGTGCATGCACGTTGGTCAGCAGCGAGTTGCGCAGCGCCTGTTCGCGGGCCTTGCTGCGCCATGCCTGGGCGAAGCCGAGGAAGAAGCGCTGGTCCGGCGTGAAGCCTTCCAGGGTCTGCCCGGGCTTCCCCTGCAGCGAGAGCTGGTAGGCATCGTAGGCGGTGGCCAAGCCGGCGACGTCGGCGATGTTCTCGCCCAGCGTCAGGCGGCCGTTGACCGACACGCCCGGGAACGGCTGGTAGCTGCTGAACTGCGCGGCCAGCGCATCGCCGGCTGCGTTGAACTGCTTGAGATCATCGGCGGTCCACCAGTTGTCCAGCTTGCCGGTTTCGTCGAACAGCGCGCCGGCGTTGTCGAAGCCGTGGCTGATCTCGTGGCCGATGACCGCACCGATCGCACCGTAGTTCACCGCATCGTCGGCGGCCCCGTCGAAGAACGGCGGCTGCAGGATCGCGGCCGGGAACACCAGGCGGTTTTCCAGCGGTACGTTCATTGCGTTGATGGTCTGCGGCAGCATCGCCCACTCGGTGTGGTCCACCGGCTTGCCGAGCTTGGCGATGTTGCGCTGGTACTCGAAGAGTTCGGCACGTTCGGCGTTGCCCAGCGCATCGTCGCGCTTGACCTCCAGCCCGCTGTAATCACGCCACTTGTCCGGGTAGCCCATGCCCACGGTGAGCCCGGCAACCTTGGCCTTGGCGCGTGCCTTGGTCTGCGGCGACATCCACGCCAGTGCATCGATGCGCTTGGCGAAGGCGGCGATGATGTTCCTGGCCATTTCGTCGGCGCGCGCCTTGGTGGCCGGGTCGAAATGACGCTCGACATACAGCTTGCCGATGGCCTCGCCAACGGCGTGGTTGCTGTCGTCCACCGCCCGCTTCCAGCGCTCGCTCTGCTGCGGCGTGCCGTTCAGCGCGGTGCCGTGGAAAGCGAAGCGCGCGTCGGCGAAGGTCTTCGGCAGGTAGGGCGCGGCGCGATCCAGGGCATGGAAGGCGAGATAGTCCTTCCATACGTCCAGCGGCTCGGTGGCGACCAGGCGGGAAATGCCGGCCACCGCCTTGGGCTGCCACACGATGAAGTCCTGCTGCTCGCCCAGTTGGGCACCGGCCAGGAAGGCGCTCCAGTCCATGCCCGGCGCCTTGGCGCTCAGGTCGGCCTGCTTCCAGGCGTTGGCGCCCTTGGCCACATCGTTGGTTTCTTCCTGGGTGGCGTGCGCCTGGGCGATCCTGGTCTCCAGCGCCAGGATGCGCTGCGCCTTGGCCGCCGGATCGGCAACGCCCGCCAGCTGCAGCACCTGGGCGATGTAGGCCTGGTACTGCTTGCGCAGCTCGGCCATGCGGCCGCCCTGCAGGTAGAAGTCGCGGTCCGGCAGGCCCAGGCCGCCCTGCACCAGGTACGGGGCGGTGCGGTCCGGCTGCAGCAGGTCCACCGACACCCACACGCCGAACAGGCGGTCGGTGTAGAAGTTGGTCGCATTCAGCAGGTCGACGTCGGCGCGCAGGGTGCCGCCCAGGGTGGTGGCCAGCGCGGACTTGTCGGCAATGCCGGCGATGGCATCGAGGGTCGGCTTGACCGGGGCCAGGCCGCGCGATTCGATGCCGGCGTCGTCCATGTAGGCGGCGTAGTAGTCGCCGATCAGCTTGGCTTCGCCCTCGGCCTTGGCGTCGGCGGCGGCGCCTTCGAGGATCGCGCGGGTATCGGCCAGGGTCTTTTCGGCGATGACGTTGAAGCTGCCGTAGCTGGAGCGGTCGGCCGGGATCTCGGTGTTCTTGACCCAGGTGCCGTTGGCGAAGCCGAAGAAATCGTCGCCCGCCGCCAGGCTGCGGTCCATGCCGGCGATGTCGAAGCCGAAGCTGCCCAGCTGCGGCTTGGCCGGGGCCGGCGGCGCGGCGGTATCGGCAGCGGGTGCGGCCGGCGGTGCGGCCGGTTCGCGGTCGCAGGCGGCCAGGCTCAGCGACAGGCTGGCGGCAATGGCGAGCATCAGGGTGGGGCGGCGCAGCTTGGACATGGACCTTCTCAGGCAACGGAAAGGACCTAGTCTAGTCCTCTGGCGCAGGCAGGATCAGGCCGCACGCGCGATCGTCCAATGGCCAGATCCTGCTCTTCCCGCATGGCCGCCGCTGGTGCATGCTGGGGCCGGCAGGACCGTTCCGCGCCGGGATGCCAGGGGAGGCATCGCGCGGACACGTTTGCAGGCGTCAAGAAAAGGTGGCTTCGGCCGCTCAGGTTTGGGGGAAACCAGGAAGCGTTTGCGCATGAAGTCAGCCCGCAATGAAGGGAGCCGTTTGCGATGCCCGCGTTGAACCGTGCGATGGCGCGGCCACTGCGGACGATCGTCTGGTTGGGCAGCGCGCTGGCCGTGCTGCTGGCCGTCGCGCTGGGCGCCATGCTGGCCAACGATTACCAGCGCCGCCAGGAAGCCGCGCAACGCCAGAGCTGTGCGCTGGCCGCCGGTTCGCAGCGCCTGCTGCGGCTGGAGCTGCGCAATCTTGAACGGGCCATGCTGGGCATCGCCGACGATGGCGCGAAGCTGTTCCAGCGCGTGCCGGAGCAGGCGCCGGAACTGCTCGACGATGCCATCGCCGGGGTGCTGCAGCGGCATGCCGAGCTGGACAGCATCGTGGTGGTGGACCAGCACGGGCGCGCGCTGACGAGCGGCAGCGGCGACCTGCACCTGCCGCTGTGGGCAACCGAATCCAACCGCGGCACCGGCAGCGCGCTGTACGTCGGCCCGCCGCAGGCGCTGGACGGCCACCGCTGGGTGCTGCCGCTGGCGCTGCGCATGGGGGCCAACCGCTGGCTGCTTTCCCGCCTGCATACCGAAGAATTGACCTCGATCATCAGTGGCCTGGACACCGGTGAGTTCGGGGTGATCTCGATCACCGACGCGCAGGGCTATGTGCTGGCGCGCAGCCCTGATCCGCTCGGGGCCACCGGCCAGCGCTTCGGCCTGGCCCGGCGCGAGATGCTGCGTACCGATGCGGTGACGCCGCTGGGCATCGAGACCAGCTCGGTGGACCAGATCGAACGCATCTCCACCCTGACCACGCTGGGCCAGTACCCGCTGGCGGTGTACGCCGGGCTGGGGCGCCGCGACGTGCTGGCACCGTGGTGGCCCTACGTGTACGCCTCGCTGGGCGTGTACCTGGCGTACTGGGCGGTGTTCCTCGGGGTGTATTTCAGCCTGCGCCGCGCCACCGTGCACCAGGACGCGCTGACCGAAGAGCTGCGCACCGGCCATGCCGAGCTGAGCCTGGCCCACCAGGTGGGCAAGGTATGCACCTGGTATGTGGATGAGGATGCCTGCGTGCTGCGCTGGTCGCCGCTGGCGCGCGACATCTTCGGCCTGGACATCGACAGCCTGCCGGTTGCCGATTTCTTCGCCCGCGTGCACCACGAAGACGCGCCGCGCATGCAGGCCGCCTTTGATGCGGCCTTTGCCGGTACTGCGGTGCTGGATGAAATGTTCCGCGTGGTGCTGCCCGGCGGTGCCACGCGCTGGGTGTCCGCGCGCGGCCAGCGGGTGGCGGTGGTGGATCGGCAGCGGCGCATGATCGGTGCGCTCACCGATGTCAGCGAGCGCGTGCAGGCCCTGGCGCGGATGCAGCAGGCCGAGCGCCAGTTCCGCCTGCTGTTCGACCGCAACCCGGCACCGTTCTGGGTGTTCGATCCCGATACGCTGCGCTTCCTGGAAGTGAACGAAGCGGCAGTCCGCCAGTACGGCTTCAGCCGCGACGAATTCCTCTCCATGAGCATCCTGGACATCCGCCCGCGCGAAGGCTGGGAGGAGATCCGCGGCGCCATCGAGCAGGCACGCATCGGCGATGTGCAGGACGCCACGGTGCGCATGCACCGGCGCAAGGATGGCACCGTGTTCGAGGTGCGTGCCCACCTTGCACGGCTGGATTTCGATGGCCGCCAGGCGTGCCTGGTGTTGGCCGAGGATGTCAGCGAGCGCTTGGCCTACGAGCGCGACCTGGCGTACCACGCCACCCACAACCCGGCCACCGGCCTGCTCAATACGCGTGCGCTGGCCGAACAGCTGGATGCGGCGGGTGGCGGCTACACCATCGCCTACGTGCAGTTCCGCGGCCTGCAGCTGGTGGCCGATACGCTGGGCCGCGAAGTGGGCGAGGTGGTGCTGCAGGCGATGGCCAAGCGGCTGGGGGGCCTGGGCGCGCGCTACGGTGCGCTGGCGTTCCAGCCGGCCGAGGATTTCATCTTCGCCATCGACGACACCCACGACCGCCAGTCGGCGCTGGATACGCTGGTGCAGACCGTGTCCGAACCGGTACGCGGGCAGGATTGGCTGCACCAGTTCGAGCCGCGCATCGGCGTGGCGGTGAAGTTCGACGGCGATGTGCTGCCGGCCGAGCAGGTGATCGGCATGGCCGCGCAGGCGGCGCATGCCGCGCGCGACGAAGGCAGCGTGATCGCGTGGTACGACAATACCGTCAGCTCGCGCCTGGCCGAGCGGCTGCGCCTGGCCGGGCGCATCCACAGTGCGATCGACGCCGAGTTCGAGCTGTATTTCCAGCCCATCTGCCACGCCAGCGATGGCAGCCCGGCAGCCCTGGAAGCCCTGCTGCGCTGGCCGCAGCCGGATGGCAGCTTCATTCCGCCAGGCGAGTTCATCCAGCTCTGCGAAGACACCGGGTTGATCCTGGCGCTGGGCCGCTGGGTGATCCGTGCGGCGGCGCAGGCGCAGCGGCAGCTGGTTGATGCCGGGTGGGGCATGCTGCCGATCGCGGTGAACGTCTCGGCGGTGCAGTTCTTCAACAGCGATCTGGTGGCCGAGTTCACCCGCGCCACCCAGGAGTTCGGCCTGGAACGCGGTGCGCTGCAGGTGGAACTGACCGAAAGCAGCCTGATGCGCAAACCGGCGCAGGCCAAGCAGACCATGCAGCGGCTGCACGAACAGGGCATCTGCATTTCGCTGGACGATTTCGGTACCGGCTACTCCAACATGTCCTACCTGCAGCACCTGCCGCTGGACATCCTGAAGATCGACCGCAGCTTCGTGGCCGATGTTGAGACCAATCCGCGCAACGCCTCGATCTGCCGCGCGCTGTTGTCGTTGGGGCACAGCATGGGCCTGACCATCATCGCCGAGGGCGTGGAGACCCCCGGCCAGCACCAGTGGCTGGCCGCGCACGGCTGCGACCAGGTGCAGGGCTACCTGCTGGGCCGGCCGGCGCCGCTGCGCGAGGTGATCGCCCGGCTGGAGACCGCCGACGCGGTGTAGCGCCGCGCGCCGCGGCCGGCGCTGTCAGGCCAGCGCCTCGACCAGGTAGTCGATGAAGGTGCGCACCTTCGGCGCCAGGTGGTTGCGGCTGGTGTACACGGCATGGATGCCGACGGGCGGCACATCCCAGTCGGGCAGGATGCGCTGCAGGCGGCCGTCGGCCAGCGCGTCGTCGATCAGGAAATCCGGCTGCAGGATGATGCCGAGGCCGGCGATCGCCGCCTCGCGCAGCACATCGCCGTTGTTGGCGCGGATGCCACCGCGGATCGCCACGCTGACCTCGCCGCGCGGGCCACGCAGCTGCCAGGCATCGCCGCCGCCCCAGTAGCTGTAGTTCAGGCACTGATGATCGGCCAGATCCTCCGGCTGCTCCGGGTGGCCGTAGGCGGCCAGGTAGGCCGGCGCCGCACACAGGGTGATACGGGCATCGGCGAGCTTGCGCGCGATCAGCGCCGGGCCGGGTTGCCGGGTGATGCGGATGGCCACGTCGAAGCCTTCTTCGACCATGTCCACCAGGCGGTCGGACAATGACAGATCCAGCTGCACCTGCGGATGGCGTGCCCGGTAGCCGGCCAGCAGCGGGCCCAGCCGGGCGATGCCGTAACTGACGGGCGCGTTGATCCGCAGCAGGCCCGAGGGCTCCAGCGCCTGCGCGCCGATGCTGGCTTCCAGCGCATCGAACTGCGCCAGCAGCTGCACGCACTGGGCGTAGTAGGCCGCGCCGGTGCTGGTCGGGCTCACCCGGCGGGTGGTGCGGTTGAGCAGGCGTGTGGACAGCCGCTGCTCCAGTGCCGCGATCTGGCGGGTGACCCCGGCGGTGGACATGTCCAGCGCCTGCGCGGCGGCGCTGAACCCGTTGCGCTCCACCACCGCCACGAACACACGCATCGCTTCCAGGGTGTCCATTGTTGCGCGTCCCGTAATAAACAGCGTCGGTTGATCGTATTTATTGGCGGCTATGCGCGCAATAACCTGTGCGCATCGCATCCTGTCGAGGTGTTCCATGCATACGACTCCGCACCGTCCCGCCGCCCTGGCCCCGTATGGCGCCACCGTGCTGCGCTGGGCCCTGGGGGCGCTGTTCCTGGCCCACGGGCTGACCAAGCTGCTGGTGTTCACCCCGGCCGGCACCGCCGCCTACTTCCAGTCGCTGGGTCTGCCCGGCGCGCTCGGTTACCTCACCATCGCCCTCGAACTGACGCTCGCCGCCGCCCTGCTGCTGGGCATCTTCGCGCGCTGGGTGGGGCTGATCGGTGTGCCGCTGCTGCTGGGCACCATCGTCACCGTGCACGGCGCCAACGGCTTCAGCTTTGCCAATGCGGGCGGCGGCTGGGAATACCCGGCGTTCTGGGCGCTGGCCCTGCTGGTGCTGTTCTGCATCGGCGACGGCAAGTGGACGCTGGCCTCGCGCTGAGCGTGCCCCTGTCGTTCTTCCCCAACCGGAGCCTCTGATGACCCGCCTGCCTTCGCTGTACATCTCGCACGGTTCGCCGATGACCGCGCTCAACCCCGGCCTGGTCGGCCAACGCCTGGCCGACCTGGCCGCCACGCTGCCGCGCCCGCGCGCCATCGTCATGGCGTCGGCGCACTGGCTGACCCGCCAGTCGGCGGTCGGCGCGCATCCGCGGCCGCCCACCATCCACGATTTCGGTGGCTTCCCGCAGGCGCTGTTCGACCTGCAATACCCGGCACCGGGCGATCCGGCGCTGGCGCGCGAGGTCGCCGAGCGGCTCGGCGCTGCCGGCGTGCCGACCGTGATCGATGCCACCCGTGGCCTCGATCACGGCGCCTGGGTGCCGCTGCGCTTCCTGTACCCGCATGCGGACATCCCGGTGGTACCGCTGGCGATCCAGCCGCTGCTCGGGCCGGCCCACCAGCTGGCGCTGGGCCGCGCGCTGGCGCCGTTGCGCGAGCAGGGCGTGCTGGTGATCGGGTCGGGCAGCATCACCCACAACCTGCACGACTGGGGCAACTACCAGGACGGCAAGGAAGCGCCGTACGTGCGGCCCTTCATCGACTGGGTGGAGCAGCGGCTGGCGGCCGACGACAGTGCCGCACTGCTCGACTACCGCCGCCAGGCGCCGTATGCCGAGCGCGCGCATCCCACCGACGAGCACCTGCAGCCGCTGTACGTCGCGATGGGGGCGGCCGGTGCGGACACACTGGGTGCGCAGCGCATCGATGCCGGTATCGATGCCGGCTTCCTGGCGATGGACATCTACCGCTTCGACGGCGCCGATGCCGGCCCGGTGCCGACCACGCGCTGACCGCGCAGCGCCTGCTGTCCGCCTACTGAGCTCGATTGCACACGCGCGTTCGCGCGACGGCAGGGGTGTGGTACGTTTTTTCCGTTTCCGGCGCCGGCTGCCCGCAGCCTCCCCCCGCGCTGCCAACTGGAAAATGCATGCATACCATTGAAGTCGTGCTGGCGATGCTGGTGGCCGTGGTGGCCAGCGGCTACCTGGTCCGGGTCCTGCCGTTGTCGCTGCCGTTGCCGCTGGTGCAGATCGGCCTGGGCGCGGTGATCGCCGGCGTGTTCAACCGCGGCCACGCGCTGGAACCGGAGATGTTCTTCCTGCTGTTCCTGCCGCCGCTGCTGTTCCTGGATGGCTGGCGCATCCCCAAGCAGGGCCTGTTCCGCGACAAGGGCGTGATCCTGGAGCTGGCCCTGGGGCTGGTGGTGTTCACCGTGATCGGCGCCGGCTTCCTGATCCACTGGATGATTCCGGTGATGCCGCTGGCGGTGGCGTTCGCCCTGGCTGCGATCATCTCGCCGACCGACCCGGTGGCGGTGGGGTCGATCGCCGCGCGTGCGCCAATTCCCAAGCGGCTGATGCACATCCTGGAAGGCGAGTCGCTGCTCAACGATGCCTCGGGCCTGGTCTGCTTCCGCTTCGCGGTTGCGGCGGTGATGACCGGGACGTTCTCGCTGGCCAACGCCTCGCTCACCTTCCTGTGGGTGGCCGTGGCCGGTCTGGCCATCGGCGTGGCGGTAACGCTGGGCGTGTCCACCTTCCAGCGCTGGCTGTGGCGGCGCTTCGGCGAGGAGCCGGGTGCGGCGCTGCTGGTCAACCTGCTGATTCCCTTTGCGGCCTACCTGCTGGCCGAAGAGGCCAATGCCTCGGGCATCCTGTCGGCCGTCGCGGCGGGCATCACCATGAGCTACGTCGAGCTGACCGGCCGCGTCTCCGGCAGCATGCGCGTGCAGCGCGCAGCGGTGTGGGGGATGCTGCAGTTCAGCTTCAACGGCATCATGTTCGTGCTGCTGGGCGAGCAGTTGCCGGGCATCGTCGAGCGCGCGATCACCACCGTCAGCGAGAGCGGCCACCACAGCGCGTGGTGGCTGCTGGTGTATGTGGTGGTGATCAACCTGGCGCTGGTGCTGCTGCGCCTGGCCTGGGTGTGGCTGTCGCTGCGCTGGAGCCTGCTGCGTGCGCGCCATCGCGGCGAGGTGCAGCAGGGCACGCCGTGGCGGGTGGTGGTGGCGACGTCGGTGGCCGGCGTACGCGGTGCGATCACCTTGGCCGGCGTGCTGACCCTGCCGTTGTTCCTGCCCGATGGCAGCGCCTTCCCGGCGCGCGACCTGGTGATCTTCCTGGCGGCGGCGGTGATCCTGGTGTCGCTGGTCGGCGCCAGCGTGGCCTTGCCGCGGCTGTTGAAGGGACTGGAGCTGCCCGCCGATTCGGGCGACCGCAAGGCCGAGGACCTGGCCCGCAAGCTCGCTTCCAAGGCGGCGCTGGCCGGCGTGGAGCGCATGCGCCAGCAGCTGGTGCAGAACCAGACCACCGAGAACGTGCAGTTGTACAACGATGCCGCCTCGCGGGTCAGCCTGCTGTACCAGCGCAATCTGGAGAAGGAAAACGGCCCCGACGCCGATCCGGAGAAGGTCAAGCGGATGGAGCAGGGCTATCGGCAGCTGCGCACCGCTGGCCTCACCGCCGAGCGTGAAGAGCTGTTCCGCCTGACCCGGCGCGGCAAGATCTCCGATGAGGTCTCGCGCCGGCTGATCCGCAACCTGGATCTGCTGGAGACCCGGCAACGGGATTGACGGCGCTGCCGCCAATCCCGGGTAGCCACCGGCCGCTGGGCGGTTGAGCGGTTACGCGTCGGGCTTCTGGTCCAGGTAGTAGGCCACCACGGTGCCCTTGACCTTGATCGTCATCGGGTTGCCGCGGCGGTCGCGGGCCTTGCCGGCCTGCACGCGGATCCAGCCTTCGCTGACCGAATACTCCTCGACGTTGTCACGCTCGACGTCGTTGAAACGGATGCCGACCCCGCGCTCCAGCGCGGCGGCGTCGTGGAAGGGGCTGGCCGGGTTGATCGCCAGGTGATCGGGAGGGGTATCGCTCATGGTCATCGGGTACTGACGGCCACCACGGCCATCTTCTGCCGTACAGGATAAACCGCAGCGGGGCCCAGGCCGAATTTCGCTTCCTGCCAACGCCTTCCCACGGCAGAATGCGCGCCTGCCTCCAGGAATACCGGTCATGCCCGACAACAGCGATTATTTCGACTTCGAAGAAGAAGAACGCGATTTCGACGAAGACGACTTCGAGGCGCGCATCTGGAACCTGTTCGTGCTGATCAACCCAGGCGACGAGGAACTGGCGCTGCAGCAGTTCAACCGCTGGCGCGAAGCGCTGCTGGAAAGCGGTGAGGAGATCGATGAAGAGGCCGAGTGGCTGTCGCCGCTGCTGACGGCCATCGCCTGGCAGTCCGGTTTCGAGGTCGAGCGCGGCGATGCCGATGCGCTGATGTCGGCGGTCAACGAGTTGTCCGCGCGCTGGAACCTGCAGCTGGATTGGGGCGGCGACCTGGACGACGAGGATTTCGCGGCCGATGTGGACGGCCCACGGCTGATGGCCACCGCCTACGACCGCCTGCGCGAGCACAACTATTCGTTGTGGAGCGTGGATGCCGGTACCGACGGCCTGGCCGGCTGGATGGCGCTCAGCCGCGACGACGACGCCATGCTGGCGCTGTGCTCGCTGCTGGGCGTGGAAGTGCGACCGGGCAGCGATCCGTTCTAAGCCACGCATCCAACCCGTAGTGCCGGCCGCTGGCCGGCAACCACGCGACATCGGAACGCCACGTAATCCCGGCCGCTGGCCGGCAACCACGCCATGCGTGCTCAAGGCGCGTACTGCGCGCGGGCGTTGGCGATCACCGCTTTGACCAGGGCGCGGTCGGTGTGCCGCGAGATGGCGCGTGCGCCCAGTGCGATGGCCTGCAGGCGCATCGGGGCGGGCACGTCGTAGTGCGCGCCGCTGCGGCGGTTCTGGAACGCCCGCCGCGGAATCCCGAGCTGCGCCGCCAGGGCGTGCAGCTCGGGCAGGGTGTCGGCCATCAGATGCGCCCAGCGCTCGCCGCGCCAGGGGTGTACCGCATCGTCGACATAGACCGTCACCGGTAGCCGCGATCAGCCCTTGGGCTGTGCGTCGGCGTCGGCCGGGGCAGCGTCGGCAGCCGGGGCATCGGCGGCGTCAGCGGCATCGGCAACCACGTCGGTGCCGGCGTCGTCGGCGTCGTCTTCACCTTCTACGCCTTCGAACTCGGACACCAGCTGGGCCAGGTACTCGTCGGCGGTCTTGCCTTCTTCGGCGGCCAGGTCGTCGATCATCTGCTGCATCTGGGTCGAGTATTCCAGGGTGACCTTGCGGCCTTCCTTCTCCTGGACGTTGGACAGGTGCTTGAGCATGGCCAGCATCGGGATCGGGTTGTCCGCGTTGCCCATCGTCTGGCCGCCGATGGCCAGCAGCCATTCGGTGCCCTGCAGGCCGATCGCGGCGACCACCTGGCCTTCCTCGTTCTGCAGGACGGCGTGGTTCTGCACCGGCTGCTGCGCGTTCAGGCGGTTGATCGGACGCTTGGGCTGCTGCTTCTTGCGCTTGTCGCGCTTGGCCTTGGACTGCTTGGACATGGGAACGGTCTATCTGTACGGGAAAGACCGCTATTGTAGTGCCGGCCGCCGGCCGGCTCCACGGATTCATACCCGCGAGGGTGGTCCCGGCCGCCGGCCGGCTCCACGGATTCCCCGAACAACCCGCCGCCGGTCGATCTCAAGGCGCCGCGGACGCCGGTGCCGCCGCCGGGGCCCGCACCGGCAGCGCCGGCGTGCCCTGATTGGCCTGGACATCGGCGTCCTGCGCCGTCGGCGACAGTGCCACTTCCTGGCCCGCACCGGCCAGCGCCGCCGCCTCGGCTGCCTTGGTCATCACCACGATGCTGATCCGGCGGTTGATCGGGTTGTCCGGCTGGGTCTTGTCGAACAGCACCGACGACGACAGCCCGACCACGCGGGTGACCTTGTCCTCGGTCATCCCGCCATCCAGCAGCGCCCGCCGGGCCGCGTTGGCGCGGTCGGCGCTGAGCTCCCAGTTGCTGTAGCCGTGCACGGCGTTGTAGGCGGTGATGTCGGTGTGGCCGGTGATGCTGATCCGGTTCGGCACGTGGTTGATGAACTGCGACAGCTCGCGCAGGATCTCGCGCGTGTACGGCTTGAGCGCGGCACTGCCCATGTCGAACATCGGCCGGTTCTGCTTGTCCACGATCTGGATGCGCAGCCCTTCCGGGGTGAGGTCGAGCAGAAGCTGGTCCTTGAACGGCTCCAGCGCCTGGCTCTTGCTGATCGCTTCCTCCAGCTCCTTCTTCAGCGCCTCCAGCTGCTGCTGCTCGCGTTCGCGCTCGGTCTGCGGAATCGGCTTGGCGGCCTGCTGGTTCTGGAAGGGGTCGTTGCTGTTGCCGCGCGAGATATCGGTGGCGCCGCCCAGCTTGATCATCGAGGTGCTGGCACCGCCAGGGCCGGCCATGCCCGGTGCTGGCGTGGCGCTCTGGCCGGCCAGCGGGCTGGGATTGCGGAAGTACTCGGAAATGGCGGCGCGCTCGGGCTTGGTGGTGGCCGCCATCAGCCACAGCACGAGAAAGAACGCCATCATCGCGGTCACGAAGTCGGCGTACGCCACCTTCCAGGCACCCCCGTGGTGGGCGGCGTGGCCGGCCTTCTTGACCCGGCGGACGATGACGGTGGGTTTGTTCTCGGCCATGTCGGTGCCTTACTTGACCGTCTTGAGATGCTGCTCGAACTCGCTGAAGCCCGGGCGCACGTTGGACGGCAGGGTCTTGCGGGCGAATTCCAGGGCGATCTTCGGGTTGTAGCCACGCAGGCAGGCCAGCAGCGCGGTCTTGACCGACTCATAGATGCGGCTGTCCTGCTCGGCGCGCGCTTCCACTGCCGCCGCCAGCGGGCCGACGAAGCCGTAGGCCAGCAGGATGCCCAGGAACGTGCCGACCAGTGCGCCGGCCACGTGCGCGCCCACTTCGGTGATCTCACCGCCGATCGAGCCCATCGTGATCACGATGCCCAGCACGGCGGCCACGATGCCGAAACCGGGCAGGCCGTCGGAGACCTTGTTGAGCACGGCCGCAGGCTGCATCGCTTCGGCATGGTGCTTTTCCAGCTCCATTTCCAGCAGCGGCTCCAGTTCGTGCGGCTCGATGTTGCTGCCGATCATCAGGCGCAGGCAGTCGGTGATGAAGTCGACCAGATGGTGATCGGCCTGCACCTTGGGATAGTTGGCGAAGATCGCGCTTTCGGCCGGCCGCTCGACATGGTCTTCCAGCGCCATGAAGCCTTCGCGACGGGCCTTGTTGAGCAGCTCGTAGAGCAGGCTCAGCACATCGATGTAGTCCTGCTGCTTGTAGCGCGGGCCTTTGAACACGCCCACCGTGGCCTGCAGGGTCTGCTTGACGGTCTTGATCGGTGTGCCGATCAGGAACGCACCCAGCGCCGCTCCGCCGATGATGACCAGTTCATAGGGCTGCCACAGGGCGCCCAGTTTGCCGTGCGCGCCGACATAGCCGCCAAGCACGCTGAGGATGACGACGAGGAGTCCAACGATGATGAGCATGGGGCTGACGCGGGGAGGGGATACCTCCATGTCGGCCCCGACCCTGCTTTTCTGAAGGGGAGCGTTGGTTGGATGTCACAGTTTTGCGGCGATGGGGTGCCGAACACCGGTCCGCACCCACCGCTGGGCGGGTGCCCGCGGGGCGGTCTCGGCCCCACGGGTGGGGCCGCCGCCCGCCCGTCAGCCGGCGGGACCGGCCTCGGCGCCGCCGCGTTGCAGCGGGTCCGGATAGGGCGTGCCGTTGGGCGTGAACGACAGCGACACCGAATTGAGGCAGTGCCGCTCATGGGTCGGCGGCGGGCCGTCCGGGAAGACATGGCCGAGATGGCTGTCACACCGCGCGCAAACGATTTCGGTCCGGATCATGCCGTGACTGATGTCACGGATTTCGCGGACATGGGCCGGGTCGAACGGCGCGAAGAAGCTTGGCCAGCCGGTTCCCGAGTCGAACTTGGTGCTCGAGCGGAACAGCGGCAGCCCGCACAGCCGGCAGCCGTAGACGCCGTCCTGCTTGTTGTCCAGGAACACCCCGCAGAACGGGGCCTCGGTACCGTGGTGCAGCAGCACGCGCTGCTCGTCGGCGCTGAGCCCGGCGATCAGGGCCTGGCGTTGTTCGGCGCTGGGCGGGGCAAGGTCGAAAGCGGTCATCGGCGGTTCCTCGGGGGCATGCCAGCAAGATTGGGCCGGCGGGCAGGGCGTTCAAGCCGCCGCGTTCATCGTGCTGATACCCACGCGGGCGCAAGGTGAAGCCCTGTCCCCCGCCAGGAGCCCGCCATGAACCGCCCACGCCGCCTCGGTGCCGTGCTGCTGCTCCTGCTGCCGCTCCCGGCACTGGCGCAGATCGGCCCCCCGCCGTCGCCCACCGCCACCCGTCCGGTTGTGGCGCCGCAACCGGCCCCGGTCCCGCTGCCCATCCCCGTGCGCCCCGCACCGGCCGACAGCCTCGCTGGCGAATTGGCCCCGGTGAAGTCCAACGGCCAGATGCAGCAACAGCTGCGCACCCATCCCATCCAGAGCAAAGGCCCGGCCGGCACTGCCCCGATCCAGGGCCCCACCCTGCAGCCCAAGGTCTACGACCGCCACGGCCGCATCATCCCCGGCGCCAAACAGGTCGGCCCGAACCGCGTCCTGGATACGCGCACCGGCAAGTACTACGACTCGCTCCCCAGCGCGGGCGGACAACAGATCCGGCCCTAGAGCGTTCGCCTCCAACGCCACACGCCACGGTGGATTGCGCATGAGCGCAGGAGAGCCGGCTCGTGCGTCCGCACACCGTCGTCCCGCTGGTCGCGGGAGGCCTGCCGTGCGCGGCCCGCCGAAGCAATCGAGACGCCGCTTCTGCGTCTGAGTACGTGAGCCACCGCATGAACACTTCACAACCGAACGCCGCAGTCATCTGCATCAACGCGCAAGCTCACTGCTTTTTCGCCTGCGATTAACCGTTTTTCCCGGACCCTGTGCGTGCGCCGCAACACACAGCGCATCCCCCAAGGCATTTCGAGAAGAGTGCAATCATGGCTAACCAGCAGAACCGCAATCCCGGCAAGACGCCGCAGGAACAGCAGGGTCAGCAGCATAACCAGAAGGCCGGCCAGCAGAACCAGCAGCAGTGGGATCAGCAGAACCAGAAGGGCGGCAAGCAGCAGGACCAGCAGCGCCACCCGGACTCGAAACAGCAGCGCTGACGCATTTCACGCAATCACCTGGCGGTGCGCACCTGCGCGCCGCCTTCTGCGTTGCGCTCAATCGGGAATCGGCAGCGTCAGCGTTTCCTTCACTTCTTCCATCACGATGTAGCTCTTGGACTCGCGCACGTGCGGCAGGGTCAGCAGCGTACTGCCGAGCAGCTTGCGGTAGGAGGCCATCTCACTGATGCGCGCCTTCAGCAGGTAATCGAAATCGCCCGACACCAGGTGGCACTCCAGCACGTTGGGCAGCTTCAGCGCCGCGCGCCGGAACTCCTCGAAAATGTCGCCCGATTTGTAAGCCAGGCTGATCTCCACGAAGACCAGCAGGCTCGCCTTGAGGTAGTGCGGGTCCAGCTTGGCGTAATAGCCGGTGATCGCCCCGTCGCGCTCCAGCCGGCGTACCCGCTCCGTGCAGGGGGTCGTGGACAGCCCGACCCGCTCGCCGAGTTCGGTGAAGGAAATCCGGCCCTCCGCCTGCAGGATCCGCAGGATCTTCCGGTCGATCTTGTCCAGCTCGCGCGCACGTACGGCCATCGTGTCAGCCTCTCGAGGATGTTTGCAGGACAATATCCTGCCTCAGCTCCTAAAAACAGGCGAATTGATTGGTTTGGGCTGACTATACTTCCTCAATTGTGGTCCCGGCACGCTCCAGTGCAGGGAATGATCGGGTTGGAGAGGTGTCATGCGCGTTCTAGTCCTTGGCAGTGGGGTGATCGGCACGACCAGTGCCTGGTACCTGCGGCAGGCCGGGTTTGAAGTCACGGTCGTCGACCGCCAGCCCGGTCCGGCGCTGGAAACCAGTTTCGCCAATGCCGGCCAGCTGTCTTTCGGCTACACCTCGCCGTGGGCCGCCCCCGGCGTACCGCTCAAGGCGGTCAAATGGCTGTTTGCCGAACATGCCCCGCTGGCCATCCGCCCGGGCCTGGACTGGCACCAGTACCGCTGGCTGGCGCAGATGCTGCGCAACTGCACCCATGAGCGTTACGCCATCAACAAGGCGCGCATGGTGCGCATGTCCGAGTACAGCCGCGACTGCCTCAACGAACTGCGCGCCCAGACCGGCATCGCGTTCGAAGGCCGCGACCTTGGCACCACTCAGCTGTTCCGCACCCAGCAGCAGTTGGACGCCTCGGCCCAGGACATCGAGATCCTGGCCCAGTACGACGTGCCCTACGAAGTCCTGGACCGTGCCGGCATCATCGCCCACGAACCGGCCCTGGCCGCCGTCGCCGATACCCTGGTGGGTGCGCTGCGCCTGCCGCGCGACCAGACCGGCGACTGCCAGCTGTTCACCCGCCGCCTGGCGCAGATGTGCGTCGATGCCGGTGTCGAGTTCCGCTTCGACCAGGACATTGCCGGCCTGCAGACCCAGGGCGACCGCATCACCGGCGTGCACATCAATGGCGCGCTGGAAACCGCCGACCGCTACGTGGTGGCGCTGGGCAGCTACTCGCCGGCCCTGGTCGACCCGCTTGGCCTGCGCCTGCCCGTGTACCCCCTCAAGGGCTACTCGCTGACCCTGCCGATCACCAACCCGGCGATGGCCCCCACCTCGACCATCCTGGACGAGAGCTACAAGGTCGCCGTGACCCGCTTCGACGACCGCATCCGCGTGGGCGGCATGGCCGAAGTGGGCGGTTTCGACCTGTCCCTGTCGCCACGTCGCCGCGCCACCCTGGAGAAGGTCGTGCGCGACCTGTATCCGGAGGGCGGCGATCTGGGTCGCGCCGAGTTCTGGACCGGCCTGCGCCCGGCCACGCCCGACGGCACGCCGGTCATCGGCGCCACGCCGTACCGCAACCTGTTCCTCAACACCGGCCACGGCACTCTCGGGTGGACGATGGCCTGCGGCTCCGGTCGCTACCTCGCCGACCTGATGAGCGCGCGTCAGCCGCAGATCAGCACCGAGGGCCTGGATATCTTCCGTTACGGCCACGCGGCCGCATCCGTACGTCATAGTGAGCCTGAAGCATGCGCCCAGCCCGCGCGTTGATCGATCTGGATGCGTTGCGCTCCAACTACCGCCTGGCCCGTGAACTCGGTGGCGGCCGCAAGACCCTGGCCGCGATCAAGGCCGATGCCTACGGCCACGGTGCCGTGGCCTGCGCGCGCGCGCTGCAGGACGAGGCGGCCGATGCGTTCGGCGTGGCCTGCATTGAAGAAGCGCTGGAACTGCGCGAGGCCGGCATCACCACCCCGATCGTGCTGCTGGAAGGTTTCTTCGACGCCGACGAACTGCCGCTGATCGTCCAGCACGACCTCTGGTTCGCTGTGGCCGCCCCCTGGCAGGTCGACGCGGTGGCGGCGTTCCAGACGGACGCCACGCTGACGATCTGGCTGAAGCTGGACAGCGGCATGCACCGCCTGGGCCTGTCGCCGGACGACTTCCGCGCTGCCCATGCCCGCCTCAGTGCGCTGCCGCAGGTCGGGCCGATGGTCCTGATGAGCCACATGGCCCGCGCCGATGAGCTGGACAGCCCGCGTACCCGCGAGCAGGCCGCCACCTTCGCCGCCGCCATCCACGGCCTGGCCGGTGAAACCAGCCTGTGCAATTCGCCCGCGCTGCTGGGCTGGCCGGAGGTGCGCAGCGACTGGGTCCGCCCGGGCCTGATGCTGTACGGGGCCAACCCGTTGCCGGTCGCGTCGATGGCCACCGAGCGCCTGCGCCCGGTGATGACGATGGAATCCAGGGTCTTCGCCGAGCGCTGGATCGAGGCCGGCGAGCCGGTCGGCTACGGTGCGCGTTTCGTTGCCGAGGAGCGCACCCGCGTGGGCGTGGTGGCCCTGGGCTACGCCGATGGGTACCCGCAGTTCGCCCCGAACGGCACCCCGGTGCAGATCGACGGCCAGCCGGGCCGGGTGATCGGGCGGGTATCGATGGACATGCTGACCGTCGATCTCACCGATCTGCCGCAGGCCGGCATCGGCAGCACCGTGACCCTGTGGGGCGCGTCGCCGCGGCTGGATGTGCTCGCACCGCTGTGCGGGGTGAGCGCCTACCAGCTGCCGTGCGGCGTCAAGCGCGTGCCGCGCCGCTACCTGCACGGCTGAGCCACAGCCGCGGCCCCATCAAACAAGGCGGCACCCGCATGGGCGCCGCCTTTTCTGTTGTACCCGCCCCGTTCAGCGGCTGGCGGTGGCCGGGCCGCGCACGTCGCGCTGGATCCAGTCGTCCAGCAGCTTCTTTTCATAGCGCAGCGGGTCGGTATCGCTCTGCAACCCGATGTTGTGCAGGTAGCTGGTGTCCACCAGCTTGCGCTCGCCCTGGGACACCACCGTGCCCTGCGCATCCTTCAGGGTAAAGGTCAGCGAAATGCGCGGCGGATAGATGTCGCGCATGATCCGCACGTCGCTGGCGCGCGGCCCGTGCCAGGGCTCGTAGTCGCCGGCGCGCTTGATGTCGGTCAGGGTCACATCCAGCGTCTGCCCCGGCTGCAGCTGCTTGCCGGCGGCGGTCTGCACGTACTGGCCCAACTGCTGCACCCAGTTGCCGCGCTCTGCATCAAACCGATTGGTGCTTTGGCGGATCTCGGTGAACTGCGCGGGATCGGTCCACTGCACGCGCACCGGGCCATCCCCGCTCAGCGCCCGTGGGGCCTGCGGGTCGGTCACGGTTCTCGGGCCGGCGGCCTGCGCCGCCCCCATCGCCAGCACGCACGCCAGCGCGGTGCTGATGATCATTGAACGCTTCATGGCACTTCCTCCTGCGTCATTGAGACAGGGAATACGAAAGGCAGTGTGATCCTGATCCGGGTGAGGGACAATCCTCCCACCGCGCCCGCTCCACCGGCGTTGCCGCCAATTCATCGGCGTCAATCCCACCCTTGGCGCTTGACGCTGCGAATACGCGCTCTGGAACATCCTGTGTCCCTCCGTTACGCCAGTTGCCCTCTTGACGCCTTTGTCCAGCCTGCCCCCTTCCACCCTGGAACGTCCTCCGGTCATGGTCCCGGCGTCTGACCCCGTCCTGCACCGCGGGGTGCTGGAGCGGATGAATGCCGGGTTCTGCGTCATCCAGGTGCTGTTCGATGGCGAGCATGCAGTGGACTACCGCTTCCTGGAGGTCAACGACGCCTTCGTGCGCAATACCGGTATCGCCGACGCCGTTGGCCAGCGCATGCGGGTGCTGCAGCCGCAGCACGAGGCGGAGTGGTACCGCCTCTACGGGCAGGTGGCACGCACCGGCAAACCGCTGCAGTTCGAACTGGAGGCCCGCGCGCTGTCGCGCTGGTATTCGGTGGAGGCGGTGCGCGTGGGAGATCCGGACGACCACCGCGTGGCGGTGCTGTTCTTCGACGTCACCGCGCGCAAGCAGATCGAAGTGGAGCTGGCCGAGAGCGAGGCGCGGTTCAGCGCACTGGCCGATGGGCTGCCGATGCCGGTGTGGGTACTGGACGAGCGCGGCCATGCCCGCTTCGTCAACAGTGCGTTCACCGAATTCTTCGGTGGCGACGAACAACGCGTGCCCGAAGACGTCTGGCGCGGTCTGGTCCATCCCGACGATGCCTCCGTGTTCGAGTACGAACTGCAGGAAGCGCTCAAGGCGCAGCGGTCGATGCATGCGCTGGTGCGCGGGCGGCGCGCCGATGGCCAGTGGCGCTGGCTGGAAATGAACGCGCGCCCGCGCTTCTCGCGCATGGGCCGTTTCATCGGCCTGGCCGGCAGCAGCCCGGACGTGACCGAACGGCGCGAAATCGAAATGGCGCGCGAGGAACTGCTGCAGTCCGAACGCGCCGCGCGCAGCGCCGCCGAGAACATGGCGCGGGTCAAGGATGAATTCCTGGCCACGCTGTCGCATGAACTGCGCACGCCGCTGACCACCATTCTGGGCTGGAGCGAACTGCTGCTGCAGCGCATCGACGAGACCAGCCCGATGTACAAGGGCCTGGGCGTGATCGCCAACAGCGCGATGGCGCAGAAGCGCCTGATCTCGGACATGCTGGACCTGAGCAGCATGCTGCTGGGCAAGGTGCAGCTGGAAGTGGAAGTGCTGGACCTGCGCGCGCAGATGATCGAAGCGATGCGCGCCCAGGAGCTGGTGGCCGAAGGCAAGGCGCTTACCACCAGCCTGGTCCTGCCCGACGACCCCTGCCTGGTGCTGGGCGACGCCACGCGCCTGCAGCAGGTGCTGTGGAACCTGCTCTCCAATGCGATCAAGTTCACCCCGGCCGAGGGCACCGTCGCGGTGACCCTGGCTGCCGATGCCGGGCACTGGTCGATCACCGTGGCCGATTCCGGCGACGGCATCGCCCCCGAGTTCCTGCGCCACCTGTTCGGCCGTTTCCGCCAGGCGGATGGCACCACCACCCGCCGTCATGGCGGCCTGGGACTGGGCCTGGCGATCGTGCAGCAGCTGGTGGAGCTGCATGGTGGCGCGGTGGCGGCCAGCAGCGATGGCCAGGGCCACGGCGCCACGTTCACGGTGCGCCTGCCGCGCTACCAGGCGCAGGCCGATGGGCGCCCGCTGCGCGAAGTGTTCAATGGCCCGATCAACGAGCAGATCATCGAGCCGTTCCCGCTCAAGGGCCTGCACCTGCTGGCGGTGGAGGATCAGCCGGAGGTGCTGGAGTACCTGCGCCGGCTGCTCGAAGAGCAGGGGGCCCAGGTCACGGCGGCGGCATCGGCCGGCGAGGCGCTGGCGCTGCTGGATGCCGGTGGCCACGCCAGCATCGACGTGCTGCTGACCGACATCGGCATGCCCGGCATGGATGGCTATGGCCTGGTGCGGACCCTGCGCGAGGACATCGGCGTGGACGCCCAGGTGCTCCCCGCCGTGGCGGTGACCGCGCTGGCCCGTGCCGACGACCGCAAGCGCGCCTTGGCGTCCGGCTTCCAGGAGCACGTGGCCAAGCCCTATTCGGTGGCGCAGCTGGTGTCGGCCGTACGCGGCGTGCTGGCCGCGCGCTAGGCGTGTTGCCGGGCCGTATACGCCCGGCTTGGCACACTGGCCTGCCGTATTCCGGAGAACGCCATGTCCCGTCTTGCCCCCACCGTGCATACCGACCCTGCCGACATCGCCGCGCTGGAGGCGCTGCTGCCGCAGCTGCGGGGGCAGACCCAGGTGGAGCTGACCCTGGTGGACGGCCGCCGCCTGCTGGGTACCGTGGCGGTGCAACCCACCGTCCAGCAGTACCGCGACGCGGCGGAGAACGAAGGCAGCAATGGCCAGTTGCGCCTGGATGATCTCGATACCCCGGTGCAGCAGCACCTGGTCTGGCTGGACAGCATCGCGGCCGTGCGCCAGCTGCCGCCGCACGCATAAGGCCCCAATACCCCGGGCGGCCCGGCACCGCGGCGCCGGGCCTGCCTTGCGTCAGTGCATGAACACTTCCGCTTCTGCCTCGAAACGGCGCGCATAGGCGCGTTCGTCGGCGATCCTGCCTACTTCGTCATCGGCCATGTCCGGCGCGCCGTACACCGCGTATGCCACGGTGCCATCGGCGGTCTTGCCGACCTGGTGCAGCCGGTAGCGCGAATGGCCGCCGCCGGTGTCCTCGGGGTAGTGCACCGGCGGGTGATTGCCCTCCAGGTCCATTTCGCTGTTGTCCACCACGCCGCCGACGAACAGTGCACGCATGGGTCATCTCCATTTCCAGGGGGAGCCTCCACCCTGACGGCTGGGGTGTTGCCGTGGCATCAACGGGGCGTTGAATAAACGCAAAACCGGGCCCCACGGACGAACCGGTAGAATGGCCCCCTCTTTTGACGATGTGCCCCCCTGCATGGCTGCCCAGCACGACGCCCCCCTGGAAACCCTGTTCCTGCCGTTCGCCAACGGCGCGCTGTCCTGGCCTGCCGGCCCGGTGCTGTTCCTGCGCGCGCGCGATGGCTGGCCACTGCGCGAGCACGCCCAGCCGGCGCAGCTGGTCTGCGAGCAGAGCTTCCGCCCCTTCGCCGATGCGCTGGAGGCCAGCGGCTGGCAGGTGCGCGATGAGCAGCAGCTGGTGGCCGACAGCACCCGCTACGCGGTGGTGCTGGTGCTGCCGCCGCGCCAGCGCGAGGAAGCCCGCGCCCTGTTCGCACGCGCGCTGGCACTGGCCGCCCCGGGCGGCGTGGTGGTCGCCTGCCAGCACAACAACGAAGGCGCGCGTTCCGGCGAAAGCGATCTGCAGGCGCTGGCCGGGCTGGGTGGCAAGCTCACCAAGAACCACTGCCGCGCCTACTGGACCGCACCGCTGACCGGCCAGCACGATGCCGCGCTGGCGCAGCGCTGGGCAAGCCTGGATGCGCCGCGCGCCATCCTCGGCGGGCGCTTCCAGAGCCGCCCGGGCATTTTCGCGTGGGATCGCATCGATCCGGCGTCGGCGCTGCTGGTCGAGCAGCTGCCGGCCGACCTGGCCGGCCACGGCGCCGATCTCGGCAGCGGGTTCGGCTACCTCTCGGCAGAAGTGCTGACGCGTTGCCCGGGCGTGACCGCGCTGGACCTGTACGAGGCCGAAGGCCGCGCGCTGGCCCTGGCGCGCGTGAACCTGGCCGCGCTGGGCAAGCCGGCTGCGCTGAACTACCACTGGCACGATGTCACCGCCGGCATCGAGGGCCGCTACGACTTCATCGTCACCAATCCGCCGTTCCACACCCCCTCGCGTGCCGATCGCCCCGACATCGGCCAGCGTTTCATCGCCGTGGCCGCGCAGGCGCTGCGCCCGGGTGGGCGCATGTGGCTGGTGGCCAACCGCCACCTGCCGTACGAGCAGATCCTCAACGAAAGCTTCGGCCAGGTGCGCGTGGCGGCCGAGCGCGATGGTTTCAAGCTGATCGAGGCCACCAAGGCCAGCGCGAACCCCACGCCGGTCCGGGCGCCCCGCAGCACCGAGCCGAAGTGGGGCCGCGGAGGTCGCGCATGAAGCTGGTCAAGCTGTTGGCGAACCTGGGATATGGCAGCCGCAAGCAGGTGCAGGGGATGTTCCGTGCCGGCCTGATCACGGACGCCGACGGTGAGGTGCTGTACGCCGATGACGCGGTGGCGCATGAGGCGATCCGGGTCGAGGGCGAGCCGCTGGACCCGCCGCAGGGGCTGACGGTACTGCTGCACAAGCCGCGCGGCTACACCTGCTCGACCAAGGACACCGGCCGGTTGATCTACGACCTGCTGCCGCCGCGCTTCCGCGAGCGCGCGCCGGTGCTGTCCTCGGTGGGCCGGCTGGACCGCGACACCAGCGGGATGCTGCTGATGACCGACGATGGCGCGCTGCTGCACCGGATCGTCTCGCCCAAGTCGCGCCTGGACAAGGCCTACGAGGTCACGCTTGCCGAAGACCTGCGTGGCGACGAAGTGACCCGCTTCGCCAGCGGCACGCTGCTGCTGGAATCGGACGACAAGCCCTTGCTGCCGGCTGAACTGCACGTGCAGTCGCCGCGCCAGGCGCAGCTGGTGCTGCATGAAGGCCGTTACCATCAGGTGCGACGCATGTTCGCCGCGGTCGGCAATCACGTCGATGCGCTGCACCGCAGCCGCATCGGCGGGTTGGCGCTGGGCGACCTGGCCGAAGGCCAGTGGCGCATGCTCGATGCCACCGATCTGGAAACCCTCTTCAACGTCCCATGACCTCCATCGCCGCGCTGCCGTTCCTGCCTGACGCCGTCATCTTCGATATGGACGGGTTGATGATCGACAGCGAGCGCGTGTCGATCGCCTGCTGGTCGGCGGCGGCGCGGGAGCTGCAGCTGCCGTTCGCGGACGACTTCTGGCTGCGCATGGTGGGGCTGGGCGACCGCGACTGCGAGCGCCTGCTGCTGCAGCACATCGATGCCGATCAGGTGGCTGCGTTGTTCGCGCGCTGCCACGATCTGTACGAGGCGCGCACCCAGAGCGGCCTGCCGCTGCGGCCGGGCATCCTGGACATTCTGCAGCTGCTGCAGGAGCACGGCATCCCGCGTGCGGTCGCCACCTCCACGCGGCAGCCGCGCGCGTCGCGCAAACTGCAGGCAGCGGGGCTGCTGCCGTTCTTCGAGGTGGTGGTGACCAGCAGCGACGTGGCCCACCCCAAACCGGCACCGGACATCTACCTGCTGGCCGCGCAGAAGCTGGGCAAGGCACCGGCGCGCTGCCTGGCCCTGGAAGATTCACCGGCCGGCATCCGCGCAGCGGTAGGCGCCGGCATGACCGCCATCCAGGTACCGGACCTCGTCCGCCCCGACGACGCGCTGCGCGCCCTCGGCCACCGCATCGTCGACTCACTGCTCGACGCCCGCACCCTCCTGCTGCCCCTGCTCCCCGCCCGGTAGAGCCGACCGTTGGTCGGCTGCTCTCCGCCGCGCGCCAGCCGACCAACGGTCGGCTCTACCGGTGCACGCAGATGGCGCCCCGTAGAGCCGACTTCTAGTCGGCTGCTCTCCGTGCGGCCACCGACCAACCCGCGCGCGCTGCGCGCGCCAGCCAACCAACGGTCGGCTCCACCGGTGCACGCGGAGCGCCCACACCTGGCCGCGCAAAAAAAAAGCCCGGCGCTTGGCCGGGCTTTCCTTCGCGCGTGGTCCGCTCGGATTTACACCCGGCCGAACACCAGCGCGGCGTTGGTGCCGCCGAAGCCGAAGCTGTTGGACATCACCGTGTTCAACTGCGCATCGTGGCTCTCGCGCACGATCGGGAAGCCTTCCACCAGCGGGTCCAGCTCGCCGATGTTGGCCGACCCGGCGATGAAGCCGTCGCGCATCATCAGCAGGCAGTAGATCGCTTCGTGCACGCTGGCCGCGCCCAGCGAATGACCCGACAGCGCCTTGGTCGACGACAGCGGCGGCACGTTTTCGCCGAACACTTCGCGCACCGCCTTCAGCTCGGTGACATCGCCCAGCGGGGTCGAGGTGCCGTGCGTGTTGAGGTAGTCGATCGGGGCGGACAGATTGGCCATCGCCATGTTCATGCAGCGCACCGCGCCTTCGCCCGACGGTGCGACCATGTCGGCACCATCGGAAGTAACGCCATAGCCCACCAGCTCGGCGTAGATGCGCGCGCCACGTGCCACCGCGTGGTCGTAATCCTCCAGCACCAGCATGCCGCCGCCACCGGCGATGACGAAGCCGTCGCGGTCCTTGTCGTACGGGCGCGAGGCGCTGGCCGGCGTCTCATTGAAGCGGGTGGACAGTGCGCCCATCGCATCGAACATGACGCTCATCGACCAGTGCAGGTCTTCGCCGCCACCGGCGAACATCACGTCCTGTGCGCCGTGGCGGATCAGGTCCGCCGCCGCGCCGATGCAGTGCGCCGACGTCGCGCAGGCAGCCGACAGCGAATAGCTCAGCCCCTTGATCTGGAACGCGGTGGACAGGCATGCCGACACCGTGGAGCACATCGTGCGCGGCACCATGTACGGGCCGACCTTGCGCACGCCGCGCGCACGCAGGATGTCGGCCGATTCGACCTGCCACTGGCTGGAGCCGCCACCGGAACCGGCGATCAGGCCGGTACGCGGGTTGGCGACCTGGTCGGCCTCCAGGCCGGCATCGGCGATCGCATCGCGCATGGCGATGTACGCATACGCCGACGCATCGCTCATGAAGCGCTTGAGCTTGCGGTCGATCTGCGCATCCAGGTCCAGCTCGATGTTGCCGCCGACGTGGCTGCGCAGGCCGGCGTCGGCATGGTCGGGCAGGGTGCGGATGCCGGCGCGGCCTTCACGCAGCGCGGCGGACACGGTGTCCAGATCGTTGCCCAGGCACGAAGTGATGCCCATTCCGGTAATGACGACGCGACGCATCAGAAGTTCTCAGTGGAAGTGAACAGACCCACACGCAGGTCCTTGGCGGTATAGATTTCGCGGCCGTCCACCAGCATGCGGGCGTCGGCCTGCGCCATCACCAGCTTGCGGTTGATGACGCGGGTGATGTCGATTTCGTAGCTGACCAGCTTGGCCTCCGGCAGCACCTGGCCGGTGAACTTCACCTCGCCGCAACCCAGAGCGCGGCCGCGGCCGGGAGCGCCCAGCCAGGTCAGGTAGAAGCCGGTGAGCTGCCACATCGCATCCAGGCCCAGGCAACCGGGCATGACCGGGTCGCCGATGAAGTGGCAACCGAAGAACCACAGGTCCGGGCGGATATCCAGTTCCGCGCGTACCAGTCCCTTGCCGTGTGGGCCGCCGTCCTCGCGGATATCGGTGATGCGATCAAACATCAGCATCGGATCGTTGGGCAGGCGACCGCTGCCCGGGCCGAACAATTCGCCGCGGGCGCTGGCCAGCAGCTGTTCGCGCGAGAACGCGTTGAGACGAGTCATGAAAAGCGCAATCCTGAAGTTGTCATCGGGTACATCCGAGCGCCGCTCGGCTGCTCTTGATAAAAGACAAGTGCTCAAGAGTGCAGAGGAAAATCGTTTCAATCAAACGTTTTAACCGTACGCCGGCGTAGTGTTTTCAGGTTCAAAAACGCATGTTGTTGTTATGAAAAGACCATACTCAAGCGTGTGGCTGTAATCTTGTTCATCTGACCCGAGTCCGTCACGCCGTGCCCGCCCTCCGCAAGATCATCCACGTCGACATGGACGCGTTCTACGCGTCGGTGGAGCAGCGCGACGACCCCTCGCTGCGTGGCCGGCCGGTGGTGGTGGCGTGGAAGGGCGCGCGCTCAGTGGTGTGCGCGGCGTCGTACGAGGCGCGGGTGTTCGGCATCCGCTCGGCGATGCCGGCGTTGCGTGCCGAGCGGCTGTGTCCGGACGCGGTATTCGTGCCCCCCGACTTCACCCGCTACAAGGCGGTGTCGCGCCAGGTGCGCGAGATTTTCCTGCGGCATACCGATCTGGTCGAGCCGTTGTCGCTGGACGAGGCCTACCTGGACGTGACCGTGCACAAAGGTGGCATGACGGTGGCGACCGAGATCGCGGCGATCGTGCGGGCGCAGATCCGCGAGGAAACGCAGTTGACCGCGTCGGCCGGGATCGCGCCGAACAAGTTCCTGGCCAAGATCGCCTCGGACTGGCGCAAGCCGGATGGCCAGTTCGTGGTGCCGCCGCATCGTGTCGAACAGTTCCTTACGCCGTTGCCGGTCAAGCGGGTACCCGGCGTGGGCAAGGTGATGGAAGGCAAGCTGGCCGAACTGGGCATCGTCACCGTGGGCGATCTGCGCGCGCTGCCGCTGGAGGCGCTGGAAACGCGCTTCGGCAGTTTCGGTGCGAGCCTGTACCGGCGCGCACGCGGGATCGACGAGCGCCCGGTGGAACCGGACCAGCCGGTGCAGTCGATTTCGTCGGAAGACACCTTCGCTGAAGACCTGCCGCTGGATGCGCTGGACGCGGCCATCGTCGAGCTGGCCGCGAAAACGTGGCAGGCAACGCGCAAAACCGAGCGGGTCGGGCACACGGTGGTGCTGAAGCTGAAGACCGCGCAGTTCCGCATCATCACCCGCAGCTTCACGCCGGAGTCGCCGCCGGACACGCTGGAGGAACTGCGCGATATCGCGCTGGCGCTGCGCGCGCGCGTGGATCTTCCGGCCGATACGCGCTATCGCCTGGTCGGCGTTGGGCTGGGCGGTTTCCGCGAACGCGAACCGGTGCGCCAGCCCGGCCTGTTCGATCATCTCGACGAGGCGTGAGCGCCGCTCACGGCCAGCGCATCTCACCCTTGGCGACCTTGGCGCTCAACACCAGCGAATCCACGCCCTGCAGGTGCGGGTAGCGCGTTTTCATCGCCGCGATGAGTGCGTCGGCATCCGCAGTGCGCGCGGTTTCCGCATCGAAGGCACGGATGTAGGCCGCGGTGAAATCGAGCGCACCGGCATCCAGTGCCGCGCCCGTGGCGTAGTGCCCGGGAATGACGCGCACCGGCTTCAGCGCCTTGATCTGCGCCAGGGTCGTCAACCAGTCGGCGTGGGACTGCGCGCTCTGCGTATCGGCCATCCAGACGTGCTCGCCGCTGACCACGGGAATGCCGCCGAGCACGGTGCGCAGCGCGGGAATCCACACCACCGTCCGGTCCGGGGTGGGGCCATCCAGCCCGATGATCTGCAGCGTCTGCCCGTCCAGTGTGAGGGTGTCGCCGTCGAGCACCTGCGGGATCACGATGCGTGCCGGCTTGTCCGCGCCCATCTGCGGGCCCCAGTACGCGAGCTTGCCGGCCTGCGTCGCCTGGATATGGGCAACGGTCTGCGCGGTGGCGACGATGCGGGCGTCGGGGAAGGCGTCCTGCAGGGTGGCCAGGCCGAAGTAGTAGTCGGGGTCGCCGTGGCTGATGTAGATGGTGGTCAGGTGCTTGCCGCTGTCGCGGATGCGCTGCACCAGCTGGGCTGCATCCGAGGCCGCGAACTGGGCATCGACGAGGATTGCGTCGTGCTGGCCGGTGACCAGGGTGGAGGACACCGAAAACAGCGCCTTCTCCCCAGGGTGATACGGCTGCACCTGCAGCGGGGCGCGCTGCGCGGTGGCAGGGGCGGCGTGGCTGATGGTGGGGGCGGCCACGCCGAGCGCGGTGCCAACGGCCAGCGCCAGCAGCAGCGGCGTGCGCGAAAAGATGGGCATTTGAACGGGTCCTGTGCGACAGGGCCCCGGCGGCATGCCGGGGCCTGGTGGGGCCGGGCGGGGCCCGGCCGTTGGTCAGTACGCGACGGTGGCGATCTGGCGCAGGTACTGCGGCGTCTCGATCTCGTTCACGAACGCATCGGCGTAGTCGGCGTAGCTGATCCGGCTGTGGCCATCGGCATTGGCCAGGAAGGCCGTGGCCTGGGTGCGGAAACCGCCCTGCTGCGGCCCCGGGCCGATTTCGGCGGCGGGGGAGTAGAAGGTCCAGTCCAGGTCGTCGATGCCTTGGTAGACCTTGAACGCCTCACGGTGCGCCAGCGCGATCGGCTTGTAGGCGTCGGGGAAGGTGGGGGTGTCCACCAGCTGCACGCCCGGCGCGACCTCCAGGCTGCCGGCACCGCCGACCACGACCACGCGACGCACGCCGGCCTGGCGGGCGGCATCGGTGAGGTGGGTGGCGACGGCGGCCACGGCGGCCGGGGCGTCGCCCGGGCGCGGGCCGTAGGCGCTGGCGAGCACGTCGTGGCCGGCGATCACGGCAGCCAGGGCGTCGGTGTCGTCCAGCGCGGCCACGGCCAGCGTGGCGCCGTCCAGTTCGGCAGGCAGCGCGGTGTCGCGGCGCACGATGGCCGTGACCTGGTGGCCGCGGGCGAGGGCCTGGCGGGCGATTTCACGGCCGATGTTGCCGGTGGCACCAACAAGAGCGATTTTCATGGGGGGAGATCCGTTGCGGGAGGAAGGCCAGCATATGCGCCTGAAATCGTCCGAAAAACCGCGTATAACGGCCTAATTTGTTGCGTGGAACGATCAAATGGACCGCATGACCGCCATGAACGTGTTCGTCGAGGTGGTCGAGCGTGGCAGCCTGACCGCCGCCGCCGAGGCGCTGGAGATGTCGCGGGCGATGGTCACCCGCTACCTGGCCGAGGTGGAGCGCTGGCTGGGGGCGCGCCTGCTGCACCGGACCACGCGCCGGATCAGCCTGACCGCGCCGGGCGAAGCCGCGCTGCTGCGCTTCCGGCAGATGCTGGCGATCGGCGAGGAGCTGCATGGCGAACTGGCCAACGACAATCCCGAACCGCATGGCCTGATCCGGGTAACGGCCAGCGTGTCATTCGGGCAGATCCACCTGGCGGCCGCCGTGGCGGACTTCGTCAGGCGGCACCCGTTGACCCGGGTGGAACTGCTGCTGGTGGACCGGGTGGTGAACCTGGTCGAGGAGCGCGTGGACATCGCCGTACGCATCTCGCGCGCGATTGATCCGGCGCTGATTGCGCGGCGGCTGGCGCCGTGCCGCTCGGTGCTGTGCGCGGCACCGTCGTACCTGGCCGAACGCGGCGTGCCGACCACCGCCGACGAACTGGCCTCGCACAACTGTCTTACCCATCACTACGTGGGCAAGAGCGTGTGGCACCTGCAGCGCGACGGCCGTGCGATTGCCGTGGCCGTGGGTGGCAACATCAGCGCGAACGAGGCGTCGCTGCTGTTGGAAGCGGTGCGCGCCGGCGCCGGCATTGCCATGCTGCCTACCTACCAGATCGGTCCGCTGCTGCGCAGCGGCGAGCTGGTCGAGGTGCTGCCCGACTACGAGGTGGAAGGCCTGGGCATCCACGCGGTATATGCGTCGCGTCGGCAACTGCCGACGATCATGCGCAGCTTCCTGGATTTCCTGGTGGAGCGCTTCTCCAGCCCGGCGTTCCTGTCGCGGATCTGAGCACAGGACGCCGCGTACAATGACGCTCCCACGTCGTTGAAGTGAGCTGCGCCTTGTCGTATCCGTATCCGTTGGTGGTGTTCGATCTGGATGGCACGCTGGTGGACAGTGCGGCCGATATCGCTGAAGCGCTGAACCGCACGCTGCAGGACGCGCAGTTGCCGCGCGTGCCCGAGGCCACGGTGCTGACCTGGATCGGTGATGGCGTGCGCCGGCTGGTGGAGCAGGCCTTCACTGCGGCGGGCAGCGATGCCGATCTGGACGCGGTCATGCCCGGTTTCATGCGCCATTACGAGGCCTGCCTGCTGCGCAGCCCGCGTCTGTTCGACGGCGTCGAAGCGGCGTTGCACGCCCTGCGCGACCGCAACGTGACGCTGGCGATCTGCACCAACAAGCCGTCGGCGCTGGTGGCGCCCCTGCTGCGACATTTCGGGCTGCAGGATCTGTTCGCGCTGGTGCTGGGCGGTGATTCGCTGGCCGAGCGCAAGCCCAGCGGCGTGCCGTTGCGGCATATCGCCGCCCACTTCGGGCTGGCGCCGCAGGCGGCGCTGATGGTGGGCGATTCGATCACGGATTACCGTGCCGCCGTGGATGCGGGCATGCCGGTGGCGCTGGTGCGTTACGGCTATCCGCGCGGGCTGGACCTGGATACGGTCGAGGCGGTGGCCGTGGTGGATGATCTGCGCGATCTGCCGGGGTTGTCCGGGCAAGGCTGATGGACGTGCCGACCAACGGTCGGCACCCACCGGTTGCACGCCGGCACCCACCGGTTGAAGACGGCGGCGGTGCCGCCGTCCTGGTGCCTTACCTGGGCTGGTAGCGCACGCTCAGGCGGTACTCGCGGCCGGGCTGGTTGTACCAGGCCACCGTTTCGTAGTCGCGGTCGAACAGATTGCTCACCCGGCCAAGCACGGACCAGTCGCGGCTGATCGCGTACTCCAGGCGCAGGTCGACGGTGCCATAGCCGCCCAGGCGCACGCTGTTGGCGGCATCGTCATAGCGCTTGCCCGCCCCATTGGCAGTAACGCCTGCACGGAAGTCGCCGAAGCGGCGGTCGATGTCCAGGCGCGCGGTGTTCTGCGCACGGCGCGCCAGCCAGTTGTCGAACTGCGCGCTGCCGTCGGTGCGGTTGCGCGGATCGGTGTGGCTGAGCTGGGCGCTGATATCGACGCCGGCCACGGTGATGGCACCGGTCAGCTCGGCACCGCGGATGCGCGCCTTCTCCACCTGCGACATCATGAAGGTGGTGGCGTCGTAGGTGATCAGGTCGTCGATGCGGGTCTCATACACATCCAGGCCCCAGCGCCAGCCATCGCCCTGCTGGGCAATGCCGACGTTGGCGCTCTTGGACGTTTCCGGGTCCAGCGTCGGCACGCCGCTCCACGGGTCGTACAGGTCGCTGAAGGTCGGTGCCTTGAACGCGGTGCCGTAACTGGCGTTGAGGCGGAAGCCGCTACCCAGTTCCATGCCCCAGCCGAGGCTGCCGGTGGTGTGGTTGCCGAACTGCTCGTTGTCGTCGTTGCGCACGCTGGCCTGCAGGTGGTGCGCGCCGAAGCGGCCCTGGTACTGCACGAACACGCCGGTGTTGTCGCGGCTGTCGACAAGGTAGCCGGCGCTGCTGCCGTCCAGGTTGTCCTGGCTCCAGTCCACGCCGGCGCTGAGCAGCTGGCCCTCGGCCACGCCGATGTCGGCCTGCACCGATGCGCTGTCGCGGTGGGTCTGCGCCGCGCCCAGCCAGGTGCTGCCGTTGTAGTTCTGCGACTCGTTGTCGGCACGGCCGGCACTGACGGTCAGGTTGAAGCGCCCGCCCGGGGTGTAGCGCACCTTGCCGCCCAGCACCTGCTGCAGCGTTTCCGAATAGTTGTAGTAGCCGTCGTAGTGGTTCTCGCCTTCGGCGCGCAGCGCGGTGCCTTCCACGTTCCAGGCATCACTCAGCGCGTAGCCGCCGCGCAGGCTCATCGACAGGTTGCGGTAGCCGTCGCGGTCGGGCTCGTTGGCGCCGCAGCCGGCGAACGTGATCGGGTTGCCGCGGCAGGCATTGATGCCGTCGGTGTGCTGGTAGGCGATATCGGTGCCGAACCAGCCGCGCTCGCCGCTGCCGCCGAAGCCGCCACTGGCCTCGCGCAGGCCGTTGCTGCCGCCGCCCAGCTGCAGGTGCGGAGCGAACTGGCCGGCGTTGCGACGGGTGAAGATCTGGATCACGCCACCGATCGCGTCGGCGCCGTACAGGCTGGACTGCGGCCCGCGCACGATCTCCACGCGCTCGATCTGCGCCAGCGGCATGTCCTGCAGCATGGCCAGGCCGAGATCGCCGGTGTTGATGCGCACGCCGTCCACCAGCACCAGCGTGTGGGCCGAGTTGGTGCCGCGCAGGAACAGCGAGCTCTGCTTGCCAAGGCCGCCGCTGTTGTTGAGGTTGATGCCGGCGCGGCCGCGCAGCAGATCCTGCAGCGACGGCGCCTGGCTGCGCTCGATCTCCGCGCGGTCGATCACCTGCGCGGGCGAGATGCTGTCCTGCAGGGCGATCGGCGTACGCGTGGCGGTGACCAGGACCTGGTCGAGCGCGGTCGCGTCGTCCTGGGCGGCGGCCACCAGCGGCAGGGCCGACAGCACGGCCAGGGAAAGGATTCGGGTTTGCAGCTTCATCGTGTACTCCGGGTGCCGCGCACGCCCGCGCGGCAAAGGGTGGGGAGGGCCGCAACGCAAGGCGTTGCAATCCATCGTCTTCCAGGCCGGTCTCCGGACTTGCGGGTGGATGGCGTCGCCATCCCTCCAGGCGCCTTCCCATGCCGAAGCACAGTGGCGTACTGCCTGGAGTCTCCACGCTTACCGTTGCGGGGGCAGTGCCGGACTGGCGGACAGGCTGTGCCTGACGCGTCACCGGCTTCCCGTTTCAACCTGCCGGCATGCGCCGCAGGTCACCTGAAAGTGGGCGAAGTCTAAGCCATCGGCCCGGGGCGATGGGACGCAGCGGTTAGAATGCGCCTCGCCTTTTCGATGTGATCCTCATGATCCCACTGTGGTTGCAGCACCCGTGCGCGGACGCCCGTGAACTCCACCGGCCCACCGCAGCACGGGATACAGGGGGCGGTGCGTGATCCTCGACCTGATCCGCCACGCCAGCACCGGCCGCGACGACCACCTGGATGGCCGCACCGATCCCCCGCTGGACACGGACAGCACGCTGGCCCTGTGCGAGCGCTACGCGCCGCTGTCCTGGCAGCGCGTGCTGAGCTCACCGCGCACGCGTGCGCTGGCCACTGCCGAGGCGCTGGCGCTGCCGCGCGCGGTGCAGGTGGAGCCGGACGAAGAGTGGGAAGAGCTGGACTTCGGTGACTGGGACGGCGTGGCGCTGGAGGCGCTGCCGATGGAGGCGGTGTCGGCCTTCCACCTGGACCCGCACGCCAACCCGCCGCCGCATGGCGAAAGCTGGGGCCATTTCGAGCGCCGCATCGCGCGCGGCCTGCACCGCCTGCTGGATGACCCCGATCCGGTGCCGACCGTGATCGTCAGCCACGGCGGCCCGTTGCGGATGGTGCTGTCGCAGGTGTGCGGCCTGCCGATGGCGATGTGCTGGGCATTGCGCATCGACCACGGCACGCGGCTGCAGCTGCGCGTGGAGCGTGACGAGGACCGGCTGTGGGGCGAACTGCTGGAACTGCAGCAACCCTAGCGCTCGTCCTCATCCTCCTGCTGTTCGGGCGTGCGGTCGTAGACCGGCCCGGACGCCGGTGGCGCCTTCTTCAACGGGTTGTCGGCGATGATCGCGTCGTAGGCGGCAACCAGTTCAATCCGGCGCGCCTCCGGCAGTTCCTGCCAATGGCAGTCCTGCAGCGCGCCTTCCAGCGAGTACAGCAGGTTGAGGCTGGGCTTGAAGCCGGCGCGCTTGACCTTCACGAACGCGCCCACCGCACCGGCGGCGATCAGATCTTCCGGGGTGCGCAGCCCGACCTGACGCAGCCAGGCTGCGCTCTTGGGGCCGATGTTGCGCAGCTTGGCGCTCATCCCAGCGCCTCGACGAACACCGCGGCGATCGCTTCCAGACCGGCCTGGTCCTCGGCGTCGAAGCGGGCCAGCGACGGGCTGTCCAGGTCGAACACGCCGATCAGCGTGTCGCCCTTGACCAGCGGCACCACCAGCTCCGAGCGCGAGGCCGAATCGCAGGCGATGTGGCCGGGGAAGGCGTCCACGTCCTCGATCCGCTGCGTACGCCGCTGCGTGGCGGCCGCGCCGCACACGCCCTTGTCCAACGGAATGCGCACGCAGGCCGGCAGGCCCTGGAACGGCCCGACCACCAGTTCGGTGCCGTCGTAGAAGTAGAAGCCGACCCAGTTCAGGTGGGGCAGCGCGTGGTAGACCAGCGCCGACAGGTTGGCCGCATTGGCGATCCGGTCGCGCTCGCCGTGCACCAGGGCGCGCGCCTGGGCCAGCAGCTGGCCGTACTGTTCCGGCTTGCTGCCGGTAAGCGTGGAAGTATCGAACATGCCCGCAGTCTAGCAAGCAGGGCCGTCGCCTGCGCCGGGCCCGGTGCAACGCAGCGGTGCGCCGTCGCGGCGGGCGGCGGCAGGCCGATAATGGGCGCTTTCCTCCCGGAGCCGTCCATGTCCCTGCCTGTGTCGTTGCCCGCTGCCCTGTACGTGACCGGTACCGATACCGGGATCGGCAAGACCTTCAGCAGCTGCGTGCTGCTGCATGCGCTGCGCCAGCGTGGCCGGCGCGCGGTGGGAATGAAGCCGGTGGCCAGCGGCTGCACCCGCACCGCCGAGGGCCTGCGCAACGAGGACGCGACCGCGCTGCTGGCGGCCAGCGACCCGGCGCCGGCCTATGCCGATCTCAACCCGTTCGCGCTCGAGCAGCCGCTGGCACCGGAGATTGCCGCGGCCGAGGCCGGCGTGACGCTGTCGCTGGGCCCGATCGAAACAGCGTTCGCCCGCCTGCGCGCCGCTGCCGACATCGTGGTGGTGGAAGGGGTGGGGGGCTGGTTGGCGCCGCTGTCGGGCACGCTCGACCAGGCCGATCTGGTGCACGCCCTGCGGCTGCCGGTGGTCATGGTGGTCGGCCTGCGGCTGGGGTGCCTCAACCACGCGCGCCTGACCGCCGCCGCGATCCAGGCCAGCGGCGCCACCTGCATCGGCTGGATCGCCAACGAGGTGGATCCGTCGATGGCGCGCCGCGACGAGAACATGGCGCTGCTGCGCGCGCGCCTGGCGATGCCGTGCTGGGGTCGCCTGCCGTACGCCCCGGCGGCCGATCCGGCCACGTTGGCCGCCCGGCTGGCCGTCTAGCTAGCGGCGGGCGGCCGCCTGCAGGGTGCAGGCGATCCGGCCGAGCGTGGCGATTGCACCGACGTAGCGCTCATCCAGTTCCTGGCAGCACGACAGGCGCAGGCAGTGGCGGTAGCGCGCACCGCGTGAATACACCTGGCCAGGCATGAACACCACGCCTTCGGCCAACGCCAGGTCGAACAGCGCCCCGGCGTCGATGCCGGCCGGCAGTTCCACCCACAGCAGGAAGCCGCCGGTCGGCTGGGTGGCACGGGTGCCGGCCGGGAAATGCTGGGCGATCAGGCTGCGCACGCGGCCGACCTGCTCGCTGTAGAGCCGCCGCAACCCACGCAGGTGGTGCTCGTAGCTCCCCGCCTCCAGGAACGCGGCGACCGCTTCGCCGAGCAGGCGCGGTTCGGCGCCCGTGGACTGGAACTTGAGCAGTTGGATGTCCGCCGCGAAGCGACCGCCGTCCAGCCACCCGATCCGGTAGTCGGGCGCGAGCGTCTTGGAGAAACTGCTGCACACCATCACCCAGCCGTCGTCGTCGAAGGCCTTGAGCAGCGGCGCGAGCGGTTCCTGGTACTGCAGCTCGGCGTACACCGCATCTTCGATCAGCGGGATGCGGAACTGGTTGACCAGGGCGGCCAGCCGCTGCTTGGCCGCCACCGGCATGGTGCAGCCCAGCGGGTTGTGCACGCTCGGCATCGCCACGATCGCCGCCAGCGCGCGGTGCTGCAGTTGGGCCTCCACCGCATCCACGTCCAGGCCCTGGCGCGGATCGGTGGGCAGTTCGATCGCCTTCAGTCCCAGGCTGCCCAGCAGCGGGTACAGATTGAAATACGAGGGCGCTTCGATACCCACGGCATCACCGGGCCGCGTCACCGCGCGCAACGCCAGCTGCAGTGCTTCCATCGCGCCGTGGGTCAGCACCAGCCGCTCCACGCTGGTGTGCAGCCCCAGCCGTGGCCCACGCCGCACGATCTGCTCCAGCAGCCGCTTTGCCGCGTTGGGCCGCGCATAGGTTTCAACCATGTCCGCCGAGCGCCGCAGTACCTGCGCGGTGCTGCGCGCCAGCTTCGCACCGGGATAGAAGCGCTTGCCACGCGGGCCGGCAAAGGCCAGGTCGACGATGCCGGGCTGCTGCTGCGCAGCCAGTACGCGGGCCATCATCACCTGCTGCGCCGGGGCGGTGGCCAGTGAGGGCGCCTGGCGCAGCGAGCGGGTGGGCTCGGGCAGGCGTGGGCTGACCACGAAGCCGGCCTTCGGTCGCGGCATCACCAGCCCCGCATCCTCCAGTTGGCGGTACGCGGCGATCACCGTGTTGAGGCTGAGCTTGCGCTGTGCGGCCAGGCCGCGCAGCGACGGCAGGCGTGCGCCGGCCGGCAATCGGCCGGTGTGGATCGCATCGGCCATTTCATCGGCCAGGGATTGGTAGAGGTTGGCTGCCATGCTGGCTCGTCCGCAGGAATCTGTATCCATGCGGATGCCCCGGTTCTGGTGCTGTATCCGCTGGTCCGCGCAGCCTAGCATGGCCTGGCCAGCCCGGCGGGACCGCCCGCCGCGCCATCCCGGACTTCCCTCGCGCACGGCGGTGCGGTGTTTCGCCGTGCGCTTTTTTCTGGTCCGTCACCGCGCCGAAAGCGTCGATACCAGCCGCGGCGTGTCGCGGTACAGCGCCGGATACTGGCGCTTCAGGGCGTCCACCTTGGGCAGGTCGTTGATGCGGATGTACAGCGACTCCGGGTGCAGGGTGAGGTAGTTCTGGTGGTAGTCCTCGGCCGCGAAGAAGCGCTTGCCGCCATCGACCTGGGTCACCACCGGCGCGGCCCACACCTTGGCGCGCTGCAACTGCGCGATGTAGGCACGGGTCGCGTCGCGCTGGGCGGCGTCGTCGATATAGACGGCCGAGCGGTACTGGGTGCCCTGGTCCGGACCCTGCCGGTTGAGCTGGGTGGGGTCGTGCACCACCGAGAAGAACACCTGCATCAGCTGCGCATAGCTCACCTGGCTGGGGTCATAGGTGACCTGCACCGCCTCGGCATGGCCGGTGGTGCCGCTGCCCACGCGCGCATAGCTGGCCGTGCCTGCATTGCCGCCGATATAGCCGGACACCGCGTTGTTGACGCCCTTGATGTGCTGGAACACACCCTGCACGCCCCAGAAGCAGCCGCCGGCGAACACCACCTGCGCACGCGTGCTGCCCGGTTGCGGCACGTTGGCGGGCCCGCTGGGGGCCGGCACGCTGACCATCGCGGCCGCCGCATGCGCGGGACGATCCAGGCTGACCACGGCGGTCACGGTCAACGCCGCAATGACCGCGGCAATGCTGCCGGCCACCAGTTTGTCGATACTGAGCTTCATCGAAGGCCTCCCGGCTCAACCGAAGGTGAAGGCGTAGGCGTGTACGCCCGGATCGAGGAACTCGATCTCGAAGGTGCGTTCACGCACATCGCCGGATTGGCGGATCAACTGGTACAGACGGTGCTCGCCGACCTGGCCGCTGCCATCGGCGGACACGTCGCCGCCGGCCGCCGCGCCCGGCGGCTGCCCATCCAGGCGCACGCGGTAGCGCACCGGTTTGCCGTCCTGCCCCGGGGCCAGCACCAGGTGCAGGTCGCGCGCGTGGAAGCGGAACGCGATGCGGCCCCCGGCGTGCGCCAGCTGCGCGTCCTCATCGCCTACCGTCCAGCGCCCGCCCAGCGCCCACTGGTTGAGCGCCAGCGCGGCCGGTACCTGGTAATCGGCAGGACGGTCGGGCTGCTGGCCGCCCGGTGAGGCGAAGTGCTCGGCGCGCGCGTGGCCGAGGTAGGTCTCCGGCGACTTGAGGTTGCGCATGTCGGCCTGGCGCTCCACGCCTTCGCGTGCCGAGGCGGCCATCGCCATTGCCGGTGCCGGCTCGCCGGGCAGGGTATTGCCGGCCTCGCGCAGCAGCTGGCGGATGATCTGCTCGGACTGCGCGTAGTTGCCTTCGCCGAAGTGGTGCGCGCGGATGCGGCCCTGTGCATCGATGAAGTAGTGCGCCGGCCAGTAACGGTTGTTGAAGCCGCGCCAGATCGCGAACTCGTTGTCGATCGCCACCGGATAGGTGACCTGCAGGTCCTTGACCGCGCGCTGCACGTTGCCGAGGTTGCGCTCGAACGCGAACTCGGGGGCATGCACGCCGATCACCACCAGCCCGTGGTCGCGGTAGCGCTCGGCCCAGTCGCGCACATACGGCAGGGCGCGCAGGCAGTTGATGCACGAGTAGGTCCAGAAATCGACCAGCACCACCTTGCCGCGCAGCGCCGGCCCGTCCAGCGGCGGGCTGTTGAGCCAGCCGGTGGCACCGGCGAGTGACGGCAGGGTGCCTTCCACCGGCAGGGCGCCTCCGGCTGCCTGATCCGCTGCCTGCATCATCATCGACCCGCCCGCCGGCGCTGCCTCTGCCGGCAAGGCATCCAGCAGGCCCTGTTCCAGGCGTGCGGTGCTGACCGTGGACAACCGGGTCAGCACCCCGGTATCCCAGCCCATCGCGATGGCCACCACCGCCAGCAGCGCGGCGATGCCCAGCCCGCGCCGGACCCACTCGCCCACGCCGAGGCGCTGCTTGAGGGCAGTGAACACGCGTCCGCCGATCCAGATCGCCAGCGCCAGCGACGTGGCTGCGCCCAGCGCGTAGGCCAGCAGCAGGCCGCTGGTGCCCACACTGGCACCCTGCAGCGCCGCGCCGGTCAGGATCAGGCCCAGGATCGGGCCGGCGCACGGCGCCCACAGCAGGCCGGTGGCCACGCCGATCAGCAGCGAGGTGCCGACCCCGCCACGCCCGGCATCGCTGGCCGCGTCGGCCGACGCGCTGAGGCGCACACCGAGGCGCTGGAACGGCGACAGCAGGCGGTTGGCCAGGGCGGGCCAGAGGAGCGCCACGGCGAACACCGCCATCACCACCAGCGCGATCCAGCGGCCCACCTGGTTGGCCTGGGCCACCCATTGGCTGCCCACCGCGGCCAGGCTGGCGACCACCGCGAACATCAGCGCCATGCCGATCAGCAGCGGCAGGCCACTGCGCAGGAACGGGCGGTCGGAGCGGGCGAACACGAACGGCAGCACCGGCAGGATGCAGGGGCTGAGGATGGTCAGTACGCCGCCCAGGTAGGCCAGCACAAGCAGGAGCATCGGACGTTCCTTTCAGAAGAAGGGGAAGGCGGGACAGCAGCGCGGCATCAGGTGGGGTCCACCGTGCCGTCGCGGCGCGGCACGAACTGCATCGCCACGCCGTTCATGCAGTAGCGCAGGCCGGTCGGGCGCGGGCCGTCATCGAAGACGTGGCCGAGGTGTCCCCCACAGCGACGGCAATGCGCTTCCACGCGCACCATGCCGAAGGTGGTATCGCGATCCTCACCCACCGCATCGTGCAGCGGCGCCCAGAAGCTGGGCCAGCCGGTGCCACTGTCGAACTTGGTGGACGAGGAGAACAACGGCAGCGCACAGCCGGCGCAGGTGAAGGTGCCGCGCCGGTGTTCCTTGTTGAGCGGGCTGCTGAAAGGACGTTCGGTGCTTTGCCGGCGCAGCACCGCGTACTGGGCCGGGGTGAGCTGCGCCTGCCATTGCGCATCGGTGCGCATCACCTCGAACGGGCGCACGGCCGCGGCCGGTGCGGCCGGTGCGGGCCCGCTGCAGGCGGTGAGGCCGAACAGGCCGGCAGCGGCCGCCATGCCGCCCATGCCGAGCACATTGCGACGGGAGTAACGCATGGCCGATCTCCGGGTAGGGATACGATGCGGCCATGCTGCGCCCGGCCCGGTCAACGAATCCTCACGCAGGGTTAAATTTTCCGTGACACATTCAGGTCCGGATCGGCCGACAATGCGGCCATGTCCCTTGCCGATCGTCCCGTGCCGATGAGCAGCGCCAAGCGTGTCCTGATCGTGGAAGACGATGTCCACATCGCCAACCTGCTGCGCATGCACCTGCGCGATGAAGGGTATGACGTCACCCATGCGGCCACCGGCGACGAAGGCCTGGCGCTGCTCGAGGCGCAGCCGTGGAGCGCGCTGGTGCTGGACCTGATGCTGCCGGGCGTGGACGGCCTGGAGATCTGCAAGCGCGCGCGTGCGATGGCGCGCTATACCCCGATCATCATCACCAGTGCGCGGGCCAGCGAAGTGCATCGCATCCTCGGGCTGGAGCTGGGGGCGGATGACTATCTGGCCAAGCCCTTCTCGATGCTGGAGCTGGTGGCGCGGGTGAAGGCGCTGCTGCGCCGGGTGGAGGCGATGGCGCAGAACGCCCGCATCGACGCCGGCGAACTGGACGTGGCCGGCATCCGCATCGATCCGGTCGCGCGCACCGCGCAGCTGGAGGGCCGGGCGCTGGAGCTGACCCCGCGCGAGTTCGACCTGCTGTACTTCTTCGCCCGGCATCCGGGCCAGGTGTACTCGCGCATGGATTTGCTCAACCAGGTCTGGGGCTACCAGCACGACGGCTACGAACACACCGTCAACACCCACATCAACCGCCTGCGCAACAAGATCGAACGCGACCCGGCCACGCCGCAGCGCATCCAGACGGTGTGGGGGCGCGGCTACAAACTGGTCGACGGCAGCGACGAGGCGTCGGCATGATCCGCCTGACCCTCTCCCAGCGCCTGTCGGTGGTGTTCTGCGCGCTGCTGCTGGTGTGCTGCGCGGCACTGGTGATGATCCAGATGCGCAGCACCGCGGTACACGAGCAGGAAACCGTGCAGCGGCTGTCGCGCGGCCTGGCCGAGCACATCGCGCGCAGCGGCGAGCTGATGGATGCGCGCGGCATGCGCGGTGGCGAGGTGCGCGCGCTGTTCGGCAAATTGATGGCGGTCAATCCGAGCGTGGAGGTGTACCTGCTCGACGACCAGGGCCGCATCCTCGGCCACGATGCGCCTGATGGCCATCTCAAGCGCAGCCGCGTGGATCTGGCGCCGGTGCGCGCGCTGCTGCGCGACGAACCGCTGCCGATCCTCGGCGACGACCCGCGCAGCGCAACCGGGCGCAAGGTGTTCAATGCCGCGCCGTTGTGGGTGCAGGGGCGCCAGGCCGGCTACATCTACGTGGTGCTGGTCGGCGAGCAGCGCGAGGCGCTGGCCGCCAACATCGCGGCCAACGCCACGCTGCGCACCACGCTGTGGTCGCTGGCGATCGTGGCGCTGGTCGGCCTGCTGGCCGGCGTGGTGGCGTTCCGCTGGGTCACCCGCCCGCTGCGCCAGCTGACGCGGCGTATCCAGGCGTTCGACGTTGACGGCGCGGCGCCCGGCACGGTGCCCCCGCCGACCCCGTTGCGCGCAGGTGAGCGCGACGAACTGGCCATCCTCCAGCACAGTTTCGGGCACATGGCCCAGCGGCTGGGCGAGCAGTGGCAGCAGCTGCGCCAGCAGGACCTGCAGCGGCGCGAGCTGGTTGCCAACATCTCCCACGATCTGCGCACGCCGCTGTCGTCGCTGCATGGCTACCTGGAAACGCTGGCATTGAAGGACGCCACGCTCGGCGCCGACGAGCGCCAGCGCTACCTCGGCATCGCGCTGGCGCAGAGCCGCAAGGTGGGTGCGCTGGCCCAGGCCCTGTTCGAACTGGCCCGCCTGGAGCACGGTGGGGTCACGCTGGACCTGCAGGCATTTTCGCTTCCGGACCTCCTCCAGGACGTGTTCCAGAAATTCGAACTGTCCGCGCAGGCGCGCCGGCAGACACTGACTGCCGACATACCGCCCGGGCTGCCGGCGGTGGTGGGCGACCTGGGCCTGATCGAACGCGTGTTGACCAACCTGCTCGACAACGCGATCCGCCACACCCCCGAAGGCGGCCGCATCGAGGTGGTGCTGCGGGCCCAGGACGGCGAGGTGCGGGTGAGCATTGCCGACACCGGCCCCGGCATTCCCATCGAGCGCCGCCAGACGCTGTTCACCACGCCGCCTGCGCTGGGCAGTGCACGCCCGGACAGTGGCGGGCTGGGTCTGTTGATCGTGCACCGTATCCTGCAGCTGCATCAGCGCGACATCCACCTGCTCGACAGCCGCGAAGGCGCGGTGTTCGCCTTCACGCTGCCGGCCGCGCCGGTACGCTGAGCGCACCGGCTACAGCGGCAGCAGGATGCGGAACCGCGCGCCGCCCAAGGGGGAGTCGATCACGTCGGCGCTGCCGTCGTGCTTCTCGGCGATCACCTGCACGATCGCCAGACCCAGGCCGAAGCCCTCGGTGTGCGGCTGCAGTTGGACATACGGCTGGAACACCCGTTCGCGCGCGCTGGCAGCCACGCCGGGACCGTCGTCATCCACGGTCAGCGCCAGCCAGCCGCCGCTGTACTCCACGCCCAGCTGCACGCGGCTCCGCGCGTGGCGCAGCGCATTGCCCAGCAGGTTGCGCAGGGCAAGCTGCAGCGCAGCGCGGTTGGCGCGGACCGTGCAGACCCCGCTGCCGCGCAGGCAGACCGTCACCGTGGGCGGTATGGCGGTGGTAGTGCGCAGCTGCTGGAACAACCCGCGTACGTCGATGGCATCGCAGTCGATGCGCTGCATGCGGCCGATCCGCGAGTAGTCGATGCCGGCCTCGGCCAGTTGTTCAAGCCGCAGCACATCGCCAAGGATCCCGTCGAGCATCCGCTCGCGTTCGTGCCCGTTGTCGGTGTCGCGCAGAATCTCCACCGCAAAACGCATCCGTGCCAGCGGGGTGCGGATCTCGTGGGCCACCGCGTTGGAGAGGATGCGTTGGCCCTCCAGCAGCGTCTGCAGCCGCGTGGACAGCGCACGCAGCGCGTCCTGCAGCGGACGTGCCAACCGCGTGCGCACACCTGGAATGGCCGCCTGCGTCGGCCCCTCGCGCAGGGTGCGGGCGGCGCCGCCCAGCGCATACACGTCGGCCCAGACGCGATAGACCAGGAAGTACAGCGGCAGGGCGATGGCCAGGATGCTGTTGAGCAGCAGCAGAACCAGGTCGGCCACCCGCGCCGCCGTCAGCTGCCAGTGCACGTCGCGCTCGGGATAGTCCAGCAGGTCGCCCAGCACCACGGCCTGATCGGTCCCTGCCAGGCGCGCGTAGGTCCTGCGCGTGTCCGGCACCACCACCAGCGTGCCGCCGTGCAGTGCCGCGCGCTCCGCGGCGCTCAGTCCGGCGCCCGCCTCCCGCAGCGTCTGCAGCGTGATGGGGTAGGCGAAGCTGCGTTGCAGCCGTTGGATCTCGGCTGGCCACTGTGTCTGTGGCATGCCGGCAAAACGGTCCTGCAGCAGGTGATGGGTCCCTCGAACGTGGGCCCGCCAGTAACCGGCGTCCTCCTCGTGGTCGTCCACGAACGACATCTGCGGCGACAGCCAGATGCCGACGATGAGCAGCAACAGGTACACCAGCACGAAGGGCAGGCAGTAGCCGAGAAACACCCGGAAGTGCCCGGCCGGGCGCAATGCCGGCGTATCGCCGTCGGGCGGGGGCGCGGGACGGTTCAGTCCCATGCGCCGCGATTGAACAGGTAGCCGCGGCCGCGGACGGCCTTGATCCGCTGCGCCGGCTCCTGGTCGTCGCCCAGCTTGCGGCGCAGTCGCGACACGCGCGCATCGATGGAGCGGTCGGCACCATCGAAGCTGATCCCCCGCAGCGACTGGAACAGGTCCTCGCGGCTGAAGATGCGCCCGGCGCCCTCGGCAAGCACCAGCAGCAGGTCGAACTCGGCGCTGGTCAGCGGCACCCGTGCATCGTGGAGATGCACTTCGCGGCTGCCGCGGTCGATGCGCAGCCGCCCAACGCTCAGGGCGCTCTGCTCCTGCCGCGCCGGCGACTGGCGGCGCAGGTGGGCGCGCAGCCGGGCCAGCAGCACCCGCGGTTCGATCGGTTTGCCGATGTAGTCATCGGCACCCAGTTCCAGCCCCAGCACCTGGTCGATGTCGTCATTGCGTGCGGTCAGCATGCAGATCACCCCCGCGTAGCGTGGACGCAGGGTGCGGCAGATGTCGAAGCCATCGCGGCCGGGCAGGGTGACATCCAGCAGTACGGCTGCCGGCGTGTGCGCCAGCACGGTCGCCTCGGCCTGTGCACCGTCGGCTTCCAGCACGACGCGGTAACCGTGCCGCTCCAGATAGTGGGCGATCAACGCGCCGAGGCGCTCGTCATCCTCGACCACAACGATATCGATCATAGGCAAGCTCCTGCCGCCGCCACGCGGGGTGGCGGATCGCGGCCGATCTTGCGGTCGGCAGCGCCTGCGCGGCAAGCCGCCCGCCGTTCAGTGGCGGCGTGGAGATGCACGCAGCGCCGTGTGCAGGCCGATGCGGGCGTGTGGCGCGATCCGCAGGCGTGTCGCAATCCGGCCGCATGGCCACGGCGGTGCATGTCGCAAGCGGCGTGCGGTTACAGACGGTTACCCAGCACGCCGGCACGGTTGCAGAACGCCGACGAATTCGCTGCTGAACGGCCGGCGTGGCGTGGCCAACATGGTGTCACCCAACCAAGGAGTGGAACCATGCGCATGCAACGCTTTCCCGCACTGACCGCCTGCCTGGCGCTGGCGACGCTCAGCGCACCGGCGCTGGCACACGACCGCGAAGGCGCCTATGTGTTTGCCGGCATCGGTGCGGCCAACACCGAATGGAAAACCAAGGCCGCCGCAACGCCGGCCGGCCAGCCGCGTACGACCCGCGACGGTACTGCCAGTTATCAGCTCGGCGCGGGCTATCGCTTCGGCGACTACGTTGGCGTGGAGGTCGGCTTTACCGACATGGTCGGGAAGGTGCGGCGGGAAGGCGTTGGCACCGTGGACGGCATGTCGCTCGGCGTGGGGGTGGTGGGTTATCTGCCGATCGGCACGCGGCTGGAGGCGTTCGCCAAAGCCGGGGTGGGTACGACCCGCTACCGGGTGCAATCGGACATTGGCCGCGCCGCGCCACGCGCGGTGCGTGCGACCAGCACTGCGCTGCTGGTTGGGGTGGGGGCGAACTACCACGTCAACAGCACATTGGCGTTGCGGCTGGAAGCCTCGGCGCTGGGTGCATCCGGCAAGGGATTGCGCGATGCCATCGACGCCGACGCGCTGGCCACCGGGCAGTGGACGGTCGGGCTCAACTATCGGTTCTGACCGCAGCGAGGATGGACATGGGGCACCGGATGCGACGGACATGAGCGGGTTGTGTGGTGTGGTGGACCGCAGCGGGATCGATGCGGGGGCGCAGCTGCGTGGGCTGCACGGCATGACCGGGCGCCGGCCCCGCAGTGGTCCGGGCGATACCCGGCACTACCTCGACGCTGCCGCTGGCGTGGGGATGGGGTACTGCGGCGCGGCGCGTGCCGCCGGGCCGCCGCTGCCGTCGGCATGCGGTCGTTTCGTGCTCAGCCTGGACGGTACGCTGTGCAATCGCATCGATCTCCTGCGTGCGCTGCAACTGGATCCGGACGGCATGGCCGACGACGCGGCGCTGATCCTCCACGCCGTTGCCAGATGGGGCATCCGACGCGGCCTGCTGCATTGCCGTGGCGCGTTCGCGCTGGCCCTGTGGGATGCCCGGGAGGGCACGCTGTGGCTGGTGCGCGACCCCGTGGGGCAGCGGCCGCTGTATTACGGCTGGAATGAAGGGCTGTTCCTGTTCGGTTCGGACCTCACCACGATGTTCGGTCACCCGACGTTCCGTGCCGGGGTGGACCGCGACGCGCTGACCCTGTTGCTGCGCTACGGCTATGTGCCGGCACCGCACTGCATCCTGCAGGGGGTATTCAAGCTCGCACCCGGCCATGCACTGCATCTGGATGCAGGCGCGCTGGCGGCCGGCGCCGCGGCGCACCGTCCGCAGGAGGCCGCCCGCCGCTACTGGTGCCCACGCAACGGGATCGAGACCGCCAAGGCCCGCGTGGCGCCACCGCAGCGCAACCTGGCGGCGGCGAGTGGCGCGCTGGACAGCGTGCTGCGCAGCGCGGTTGCCGCTGCCAGTCCCGCGCGTGGCCGGGTTGCCGCTTTTCTTTCCGGCGGCACCGATTCATCGGTGGTGGCCGCGCTGGCGCAGACGCAGAGCGCCGTGCCGATCGACACCTTCACACTGGGATTCACCGACCCCGGCCATGACGAGCGGCGCTGGGCCAGCCTGGTCGCCCGCCGGTTGGGCACCCACCATACCGAGCATGTGATGCGGGCCAGCGACGTGCTGGACCATGTACCTGCATTGCCGCAGGTATGGAGCGAGCCGTTTGCGGACGCCTCGCAGCTGCCGACGATGCTGGCCAGTGCGCTGGTGGCCCGGCACGTGCCCGTCGCCCTGACCGGCGATGGGGGCGACGAGCTGTTCCACGGCCACGCCAGCTACACCCGGGCAATCCGCAATGCGCGCTGGACCCGGCAGTTGCCCCCGCCGCTGCGCCGGCGGCTGGGTGCCTGGCAGGCCGCCGATCCGGAGCGTGCGCGGTTGGGTGGGCTGGCCGCCGTGACCGCGGAATCGGCGGCCCGGACGGTGGAAGGGCACTACCTGCTCCGGGTGTCGCGCTGGCGCGACCCGGCCCGGGTCGTCCGTGCGGGCCGGGAACCGACCACGTGCTTCACCGACCCTGCGCAATGGCTGCGTACCGGCAGCGATGCCGATCGCGTGCGCTATCTGGATTTCAGGATGGATCTGGGCGAGGGCGTGTTGACCAAGGTCGACCGCGCTGCCCGCGCGGCCGGTCTGGATACGCGTGCCCCGCTGCTGGATATGGACGTGATCCGGTTGGCCTGGTCGCTGCCCGATGCGCTCAAGTACGCCGGTGGCATGCACAAGCGCGTGCTCAAGGCGGTACTGCGCCAGCACCTGCCCGATGCGCTGGTGGATCGCCCCAAACGCGGCTTTGGTCCACCGCTGGCGAGGTGGCTGGCGGGTCCGTTGCGGCCCTGGGCCGAGGACCTGCTCGATCCGGTACGGCTGCAGCGGGAAGGTCACTTCGAGGTGCGCATCGTGCGCGACATGTGGCAGGACTTCTGTGCCGGCCAGCGGAAATGGCATACCCACCTGTGGCCGATCCTGATGTTCCAGGCGTGGTACGCGCACTATCAGGCTGCGCTGACGGCGCGGCCGCCGCAGTGATCCACCCTCCAGAGGAGACCCGCCACAACAGGGTCTTCAATGCCCCGAGTGCCAGGCCGCCCCCGTTGGCCGCGCGCTACGGCCAAAAAAAGACCCGACAGAGGGAGGGTTCTGTCGGGTCTGGGATTGCGTGGGGGGAGGGACCCACGCAAATTCGATGTCGATGTGGTTCAGCGGCGGCCGGTACCGGCCTGGCCTGCGAACGGTTGCCGTGCCAGTTCGCCGAAGGCCTCGGAGGCTTTCAGCCCCAGGCCAACCACTTCCTGGTGGGCGCTGGCCCAGCGCGCGAGGTTGTCGCGGGCCAGTTGGGCGCCCTTGGGCAACAGCGTGCCCGGTTCCTGTGACTGCACGATTTCACCGAAGAACCCGCTGGTGGCGGTGATGCTCTTCTCCAGCGTCTTCAACTGCACGCCGAACATGCTTTCGGCATTCTCCAGCGCGAGCCGGTTGGCACGCGTGGCCGTGGCGGCCAGCTGGCGGGTGTAGTCGCTGAAGGAATCGGTGAACGCGGACGTCATGGCAGGACGGCTCGAGAACGTTGATGCAATGCAGCATACGCCGAATTTATTGCGATGCAACAAATTCCTGCCCGTTGTGGTCCGGTTTCAGTGAAACCACTTACGGATCAATGGGTTGTGTTGCCGATTGCGGTGTTCATCGGGCGGGTAGCCGGCCAGTGGCCGGCATTGCTGCCGCGTTGCAGGCCTCAACCGCGGTAGCGGCAGCCCGAGGTGCAGGTCTCGTGCACGGTCACTTCGCTGAGCTGGGGCAGCGCCGGCTTGAGCTGGTCCCAGATCCAGATCGCCAGCCGTTCGCTGGTCGGGTTGTCCAGGCCGGGGATGTCGTTGAGGTAGTGATGGTCCAGGCGGTCGTAAATCGGCTGGAACGCGGCTTTGATGTCGCCGAAATCCATGATCCAGCCGGTGTGTTCGCCCGGCTCGCCTTCCACCTTCAGCTCAACACGGAAGGAATGGCCATGCAGGCGCGCGCACTTGTGGCCCGGCGGCACGTTGGGGAGGCGGTGCGCGGCCTCGAGGGTGAAGACTTTGAAGATTTCCATGTGCCCATTGTACTGGCCCGGCCACCCGCCGGTTGGGGCCCGCGCGACGGCCTATGCTCACAAAAACATTTCCATCCGGATGAAGAGATGTTAGTTTCTCTTATATCCGTATGAAGAGATGTTATTGGCTGCTGCCCGGCCAGGCATGGACTACTGCGGAACTTGTCGTCCACCACCCCACTGAAGTTCATGCCCAAGCACACTCTTCTTGTAGCGGCTCTTTCCGCTGCACTGGCCACGCCTTTGCCTGCGCTGGCGCTTTCCTCCGCCGATACCGCCGCTGCCGATGCCGCCGGCGAAAGCACGACCCTCGCCGCGGTGCGGGTCACCGGCTCCAACATCAAACGTACCGACACCGAAAGCGCCAACCCGGTGCAGGTGATCGACCGCCAGCAGCTGGAGGAGACCGGCAAGGCCACCGTCGCCGACCTGCTGCGCTCGATCTCGGCCAACACCGGCAATGCCAACAACGAAACCACCAACAACGGCTGGGCGTCCGGCTCGGCCGGCATCGGCCTGCGCGGCCTGTCGCAGAAGAACACGCTGGTGCTGCTCAACGGGCGCCGCCTGGCCAACTACGGCTTCCCGGCCGGTGGCCTGTCAGACACCTTCGTCAACCTCAACGCGCTGCCGCTGGTGGCGGTGGAACGCATCGAAGTGCTCAAGGACGGTGCCTCGGCGGTGTACGGCTCCGACGCGGTAGCCGGCGTGGTCAACATCATCACCCGGCAGAACTTCCAGGGCGCCGAACTCGGTGGCAGCCTCGGCACGGCCGATCAGGGCGGGCTGGACGAGCAGAACCTGAAGTTCATCGGCGGCATCGGCGATCTCGACACCGATGGCTACAACATCCTGGTGAGCCTGGAAGGCTACAACCGCGAACGTCTTGACCAGGACCAGCGCGACCTGACGAAGTCCGGCATCTATACCGACAAGCCCGGCGGCCGCTGGAACGGCTGGTCGGCCAAGGGGGCGCGCTACCTGATCAACGGTGCCTCGGTGCCGATGCTCGATGCCAACGGCAACTGCCCCGACGGCACCACGCTGGTCGCCAGCGCGCCGATCGACGGCCTTGCCGGCAACACCTGCGGCTTCAACCAGGCGCCGTACACCACGCTGATTCCGTCCACCAAGCGCTACCAGGCGTACGTCAACGGCACCTTCCGCGTGAGCGATTCCGTCGAAGCCTTCGGCGAAGTGCTGTACAGCGACATCAAGGGCGTCTCCTGGTTCGGCAGCAGCCCGTTCTTCACCCTGGAAAGCGGCCGCTTCGCACTCAATGCCGATACCGGCCTGGCCGAGCCGGTGTCGTCCAACCTGCCCGCCAGCAGCCCGTACAACCCGTACGGCCGTGCGGTGCCGATCGAGTACACCTTCTTCAACCTTGGGCCGACCATCAAGACCAACCGGTCGCAGGCCTACCGTGGCCTGGTCGGGTTGCGCGGCAGCCTGCAGAACTGGGACTGGGAAGTGGGCGCGTTCGGCGCACGCAGCAGCGAACGCGAAACCGTCTCCGGCGGCTTCGCCAACCGCTATGCGCTGGCTGCGGCACTGGCCGATGGCAGCTACAACCTGCTCAACCCGGCGGCAACCGCTCCGGACGTGCTCAACGCCATCAACATCAGCACGCTGCGGCCGGCCGAATCGGTGCTGCAGGGCGTGGACGCCAAGATTTCCGGTGCGCTCGGCCACACCTGGGCCGGCGAGATCGGCTTCGCCGCCGGTGCCGAGTGGCGCCGCGAGAAGCTCGACTCCAACAACCCGTGGCAGATCGATGCCGGCCTGCAGATCCGCCCGGCCATCGCCGAGGTCCACGGCGAGCGCAAGGTCACCGCGGCCTATGCCGAGGTCAATGTGCCGTTGGCCGAGCGCCTGGAACTGCAGGCCGCCGCGCGTGCCGACCACTACAGCGATTTCGGCGATGCGTTCTCACCCAAGCTGAGCCTGCGCTGGCAGCCGTGGGACATCCTGCTGGTGCGTGCCGCCGCCTCGAAGGGCTTCCGGGCGCCGTCGCTGTCGGAGAACTCCAACAGCACCAGCATCGCCTACGGCAGCGTGATCGACCCGCGCGATCCGGACGTGCCGGGCTCGCGCCAGAACCCGACCTTCTTCACCGTCGGCAACAGCGATCTCAAGCCCGAACGCACCAAGAGCTTCAACGCCGGCATCGTGCTGTCGCCGTGGTCCAACACCAGCCTGAGCGTGGACTACTACCGCATCGAGCTGGAAAACCTGGTGGGCACCAACAACACCCAGACCCTGGTGACCGACAACGTGCCCGGCGCGGTACTGCGCGATGAGCGCGGCAAGCTGCTGGCGGTGTACAACCGCTACCAGAACCTGAGCGAACTGAAGACCTCCGGCTTCGACGTGGAACTGCGCCAGCGCTTCCCGACCGAACGCGCCGGCGACTTCGCGCTCAGCAGCGGCTTCACCCACGTGCGCAACTACAGCCGCCCCACCGTGGTCGGTGGGCCGCTGGTGGACTACGCCGGCAGCAACCTGGGCGCCACGCTGCCCAAGAACAAGGCCACCACCACCCTGGACTGGAGCTACGGCGACATCCGCACCGCGCTGACCTGGTACTACACCAGTGGCTACGACCAGAAGGCCAGCGCAGCGGCCACCGCCGTGCAGGGGCGTGTCGATGCCTACAGCCAGTTCGATCTGTACCTGGCCTACACCGGGCTGGAGAAGCTGACCCTGTACGCCAAGATCCAGAACCTGGCGGATGAGGAACCGCCGTACGACGCCTCCTTCCCGGGTATCCGCGCGCCGTACGACTTCAGCCAGTACGACCTGCGCGGGCGTTACTTCACGGTCGGCTTCGACTACCGCTTCTAACCACGTCCGTATCCACCGGGGCCGGCATCCACGCCGGCCCCCGTTTCATGGGGAACCGCTGTGTCTTTGCATCGTGTCGTGTCGCGTCCCATCGCCTGGCTGGTGGGATCGTTGTGGTTGCTGGCTGCGCCAGCGTTCGCGCAGAGCGCGTACTTCTTTCCGCAGGGCGGTGATTTCGATCCGTCCATTCCCACGCCGCAGCAGTTCCTCGGTTATGAGATCGGCAGCCGGTACACCCGCCACGACCAGCTCGTGGCCTACTTCGACGAACTCGCCCGGCACTCGGACAGGATCAAGGTCGAGCGCATCGGCAGCAGTTACGAAGGCCGCCCGCTGCTGATCGCCACGGTGACATCGGCGCAGAACCAGCAGCAGCTCGAAGCGCTGCGCCGCCAGCACGTCACCCTGGCCGATCCGGCCCAGCCGCTGTCGGCCGCCGGCAACAGCCCGGTGGTGGTCTGGCTGGGCTACAGCGTGCATGGCAATGAAACCTCCAGCGGCGAGGCGGCGCTGCTGACCGCGTACTACCTGGTGGCCAACCGCAGCGCGGATACCGCGCAGTGGCTGGACCGGGCGGTGGTGCTGTTCGATCCCGCGCAGAACCCCGACGGACGCGACCGCGCGGCAAGCTGGCACAACGCCTACGCATCGTCGCCGGCATCGGCCGACCCTGCCGACAAGGAACACGTCGAACCGTTCCCGCAGGGACGTACCAACCACTATTTCACCGACCTCAACCGCGATTGGCTGGCGCTTACCCAGCAGGATACGCGGCCGAAGATCGCCTACTTCCACCGCTGGTATCCCAACGTCCAGATCGACTTCCACGAGATGGGCAAAGACAGCACCTACTACTTCGAGCCGTCGCCGGCGAGCATGCACAGCCCGCTGATCCCGGCCGCGTCGTATGCGTTCAACAGGACCCTGGCCAAATACCACGCGCAGGCGCTGGATGCGCTGGGCTCGCTTTACTACACCGGCGAGAACTTCGACAACTTCTCCCCGGTGTATGGCTCCACCTATCCGGACTTCCACGGGGCGGTCGGGGTGACGGTCGAGCAGGCCAGCTCGCGCGGGCGCGTGCAGGAGTCGGTCAACGGCCTGTTGACGTTCCCCTTCACCATCCGCAACCAGGTGGCGACCGGCCTGGGCACGATCCGTGGCGCGGTCACCGAGCGTGATGGGCTGCTCGCGCTGCAGAAGGACTTCTTCCAGTCCGCGCTGAAGCAGGCGGGCCAGCAGCCGGTGAAGGCATTCGTGTTCGGCGACGCGCATGATCCGGGCCTGACCGCCCGGCTGCTCGACCTGCTGCTGCAGCACCAGATCACCGTGCAGCCGCTGACCGCGGCGGTGACCGTCGATGGCCAGCGCTTCACGCCCGGCAGTGCGTACGTGGTGCCGACCGCACAGCCCCAGTTCCGCCTCGTGCATTCGATCTTCGCCGACACCCCGCCGATCAAGGGCGATGTGTTCTATGGCAGCACCTCCTACGCCATTGCCCCGGCGTACGGGCTGGCGTTCGCCGGCAGCCGCAGCCGCGTCGATGGCGGTCCGCGCATCACGGCGGTGGCGCCGGCACAGGGCGATGTGCGCGGTGGCCAGGCCGGCTTTGCCTACGTGCTGGACTGGCGCGACTACAACGCCAGCCAGGCGCTGTACGCGCTGCAGGCACGCGGGCTGAAGACGCGTGCCGCGTTCCAGCCGTTCAGCGCGGCCACCGCCGACGGTGAGCAGTCGTTCGCGCGCGGCAGCGTGGTGATTCCGGTCGCGGGCCAGCCGCTGGCCGGTGCCGACCTGCTGGCGGCGGTCGAGCAGGTCGCCCGCGACAGCGGTGTGCGTCTGTATGCGCTGGCCAGTGGCCAGAGCCGCAGCGGCATCGACCTGGGCAGCGACAGCGTGAAGTCGCTGCGCACGCCGGCGGTCGCCCTGGTGATGGGCGAGGGCGTCAGTGCCACCGAGATCGGCTCGGCGTGGTTCCTGCTCGACCAGCAGGTGCGGCTGCCGGCCAGCAAGCTGGACCCGGTCCAGCTGGGCAAAGTGTCGTTGGACCGCTACACCACGATCGTGCTCGCCGGCGGCACCTATGCCGGTGTCGACGCGGCCGCGGTGGCTGCGCTGAAGCGCTGGATCAACGCCGGCGGATCGCTGGTCACCTACGGCAGCGCCGCACGCTGGGCGATCGAGCAGAAGCTCGCCGACGAAGTGCTGGGCGAGGAAGAGACGCAGCCGGACGCCTCCCGCCGAGCGTTCGGCGACCAGCGCGACATCGCCGCGATCGAGCGGGTGAGCGGCAACATCCTCAGTGCTGACGTGGATACCAGTCATCCGCTGGGCTTCGGCGTGCCGCGCACGCAGCTGGCGGTCAACAAGGAAAATGGCATCAGCTTCAAGCCGAGCCGCAATCCGTTCTCCACCGTGGTGCGCATCGATGCCACGCCGCGCGTCAACGGCTATCTGTCCGCCGCCAACCGCAGTCGCGTGGCGGGCTCGGCATGGCTGCTGGTCTCGCCGCAGGGGCAGGGCAACGTGGTCCTGTTCGCTGACGATCCGGCGCACCGCAAGTACTGGCACGGCACCGAGCGACTGCTGTTGAACGCCATCTTCTTCGGCAACCAGCTCAACCCGACCAAGCAACGCGGGTAGAGCCGGGCTCTGCCCGGCTGCTCTCCATGCAGGTCCAGGACATGCGCGACAGCCGACCAACGGTCGGCTCTACCGGGGGCGCCAGACGACCGCGCAATTAAAAAGGGCGACGCAATGCGTCGCCCTTTGTCTGTTTCACCGATCCGCGAACGGATCAGCCCGCGCGGCTGCCGCCACCCGGACCGCGGCCACCGCCGCCACGGCGCTGGCCCTGCGGCTGGCCGCCACGCGGCGCACCGCGGCCGGCACCATCGCGCTGACCGCCACCGGCCTTCTTCGGGCCGGCATGGGCGTGGCGCGGGGCCTCGCTGTGCGGACGACGCGCGTGCTTGCGCGGCGAACGGTCGCCACCGGGCTGCTCGGCCTTGCCCGGCGCGCTGTTGCCCCAGCGGATCGGGGTCTGCGGCTCGAAGCCCGGCACGTCGCGGATGTCCATGTCCTTGTCCAGCAGGCGCACGATCTGGCGCAGCAGCTTGGCCTCGTCCTGCGCCACCAGAGAGATCGCCTGGCCGGTCGAACCGTTGCGGCCGGTACGACCGATGCGGTGCACGTAATCTTCAGCGACCATCGGCAGGTCGTAGTTGATGACCTTCGGCAGCTCGTTGATGTCGATACCGCGCGCGGCGATGTCGGTGGCCACCAGCACGGTCACGCGGCCGGCCTTGAAGTCGCCGAGGGCGCGCAGACGCTGGCCCTGGCTCTTGTTGCCGTGGATCGCCGCGGTCTTGATGCCCGACTTCTCCAGGAACGTGGCCAGCTTGTCGCAGCCGTGCTTGGTACGGCCGAACACCAGGGTCTGCTCACGGCTGTCCTGGGCCAGCAGGTGCAGCAGCAGTTCGCGCTTGCGCGCGCCATCGACCGGGTGCACACGGTGGGTGATGGTTTCGGCGACGGTGTTCTTCGGCGTGACCTGGATCTGCTCCGGGTCGCGCATGAACTCCAGCGCCAGCTGCTTGATGCTTTCCTCGAAGGTTGCCGAGAACAGCAGGGTCTGGCGGTTCTGGCGCGGCAGCTTGGCGAGGATCTTCTTGATCGACGGCAGGAAGCCCATGTCGAGCATGCGGTCGGCTTCGTCCAGCACCAGCACTTCGATCCCGGACAGGTCGACGCTGCGACGCTCCAGGTGGTCGATCAGGCGGCCCGGGCAGGCCACCAGCAGGTCCACGCCACGGCGCAGCACATCGAACTGGTTGCCCATGCCGACGCCGCCGTAGATGCAGGCGCTCGGAATGCGCAGGTACTTGCTGTAGCCGCGCAGGCTGTCATGCACCTGGGTGGCCAGCTCGCGGGTCGGGGCCAGCACCAGCGCACGCGGCTTGCGCGGGCCGTTGACGGCCTGCGGGTTGGTGGCCAGGTGCTGCAGCAGCGGCAGGCCGAAGGCAGCGGTCTTGCCGGTGCCGGTCTGGGCGCCGGCCAGCAGGTCGCGGCCGTCCAGGGCCAGCGGGATGGCCTGTTCCTGGATCGGGGTAGGGGTGTCGTAACCCTGCTCGGCCAAGGCACGCAGCAGGAAGGGCGCAAGGCCCAGCGATTCAAAAGACATCGGGTGGAAGCTCCAAAAACGAAGTAACGCCAGGCCGAATGGCCGGACGTGAGGCAGATCGTTGAGATCGGCTGACTCGGAGCGTTCCCGTAAACCGCGCTGCGAGAATTGGGTGCAGCCGGCGCGGTGCGCAGACTGGAATGCATGACGAATGGCGTCGGAGTGGGGGCGGGCGACGGATCGTTGATCCATATCGCCGGCGATCCCGAAGGGAAACGGACGGCCGCTGCAGACCCGCCTAGTCTAGCGGATGTTTGAGATCCATACCAAATCAGCCTGTTCAGTTATGTCGAGGGGCGGGGGCAGCATCCCGGGGCGGGTATCGTTTAAGGTGGATTTCTGTCGCAACGCAGCGTGGCTGGGCCGCGCATTTGATTACACTTGAAACCTATTTTCGCGATCCCGGATACCCACCCATGAAGCTTGGCTCTTTGAAGGAAGGCGGCCGCGACGGCACCCTGATCGTCGTCTCGCGCGACCTCGCCCACGGTGTGCGCGCCACCGGCATCGCCGGCACGCTGCAGCAGGCCCTGGAAGACTGGAGCCACGTGGCCCCGCGCCTGAACGCCCTGTACGAATCGCTCAACGACGGCAGTGCCGACGGTGTGTTCGACATCGACCTGCAGGCGCTGGCGGCGCCGTTGCCGCGTGCCTATGAATTCGTCGATGGCAGCGCCTACCTGCCGCACGTCGAGCGCGTCCGCCGCGCCCGCGGTGCCGATGTACCGGAGAGCTTCTATACGGATCCGCTGATGTACCAGGCCACCAGCGCCGGCTTCTACGGCCCGCGCGATGCGGTCAAGGTGGTCAGCGAGGAGTACGGGATCGACCTGGAAGCGGAGATCGTGGTGATCACCGACGACGTGCCGATGGCGGTTACCCCGGAGCAGGCCGCCGGCCATATCCAGCTGGTGGGCCTGGTCAACGACGTCTCGCTGCGCAACCTGATCCCGGGCGAGCTGGCCAAGGGCTTCGGCTTCCTGCAGTCCAAGCCGCGCTCGGCGCTGTCGCCGGTGTTCGTCACCCCCGACGAGCTGGGCGATGCCTGGCAGGACAGCAAAGTGCACCTGCCGCTGGTCACGCATATCAATGGTGTCTGGTTCGGCGCGCCGGAAGCGGGGGTGGACATGCAGTTCAACTTCGCCCAGCTGGTTGCCCATGCCGCCAAGACCCGCCCGCTGGGCGCCGGCGCGATCGTCGGCTCGGGCACCATCGCCAACGAAGACACCAGCAAGGGTGCCTCGTGCTTCGCCGAGCAGCGCACCGTGGAGACCCTGCGCGACGGCAAGCCGAGCACGCCGTTCATGTCCTTCGGCGACGTGGTCCGGATCGAAATGCTGGACGCCGCCGGCGAGAGCATCTTCGGTGCGATCGAACAGCGCATCGAACAGGCAGCCAAGCCCTGAACGCACGTTACGGAGCGCACATGGACCGGATCGAGCTGTACAGCTACTGGCGTTCCAGCGCGGCCTACCGCGTGCGCATCGGTCTGAACCTGAAGGGGCTGCCGCACCAGATCACCCCGGTGCACCTGGTCCGCGACGGCGGCCAGCAGCACACCGCCGCCTATGCCGCGCTCAATCCGCAGGAGCTGGTGCCGACGCTGCGGCATGGCGAACGGGTGCTGCAGCAGTCGATGGCGATCCTGGAGTACCTCGATGAGGTGTTCCCGGACCCGGCGCTGCTGCCCGACGACGCCGAAGGGCGGGCGCGGGTGCGGGCGCTGGCCCAGCTGGTGGCCTGCGACATCCACCCGCTCAACAACCTGCGGGTGATGCAGTTCTTCAGCGATACCTGGAGCGTGCCGCAGCCCGAGCGCGACGACTGGACCCGGCACTGGATCCGCGTGGGGTTCGATGCGATGGAGCGGATGCTGGTCGAATCGGTGGATACGGGCCGGTTCTGCCACGGCGACATCCCCACCCTGGCCGACTGCTGCCTGGTGCCGCAGATGTACAACGCACGCCGCTTTTCGCTGGACCTGGAGCCGTACCCGACCCTGGTCCGCATCGACGCGGCCTGCCTGGCCCTGCCGGCGTTCGACGCGGCAAGGCCGGAAAACCAGGCCGACGCGTCGGCCTGACGAACACGTACCGACCAGCGGTCGGTACGGCTCCCGCTCAGAACCCGTGGGTGATGGCCGCCGGGCTCGCGGCCGAATAATCCGCGTAGGGGTCGTGTTCGCCGCTGCCGCCTTCGGACAGGCGGAACTTCAGCGCCAGGCCATCGCGCGAATCGGCCGCGCGCAGCGCCTCTTCCTGCTCGATGATGCCGGACTTGGCCATCCGGAACAGGCACTGGTCGAAGCTCTCCATGCCTTCTTCCAGCGAGGCTTCCATCGCGGCCTTGATCTCGTGCACCTGGCCGCGGCGCAGCAGGTCGCGGATCATCGGGGTGTTGATCAGTACCTCGGTGGCCGGCAGGCGGCGTCCGTCCTTGCCCTTGACCAGGCGCTGGGAGACCACCGCGCGCAGGTTCAGCGAGAGGTTCATCAGCACGTTGCGGTGCGCACTCTCGGGGAAGAAGTTGAGGATGCGCTCGATGGTCTGGTCGGCGTTGTTGGAGTGCAGGGTGGCCAGGCACAGGTGCCCGGTCTCGGCGAAGGCGATGGCCGCCTCCATCGTTTCGGCATCCAGGATCTCGCCGATCAGGATCACGTCCGGCGCCTCGCGCATCGCGTTCTTCAGCGCGTTGTGGAAGGCGTGGGTGTCCAGCCCGACCTCGCGCTGGTTGACGATGGACATCTTGTGCTTGTGCAGGTACTCGATCGGGTCCTCGATGGTGAGGATGTGCCCGGTCGTGGTGGTGTTGCGGTGATCGATCATCGAGGCCAGTGAGGTCGATTTGCCCGAGCCGGTCGAGCCGACCACCAGCACCAGCCCGCGCGGGGTCATGATGACGTCCTTGAGCACCTGCGGCAGATTGAGCTCTTCGATGCTCGGGATCTTGCTGCGGATGGCGCGGATCACCATGCCCACTTCGCCGCGCTGCTTGAACACGTTCACGCGGAAGCGTCCCGCGTCCGGCAGGGCGATGGCCATGTTGAGCTCCAGCTCGCGCTCGAACTGCGGCACCTGGCCCTCGTCCATCAGCGAGTAGGCGATTTTCTTGACCATCCCCGGCGGCAGGCCGGTGTTCCCCAGCGGGTACAGCTTGCCCTCGATCTTGATGTACACCGGGGCTCCGGTGGTCAAGAACATGTCCGAAGCGTTCTTTTCGGTCATCAGCTTCAGGAAGTAGCCGATATCCATGCGCAATGTTTCCCCAACAAATCAGCGGCGTACCGTTGCAAGCACGCCGCAGGCTTCCGACAATGGCCGCGCACAGACAACCCGGCGACGGCACCCCCAATGAAAACTAGCTTCGCACAAATACGACACCCTCTGTATGTGATGGTGTGCGCATTAGCGCTTTCCGGCACCGCCACGGCGCAGGAAGCGGCCCTGGAGCTGGCGCAGGCCCGTCAGGCCGTGGACAAGGCCACCCAGGCCGATGCCGACCAGTACGCGCCGGACCTGATCGCCGTGGCGCGCCAAGGCCTGGAACAGGCCCAGCGTGCCGCCGGCGATCGCCGCGAGCGCAAGAACGCCCCGGCGCTGGCGCTGCGGGCCACGGTCGATGCCGACCTGGCCCGGGCCCGCAGCGAAGAAGCCACCGCCACCGCGCAGCTGCAGCTGCGGCGCAACGAGGTGGCCCAGCTGCAGCGCCAGCTCGCCACCGGAGAGGATCGCCCGTGAAGCACACCCGCATGCTGCTGCTGGCCCTGAGCCTGGCCCTGCCGTTCACCACCCTGGCCGCCGAAGACCCGGCCGTGGCCCAGCTCAATCAGCGCCTGCTGACCATCCAGGCCAATCCCGACACGGCCGAACTGGCCGCGTTCCAGCGCCTGCAGGCCCAGCAGGCCGTGGCCGACCTGGCCAAGGCCAAGCGCCGCGACGTCGACCAGGCCCGTTACCTGGCCGACCGCCGGGTCGAGATCGCCGAGTCCAGCGTGCGTGCCGCCCTGGCCCAGCGTGAGGTGGATCGCCTGGAGCGCACCCGCAGCGAACTGCTGATCGAGGCCAGCCGCCGCGATGCGGTGCGTGCCCGCCAGGAGGCCGAGCGCCTGCGCGTGCAGGCCCAGATCCAGGCCGAGGAAAGCGAGCGCCTGCGGGTCGCGGCCGAAACCGAGGCGCTGGCCCGGCAGGATGCCGAGACCGCGCTGACCAGCGTGGCCGGCAAGCAGACCGCCCGCCTCAGCGCGGCCCAGCAGAGCGCGGCCAAGCTGGCCCGGGAAGAGGCCGAACTGGTGTCCGGCCAGAAGCTGCCCGGCTCGAAGTTCGACACCCGCGGCGAGGTGTTCACCTTCAATGGCGATGCCTTCGCCGCTGGCAAGGGCACGTTGTCGGGCGCGGCCAAGGGCCAGGCCAAGGCCCTGGCCGAGTACCTGAACATCGGCAAGAAGGGACGCGTGCGGATCGAGGCCTATGATGCGGCGGCCGGGGTCGGCCAGCAGCGCGCCGACGCCCTGCGCGATGCCCTGGTGGCCGCCGGGGTCAACGCCAGCCGGGTGCAGGCAAGTGGCAAGAAGGCCGCTGCCACCAAGGCCCGCTCGGCCGAGGTGATCATCGCGCCCTGATGCCGATCCGGCATATGCAGGTTGCTGTTTTTGTTGATTTTTCGTTGTCCCGTGCGTTCAGGCTGAACCTCAACTGGGTGGGGCCGAAAATATGCTCGGAAACGCTTGAACCGCCCCTCAAGCAAGCGTAGGGTCAATTGTCCGGGACGCCTCCGCGGCCCGGACGATTGGAGGGCCGGTAATGCGCCAGCGTCACGAACCACAGCCGTTTGTCGCCCCGCATGGGTTGGGCGCAGGTCGTGGTGAGGGCGTACGCAGCGCCGTGTGCTCCGCCCCCAAAGCAACGCCCCGTGCCGCAAGGCCGGGGCGTTCTTGTTTCAGCAAGAAGCGATAGGAGGTTCATCATGTTTGAAGGTCAGCCCCAGAGTGAGATCGATGCACGTCGCAAGCGGGATCCGGAATTCAAGGCGCTCTACGAACGGCACCAGAAGTTGAACAAGAAGTGCATGGATGCCGAGCTGGGCGTACTTCCGATAGACCATCTCACCCTGGGCCAGATGAAGCGTGAGAAGCTGCTGACCAAGCAGAGGCTGGAACGGATGTACGACTCCCCCACGCATTGACGCTTTTCGGGTGCCGCCCACGGCCGGCACCCGGCCCCTACCGCCGCGGGCGGTACCTGTCACCTCGTCGACGGGTGCCGTCCGCGTCGCTCCGCGCATGGTTGGGCCGGCCGTCCGGCCGGTCCCGGCGATTCAGGGGATCGGCGCTCATGGCGCCCGGTAACCTGACTTTCGTCGCCAACCGTCGGATAATCACCGGTCCGGCCGCCTTGCGGCGCGAATCGATGTGACCCGATGGCAATCCACTCCTCCGTACTCGACCTCATTGGCCAGACCCCGATCGTCAAGGCCCAGCGCCTGGATACCGGCGTCTGCGAGCTGTACCTGAAGCTCGAAAGCGCCAATCCCGGGGGGTCGATCAAGGACCGCATCGGCCTGTCGATGATCGAGGCGGCCGAGCAGCGCGGGGATCTCAAGCCAGGCGCGACGCTGGTGGAGGGCACCGCCGGCAATACCGGCCTGGGCCTGGCCCTGGTGGCGCAGCAGAAGGGCTACAAGCTGATTCTGGTCGTGCCGGACAAAATGTCCCGCGAGAAGATCTTCAACCTGAAGGCGATGGGCGCCGAAGTGCGCCTGACCCGCTCGGACGTGGCCAAGGGGCACCCCGAGTACTACCAGGACATGGCCAAGCGCGTGGCCGAGGAAACCCCGGGCGCATACTTCATCAACCAGTTCGGCAACCCCGACAACCCGGCCGCGCATGAGTTCGGTACCGGCCCGGAGATCCTCGAGCAGATGGGCGGGGACCTGGACGCCATCGTGTTCGGCTGCGGCAGCTCGGGCACCATGACCGGCCTGTCGCGCGCGTTCGCCACTTTGTCGCCGAAGACAGAACTGGTGCTGGCCGATCCGGTCGGCTCGATCCTGGCCGAGTACATCAACGATGGCGTGCTCAACGACAAGTCGGGCAGCTGGCTGGTGGAAGGCATCGGCGAAGACTTCCTGCCCTCCATCGCCGATTTCAGCCGCGTCACCACCGCCTATGCGATCACCGACGCCGAGAGCTTCCACACCGCGCGCGAGCTGCTGGGCAAGGAAGGCATCCTCGGCGGTTCCTCCACCGGCACCCTGCTGGCGGCGGCGCTGAAGTACTGCAAGGCCCAGACCACCCCGAAGAAGGTGCTGGTGCTGGTCTGCGATACCGGCAACAAGTACCTGTCCAAGATGTACAACGACTACTGGATGCTGGACAACGGCTTCCTGGAGCGCCCGCAGCACGGCGATCTGCGCGACCTGATCCTGCGCCCGTATGGCCAGCGCGACACCGTGGTGATCGGCCCCAACGACCTGCTCACCACTGCCTACCAGCGCATGAAGCTGTACGACGTGTCCCAGCTGCCGGTGATGGACGGCGACCAGCTGGTCGGCATCGTCGACGAAAGCGACGTGCTGCTGCACGTGTACGGCGATGAAGCGCGCTTCCGCGACCCGGTCTCCACCGCGATGGTCAGCAAGCTGGACCGGCTGGACGTGAAGTCCCCGATCGAGGCCCTTCTGCCGGTGTTCGACCGCGGCCAGGTGGCCATCGTGATGGATGGCGCCAGCTTCCTGGGCCTGATCACCCGCATCGACCTGCTGAACTACCTGCGCCGGCGCGTTCAGTAACCGCTGCCGGCCCGCGCGCTGCTCTGAACTCCCGTTTATCCGCGTCAATGGCTGATTAAGCCGCCGCTGATAGACTTCCGCTCCTTTTGCGGGGGCCCTCCGGGGCCTCCTCTGGCTGGGAAACAACATGTCCGATCACGCTTCCTCCGCGCACGACGACCGCGCGCTCGCCCTGGCCACCCTGGCCATCCACGGCGGCCAGTCGCCGGACCCGAGCACCGGTGCGGTGATGCCGCCGATCTACGCGACCTCCACCTATGCGCAGTCCAGCCCCGGTGAGCATCAGGGCTTCGAGTACTCGCGCACGCACAATCCGACCCGCTTCGCCTATGAGCGCTGCGTGGCCTCGCTGGAAGGCGGCACCCGCGGCTACGCCTTCGCCTCGGGCATGGCGGCCAGCTCCACGGTGATGGAACTGCTGGACGCCGGCAGCCACGTGGTGGCGATGGACGACATCTACGGCGGCACCTTCCGCCTGTTCGAGCGTGTGCGCCGCCGCACCGCCGGGCTGCAGTTCGGTTTCGTCGACCTGACCGACCTGGCTGCGTTCGAAGCGGCGATCACGCCGCAGACGAAGATGGTCTGGATCGAGACCCCGACCAACCCGATGCTGAAGATCGTGGACATCGCCGCGGTGGCCGCCATCGCCAAGCGCCACGGCCTGGTGGTGGTGGTGGACAACACCTTCGCCTCGCCGATGCTGCAGCGCCCGCTGGAACTGGGCGCGGACCTGGTCCTGCACTCGGCCACCAAGTACCTCAACGGTCACTCGGACATGGTCGGTGGCATGGTCGTGGTCGGCGACAACCCCGAGCTGGCCGAGCAGATGGCCTTCCTGCAGAACTCCATCGGGGGCGTGCAGGGTCCGTTCGACAGCTTCCTGGCCCTGCGTGGCCTGAAGACCCTGCCGCTGCGCATGAAGGCGCACTGCGCCAACGCGCTGGCCCTGGCCCAGTGGCTGGAGAAGCACCCGGCGGTGGAGAAGGTCATCTACCCGGGCCTGACCTCGCACCCGCAGCATGAACTGGCCACGCGCCAGATGAACGGCTACGGCGGCATCGTCTCGATCGTGCTCAAGGGCGGATACGCGGCGGCCAAGCGCTTCTGCGAGCGCACCACGCTGTTCACCCTGGCCGAATCGCTGGGGGGCGTGGAAAGCCTGGTCAACCATCCGGCGGTGATGACCCACGCCTCGATCCCGGTCGAACGCCGCGAACAGCTCGGCATCAGCGATGCGCTGGTGCGCCTGAGCGTGGGCGTGGAAGACCTGGGTGATCTGCAGGTGGATCTGGAACGGGCGCTGGCGGGCTGATCGCCCCCTGACCCTTCCGACGTCCCAATTCGAGGTGAACACGTTGCAGAATCCGACCCTCAAGGTCCCCTTCCGTCGCCGTCTGGTCCAGTGGGTGATCCGTCAGCCGTGGTTGAAGGCGATCTACCGGCATATTCCCTCGTCGCTGCGCGATCGGGTGACCACCCGTCTGAATGCTCCGCCGGCGTTGAAGGAGCTGAAGGAGGTCCGCTTCGCCAACAGCGAGCAGTGGGCGGCCAAGAAGCACCCCGTGACCGACGCGCCCGTGCGCTTTTTCGACACGGCCAGCGAGTACGGCCCGCAGCAGGGGGTGAATGTGTTCGCCTACCTGCGCGGTCAGTTCGGCCTGGCCGAGTGCGCGCGCATGTACGCCCGCGCGCTGCTGGGGGCCCGCTACCCGACCGCGTTGATCGACGTGGACATCAAGCTCCCGCACGACTGGAACGACCGCAGCCTGGACGATTACATCCGCGACGATGCGCCGCACGCGGTGCACCTGGTCTTCATCAACCCGGATTACCTGCAGGCCGCGCTCGACCAGATCGGCGAAGCGCGCCTGGCGGGCAAGTACATCATCGCCTGCTGGTTCTGGGAGCTGGAGAACATTCCCACGTCCTGGTTGCCGGCGCTGGCGCTGGTGGATGAGATCCTGGTCGCCTCGCAGTATGTCGGCGACGCTTTCGCCCGGGTCACCGACAAGCCGATCCTGTGCGTCCCGCTGCCGTTGAGCGAGGTGGGCGACAGTGGCCTGCAGCGCACCGACTTCGGCATCGACGAGCGCGCGTTCGTGTTCATGACCTCGTTCGACTTCAACTCCTTCGTCCACCGCAAGAATCCGTTCGCGGTGGTGCGTGCGTTCCAGCGTGCCTTCCCCGAGCGTCGGCGCAGGGTCCAGCTGCTGATCAAGACCAGCAACGGCCACCGCAATCCCGAGCGTCTGCGGCTGCTGCTGGACAGCATCGGCGACGACCCGCGGATCATCGTCCGCGACCATGTGCTCGATCGTGCCGACGTGCAGGCGCTGCAGCGCTGCGCCGACGTCTACGTGTCGCTGCACCATGCCGAAGGCTTCGGCCTTGGCCTGGCCGAATGCATGGCCCAGGGCAAGCCGGTGATCGGCACCGCCTGGTCGGGCAACATGGAATTCATGGACGCAGACAACAGCGCCCTGGTCGGCTACACGCTGGTCCCGGTTGCCGAAGGCGAGTACGCGCACCACGAAGGCCAGCGTTGGGCCGCGGCCGATGAAGCGGAGGCCGCGCAGTGGATGCGTCGCCTCGCCGACGAGCCGGAGCTGGCCCGCTCGATGGGCGAACGCGCCCGTGCGTCGGTGCTCAAGACCCTGTCGCCCGAGCGCGCCGCCACCCTCCTGATCGACCGCCTGCGCGAGATCAACGCCCATCCCCCGATTCGACACCAGGCCCAGGCGGCACCGCTGCCACACCAGGGAAACATGCACTGATGCACAGTTACGCCACCACGTTCAAAGACCTGCAGGAAGGCATCAAGGGTGCCAAGGTCGCGTTCTACATCGCCATGGGCGACATCCGCGCACGCTATCGCCGCAGCGTGCTCGGCCCGTTCTGGCAGTCGCTGGCCACCGCAATCGGCGTGGTCGGCCTGGGCCTGCTCTGGAGCCAGCTGCTCAACATCGACCGCGAGAAGTTCATTCCGACCCTGACCGCCGGCCTCATCATCTGGCAGATGCTGTCCGGCGTGCTGATCGAAAGCTGTGGCCTGTTCGTCCGGCAGGCATCGATCATCCGCAACGTGGTGATGCCGCTGTCGGTCCACCCGATGAGCGTGGTGACCCGCTATCTGGTCAACTTCGTGCACAGCCTGCTGGTGTTCCTGATCGTGGTGGTCTTCATGCACATCGACGTCAACTGGAACACGCTGCTGTTCTTCCCCGGCATGCTGCTGGTGGTCGCCAACCTGCTGTGGCTGTCGTTCGTGTTCGGCGTACTGGGCGCGCGCTACCGCGACCTCGAGTACGGCGTGGCGTCGGTGATGCCGATGCTGTTCCTGATCAGCCCGGTGATGTACCGCCTGGAGTTCCTGCCGTTCTCCTCGCTCATCCTCGAGTTCAACCCCTTCACCTACCTGATCGAAGTGCTGCGCGCTCCGATGCTCGGCCACGTGCCCAGCATGACGACCTACATCGTGCTGGTGGTGATGGCCCTCGTTGGCTGGATCCTGGCTTTCTGGTTCCTGCACAAAGCCAAGCTGCGCCTGCCTTTCTGGATCTGACATGACCGCCAAGCTCACCTTCGAAAACGTCACCCTGCGGTACCCGATCTACAACTCCCACAGCCTGTCGCTGCGCCGCAACCTGGTTGGCATCGCCACCGGTGGCCGGCTGCTGGCCGGCAGCGGGCAGGTCACCCAGGTCACCGCGCTGGAGAACGTCTCCTTCAGCCTGCGCAGCGGCGATGCGGTCGGCATCGTCGGCCACAACGGCGCGGGCAAGAGCACCATGCTGCGCACGATGGCCGGCATCTACACGCCGCTGGAAGGCCGCATCGAGCGCGTCGGCCGCGTTGCCACCATGTTCGAGGTCGGCGCCGGCATGGACCCGGAGCTGTCCGGCTACGAGAACATCCGTCGCATGGGCATGATGCTCGGCCTGCCGCTGAAGGAAATCAACGCGCGCATTCCCGAGATCGAGGAATTCACCGATCTCGGTGACTTCCTGCAGCTGGCCGTGCGCACCTACTCGGCGGGCATGGCGATGCGCCTGATGTTCGCGGTGGCCACCTGCACCACGCCGGACATCCTGCTGGTGGACGAGGTCTTCGACGTCGGCGACGAGGCCTTCAAGGAACGGGCTGCGGTGCGGATGCGCGAGTTCATCAAATCCTCGCAGATCTTCTGCCTGGCGTCGCATTCGTTGGATACCATTGCCGAATACTGCAATCGGGTATTCGTGCTGAACCACGGCACGCTGCGCGAAATTCCGATGTCACAACTCAAGTCAGAAGGATATGGCATTGAAACTCAGGTTGGGTAACGCTGTTCGCAATGCCGCCGACATGGCCGCGCAGTCCCGCGCCAGCGATGGCTATCTGGCGCCCGGCGAAGAAGTCGTACTGAGCAGCTCACCGTATTCGAGCATGGACGCGGTGACCATGCGCGGCTTTGCCCTGCCTGAAACCGACGGTATCTGGTCCAGTGGCGCGGTCAGCACGATCGATGTGCGCCTGCGCGATGTGGCGCCGGATCGCCGCTACCGGGTGGTGATGGGCGCGCTGGCCTTCGACGCTGCCGGCCATCGCGCGCTGGTATCGCTGGGCATCAACGGCGGGCCGTCGCACCAGGTGCTCGCCAACGACGCGGGCTGGTCGAGCGTCAGCGCCGACTGCGAAGTGCGGATGATCGGCAAGGTGCCGATGATCCGCATCGAGTTCCAGGTCGCCAACCCGATGTCGCCCACCGCACTCAGCCTCGGCGATGACAATCGCCTGCTGGGCTTCAAGATCCGTTCGTTGCAGTTCGTGGACATCGGCCCGGCCGCCGTCGTGGTGGCCGAGGATCCGGCGCTCGCCATTCCCCAGGAACAACCTGTCGAAGCCGCTCCGGCAGTCGACGAAGGGAGTTCGACGATGGAACGATTGACCCAGAGTCCGACCGAGACCATTCGTGAACTGGCCAAACGCGGGCCGGTCTGGCGGATGGTGCTGCTCGACAAGAATCCGGTGGTCCGCGTGGTGCGCTGGATGCGTCGGGTCAGCCGCAACCTGTCCGAGATGCGCTACCAGCTCGACCAGATCCGCATTGATTCGGCGCGCCAGACCCGCGAGCTGGCCGAGCGGGTGGACAACATCGAGATCGATGCGCGGGTCCAGGAGCGTGAGCGGCAGAAGGCCGGCTCCGACGTGGACGCCATCATCCAGCGCCTGGAGCTGAACCACGCGCGCCTGCTGGCGATCGAGGAATCGGCGCAGCAGGTCGAGCGGCTGCAGGAAGCCAGCCGCAGCGAGCACGCCGACAACCTGGAGACCATCGTGGCCACCACCGACGGCCTCGGCCGGGATGTGGCGGTCGTGCTGGATACCCTGAACAAGACCCTGGGCGAGTCGGTCCGGCTGCTGCGCGAGTTCGAAAGCGTGGATACCAAGCTGGCCGGCATGGACCAGGCCCTGCGCCGGGTGCAGCAGCAGGGCGAGGAACATGCGCGTCATGCGATCACCGGCATCCGCGAGCTGCGCGAGCAGCTGCACCTGTCGCTGCAGCAGCAGCACGACCGCGCGACCCAGTCCCAGACCAGCATCGAGTCCAGTCTGCAGAGCGTGATCGAGCGCCAGTGGGCCGACGGCGATGAGCTGCGCCGCCACCTGCACACCACCCTCCAGCAGATGGAAGAGCGGCACGAAGCCGAGCGCGAGCGCCTGCGTGCGCTGCTGCAGGAAACCCTGGAAGAGGGCGTGCAGGCGATGGACGCGCGGCCGGAAGTGGACGTGGACGCGATCCACGAACATCTGATCGCGCTGCGCGAACGCGTGGACGGCCTGGGCGTGGTCGCCCGCGGCGCCCCGCTGACCAACGAAAGTGCGGCCGTCCAGGCCCTGCATCTGGTGGGACTGGTCCACCAGAAGCTGGACAACGGCGAAATCGAAGTCGGCCAGATGCTGGAGCTGCTGCTCAGCATCAAGCAGCGCGTGGATGCGCAGCAGACGATGCTGGACAGCATCACCGCCGGCCAGCGCCCGGCTGCGGCGCCCCGCCGCGTTCTGCGCCGTCACGACGGCTGGATCATCGCCACCGAGTTCGGTTCGTTCTCCTGCAGCGAAAGCGACGACCTGCTGGCGATGTGCCTGCTCGACAGCGGCGATGTGGAGCGCGGCCTGCGCCTGTTCCTGGAGCATGCACTGAAGGCCGGCGACGTGTTCGTCGACGCCGGCGCGAACATCGGCCTGCATACCGTGGCGGCGGCGCATGCCGTGGGCGCCGATGGCAGCGTGATCGCCATCGAGGCCATGCCGCGCACGCTGGAACACCTGAAGGCCTCGCTGCGCCTCAGCGGCGTGGAGCCGCAGGTCACGGTGCTGCCGGTGGCGCTGGGTGCCCAGGACGAGGATGGCCGGGCCTTCCACGTCGGTGCCGTGGCCGGCCACAGCTCGCTGTACCCGCTGGATGAAGAGGTCGAGACCGTGCTGGTCGACGTGCGCACCCTGGATGGCCTGCTGGGCGAACAGCGGATCGATCTGGTGAAGATCGATGTCGAAGGCGCGGAACTGGACGTGCTGGCCGGGATGGAAGGGCTGCTGGCGGCCAATCCGGCGGTCGGTGTCGTGGCCGAGTACGCGGTGTCGCACCTCGGCCGTGCCGGGACCAGCGAGGCTGACTGGGAGGCGTTCCGCGTGCGGCACGGCTTCGACCTGTACCGGATCGACGACCTCACCGGCGTCTGCCGCCCGGTGGAGGCGTTCGCCGCGCTGCGCGGTGAAGTCAGCTCCAACATCCTGCTGTGCCGCCCGGGCAGCGCATTGCCCGCCACGATGAATGCGGGGGCGCCGGCATGAGCCGGGTCGCCGTCATCGGGGCCGGCGGCCATGCCAAAGTGATCATCGACCTGCTGCGCTGCAGCGGGCATGACGTGGTCGCCTGCCTGGACGCCAGCCGGGAAGGGCAGGTCGTCAATGGGGTGCCGGTGCTGGGTGACGAGCGCGTGGTGCTGCCCCAGCTGATGGCGCAGGGCGTGGACGCGGCGTTCGTAGCGCTTGGCGATAATCGCCTGCGTCAAAAAGTCGCCTCCGGCATCGCCGCGCTCGGGCTGGAGATGGTGAGCGCCATCGGCCGCTCGGCGGTGATTTCCCCCAGCGCCCGGATCGGTCGGGGCTGCGCCATCATGGAGGGCGCCGTGATCAACGCGGACGCCCGGATTGACGATTTTGCTATAATCAACACAAACGCCTCCATCGACCACGACTGTGTCGTGGGGCCCTATTCCCATGTCGCACCTGGCAGCGCCTTGGCGGGTGGTGTCGATGTGGGCGCCACGGTTTTTCTGGGTGCTGGGTCGCGCGTCATCCCCGGGATCAAGATAATCGACGGTGCCGTGGTCGGCGCGGGTGCGGTTGTCGTCAGGGATATCGGCTCAACCGGAACGTGGGTTGGCGTGCCGGCAAGACAAATTTCGAAAAAGGACTGATCAATGTTGGCGTCAAAGCGGATTCCAGTAGCTGTTCCCAGCCTGACCGGCAATGAAAAGAAGTACGTGGAACAGTGCCTCGATTCGACGTGGATTTCGTCGGCCGGTGAGTTCATCGGCAAGTTCGAGCAGAGCTTCGCCGACTTCTGTGGCGTGCGCCACGCGGTTGCCATCAACAACGGCACCACTGCCATCCATCTGGCGCTGGTCGCGCTGGGTATCGGCGAGGGCGATGAAGTCCTGATCCCGACCCTGACCTACATCGCCACCGCCAATGCGGTGGCGTACTGCAATGCCAAGCCGGTGCTGGTGGATTCCGAACCCGGCACGATGAACATGGATCCGGCCAAGCTGGAAGCCAAGATCACGCCGCGCACCAAGGCCATCATCGTCGTGCACCTGTACGGTCACCCGACCGACATGGGGCCGGTGATGGAACTGGCGCGCAAGCACAACCTCAAGGTGATCGAAGACGCCGCCGAAGCGCATGGTGCCGAGTACAACGGCAAGCGCGTGGGCGGCATCGGCGACTGCGCGACCTTCAGCTTCTTCGGCAACAAGATCGTCACCACCGGCGAAGGCGGCATGGTCACCACCGACGATGACGCGCTGGCCGAGCGCCTGCGCCTGTATCGCGGTCAGGGCATGGACCCCAAGCGCCGCTACTGGTTCCCGGTGGTGGGCTTCAACTACCGCATGACCAACATCGCCGCGGCCATCGGCCTGGCGCAGATGGAGCGCATCGACGACGCCCTGGCGGCCCGTCAGAAGGTGGCTGGCTGGTATGAGCAGGCCCTGGCCGCGCATGCCGACATCATCGAGCGCCCGGTGGTGGCCGACTACGCGCACCACGTGTACTGGATGTACACCGTGCTGCTGACCGGCCTGACCGACGCGCAGCGCGACGAGGTGATGCGCCTGATGGACGCCGACGGCATCGAAACCCGCCCGGTGTTCTACCCGATGCACGTGCTGCCGCCGTACCTGGAAGATGGCAGCAGCTACGTCGTTGCCAACGACCAGGCCGCGCGTGGCATCAACCTGCCCACGCACGCCCAGCTGGAAGCCGAAGACGTCGAGCGCGTTGTCGCCTCGCTGGTGTCGGCACTGCGACGTGTGGGCAGCTGACCTTGCGTATCGCCATCTGCTCCTCGTTCGTTCCCTTCGTCAACGGTGGAGCACGCTTCATCGTTGACTGGCTCGGAAGCCGACTGCGTGAACATGGGCATGAGGTCGAGATCATCTACCTGCCAATGGTGGAGACGCCCACCGACCTGCTGCAGCAGATGGCCGCGTACCGGATGATGGACCTGTCCGACTCGGTGGACCGGGTGATCACCACCCGGCCGCCGGCGCACCTGATCCAGCACCCCAAGAAGGTGGCGTGGTTCATCCACCATTTCCGCATGTACTACGACATGTGGGACACCTCCTACCGTGGCTTCCCCGACGACGCGCGCCATCGTGCGCTGCGCGGGGCGCTGGTGCGCGCCGATACCACGGCCCTGGCCGAATCGCATCGCCTGTTCACCAACTCGCAGGTGGTCGCCGACCGGGTCAAGCGCTACAACGGCCTGAACGCGGAGGTGCTGTATCCGCCGCTGTTCGACGTGTCGCACTTCCGCAACGACCAGCAGGGCGACGAGATCGTCTACATCTGCCGGATGGAACAGCACAAGCGCCAGCACCTGCTGCTCGAGGCGTTCAAGTACGTGACCACGCCGGTCAAGCTGCGCCTGTGCGGTACCAGCAGCGGGCCGGGCTACACCAACGGCCTGCGCGCGTTCATCGTGGCCGAAGGGCTGCAGGACCGCGTTGCCTGCGTGGACCGCTGGATCACCGAAGAAGAGAAGGCGCAGTGGCTGTCCACCGCGCTGGCGGCGGCGTACCTGCCTGAAGACGAGGATTCCTACGGGTATCCCTCGCTGGAGGCGGCGCAGTCGTCCAAGCCGGTCATCACCACCACCGATTCGGGCGGCGTGCTGGAGTTCGTCGAGCATGGCGTCAACGGCATGATCGCCGAGCCCGATCCGCGTGCGCTGGCCGAGGCGATCGATGCCCTGTGGCACGATCGCGAGCACACCCGCCGCATGGGCGAGGCGGCCAAGGCGCGCGTGCAGGAACTGAAGATCAATTGGGACCACGTGCTGGAGCGGTTGCTGTCATGAAGGTACTGGTCGTCAACAACATGGTCCCCGGCCTGCGCGGTGGCGCTGAAGAGCTGGCCGACCAGCTGGTGTTGAACCTGCGCAAGGCCGGGCACCAGTCCGAGCTGCTGCGCATTCCGTTCACCTGGCATCCGCCGGAACGCATCGTCGGCGAAATGCTGATGTGCCGCAGCATGCGCCTGATCAACGTCGATCGCGTGATCGCGATGAAGTTCCCCGCGTACCTGCTGCCCTTCGATGACAAGGTGTTCTGGCTGGCGCATCAGTACCGCCAGGCCTACGACATGTGGGACTCCGGGCACAGCAACATCCCCAATACGCCGGAAGGCCGGCAGATCCGCTCGGCGATCACCGAGGCCGACAACGATGCCTTCTCCCTCGGCCGCGGCGTCTATGCCGTCGGCCGCACGGTGCAGGATCGCCTGATGCACTACAACGGCATTCCGTCCGAGCTGCTGCGCGCGCCGTTGAACGATACCGAGCTGTTCACCGGTGGTGCCCACGGCGATTACATTTTCGCCGGTGGCCGCATCAACGCCGGCAAGCGCCAGCACCGCCTGATCGAAGCGATGGCGCTGACGAAGGCGCCGGTCAAGCTGGTGGTGGCCGGGCCGGCCGATACGCCGGAAGATGCCGAGCGCCTGCGCGCGCTGGTCGAGGCGCATGGCCTGCAGGGCCGGGTGAAGCTGGACTTCGGCTTCCATCCCCGCCAGACCATCGCCGACTACGTCAACGGTGCGCTGGCCTGCGCCTATCTGCCGATGGCCGAAGACTCCTTCGGCTACGTCACGATGGAAGCCTGCCAGGCACGCAAGGCCGTGATCACGGTGGACGATTCGGGCGACCTGACCGAGCTGGTGAAAGACGGCTACAACGGCTGGGTGTGCGCCGATGACACCGCGCAGATCGCTGCCGCGCTCACCCAGGCATTCGCCTCGCGCCCGGTCACGATCGAGCGCGGCGAGAACGCCCATGAAAGCTGGACCAGCCTGGACATCAACTGGGCCTCGACCGTGGAGAAGCTGACCCGATGAAACTGATCTGGGCGGGCCCCTACTGCGGTCCTTCGGCAATCGCGCGCTTCAGCAGCCACGTAGTGGCCGAGCTGCGCAACCGCGGCCATGACGTGGCCATCTACCGCACCGAGACCGGCGATGCCGCGCTCAACCCCGCGCTGCCCGATCCGGTCCTGCTGGCACCGGGCAGTGCGATGGAAGAAGAGTGGCTGCGCACGGCCGACCTGGTGTTCGCCAACATCGGCGATCACTACGGGTTCCACGGCGGCATCTTCGAGCTGGCACGCAAGCGTCCCTTCGTGGGCGTGATGCACGACTGGTTCGTGCTGAACCTGTTCTGGGATCGGCTCAAGATCGAAGGCCGGCCGCAGGATGCCCCGCGCATCATCCAGGGTTTCTACGGCCAGGAAGCCGGCGAGCTGTGTGCCGCCGCGACCGCCGAGACCATCATGAAGGTCGCGGCCGAGCACTTCCCGATGACCCAGTGGGCGGTCTCGGACCTGCTCGGCTGCATCATCCATTCCGAGTTCTACCGCGGCAAGGTGCAGGCACGTTGCCCGGGGCCGGTACACAAGCTGTCGCTTGCCTATCCCGCACCCGCCGTGCCGCAGGACCGTCGGTCCGCGGTCGACGACCGTTCCCGCCTGCGCCTGTGCACGCTGGGTGTGGTCAACCCGAACAAGTGCGTGGACAAGGTGATCCGCGCCATCGCGCGCGACCCGGAACTGGCGGCGCGCACCGAATACCACGTGCTGGGCGGCGTGGGCGATCAGGAGCGCCGGCGACTGGAAGCGGTCAGTGCCGAGGTCGGCTTCCTGGGCCTGGTCCTGGAAGGCCGTGTCACCGATGAACGTCTGGTCGAAGGCATGGCCGAAGCGGATGCGATCTGCTGCCTGCGCGATCCCGCCCTGGAAGGGGCCTCGGCCTCGGCCGTGGAGGGCATGCAGTCGGGCGTGCCGGTGATTGTCTCCAACGCCGGTTTCTATGCGGATCTTCCGGACGAGTACGTCCTCAAGGTGCCCCAGGGTGACTGCGAAGACGAACTGCTCGCACGCCTGCAGTACATCGACCGCCATCGCGCCGAAGGCCGCGAGATGGGGCAGCGCGCACGCGACTGGGCGCACGCCGAGTTCTCCGCGGAGCATTACGCCGCCGGGCTGGACGCCATCATCCCGGACTTCATCGAATGCGAGCCATACCTGCTGACCAGCAAGGCGCTGGGACGCGAGCTTGGCCGGATGGGCATTCCCGGCACAAGCCCCGCCGCGGGCAGGGTGGCAGACGCCCTCGACCGCATGTTTAGCCTGTGACCGTCGCGCCGACCTCACTTCACCTAGTTACCCAGGAATGAACACCATGAAATCTGCAGTTATTACCGGTATTTCCGGCCAGGACGGCGCTTACCTGGCGCAGCTGTTGCTTGAGAAGGGCTACAAGGTCTACGGCACCTACCGCCGGACCAGCTCGGTCAATTTCTGGCGCATCGAAGAGCTGGGCATCGAAAAGCACCCGAACCTGCACCTGGTCGAACACGACCTGCAGGACATCGGCTCCTCGATCCGTCTGCTCCAGGAAAGCCAGGCGACCGAGGTGTACAACCTGGCCGCCCAGAGCTTCGTCGGCGTGTCGTTCGACCAGCCGGTGCTGACCGCGCAGATCACCGCCCTGGGCGCGCTGAACCTGCTTGAGGCGATCCGCGCCGTCAATCCGAAGATCCGCTTCTACCAGGCGTCGACCTCGGAAATGTTCGGTCTGGTCCAGCAGGTTCCGCAGACCGAGCAGACCCAGTTCTACCCGCGCAGCCCGTACGGCGTGGCCAAGCTCTACGCGCACTGGATGACGGTCAACTACCGCGAGTCGTACGACATGTTCGCGTCCAGCGGCATCCTGTTCAACCACGAATCGCCGCTGCGCGGCCGCGAGTTCGTGACCCGCAAGATCACCGACTCGGTGGCCAAGATCAAGCTGGGCAAGCTGGACGTGCTGGAACTGGGCAACCTGGATGCCAAGCGTGACTGGGGCTTCGCCAAGGAATACGTCGAAGGCATGTGGCGCATCCTGCAGGCCGACAAGCCGGAAACCTACGTGCTGGCGACCAACCGCACCGAGACCGTGCGCGATTTCGTCACGATGGCCTTCAAGGCCGTGGACATCGCCATCGAATGGGCCGGTTCCGGCCTGGACGAGACCGGTACCTGCAAGGCATCGGGCAAGGTGCTGGTGCGGATCAACCCGAAGTTCCACCGTCCGGCCGAAGTGGATCTGCTGATCGGCAACCCGGAAAAGGCCCGCCGCGAGCTGGGCTGGGAGCCGACCACCACGCTGGAAGAGCTGTGCGAGATGATGGTCAAGGCCGATCTCCGCCGCAACGAGAACAACACATCCTTCTGAGGATGTACACGGCAGGCAGTGTGACTTCACCGGCCACACTGCCACGCCGGCCTCCAGAGTTCGCCGGTCACCGTTGCGCAGAGGTAGCGAACAGATGAGTCCAACTGCACTGGTCACCGGGATCGAAGGATTTACCGGGCCCTATATGGCCGCCGAACTGGCGCGCCTGGGCTACGTGGTGCATGGCTTGTCGCGGGCGGGTACCCCCAATGCCACCACCACCATCGTGGATCTGCTTGATCGCGACGGCCTCGGCGAGGCGATCCAGCGGATCCGCCCTGACGTGGTGGTGCATCTGGCGGGCATCTCGCACGTTGCCCACCGCGACGTGTCGGCGATCTACCAGGCCAACATCGTGGGCACACGCAATCTGCTGGATGCCCTGGCCGACCTTCCTGATACGCCGTCGGCCGTACTGGTCGCCAGCAGTGCCCATGTGTATGGGCCCTCGTCCCACGAGCGGCTCACCGAGCTGTCGCCGATGCGCCCGTTCAACGACTATGCCGTCAGCAAGGTCGCGACCGAGCACGTGGCCCATCTCTATGCCGACCGGCTGCCCATCGTGATCACCCGGCCGTTCAACTACACCGGCATCGGCCAGTCGAACGCCTTCTTCGTGCCCAAGGTGGTGGATCACGCCCGCCGGGGCGAGCACAGGCTGCGCCTGGGCAACCTGGACGTCGAGCGCGATTTCACCGACGTCCGCGATCTGGTGCGCAGCTATGGGCTGTTGATCGCCCGCGGCCTGCGTGGCGAGACCGTCAATGTCTGTAGTGGCAGCAGCGTCACGCTGCGGACGGTGATCGACATCGTCAGCGAACTGTCCGGCATCACCTTCGAGATCGAGAGTGACGTCGAGCTGGTGCGCAACAACGAGGTCAACCGCCTGGCCGGCAGCAATGACCGGCTGCAGGCGTTGACCGGCGGCATGGCGTTCCGGCCGCTGCGCGAAACCGTGAAATGGATGCTGGATGCCTGAGCGGGCGATGTCCGTCAGGTCCCAATGAAAAGCCCCGGCGAGCAACGCTCGCCGGGGCTTTTTTTTCAAGCGTTCAGCGCGTCGCAGTTACTGCGCGGCGATCGCCTTGCCTTCCGCGTCGCAGACCGACTTGCCATCGGCGCAGCGGGCGAACGGACCCACCACGACCACCGGCTGCTGGAAGTTGAAGCCGAACCATGCCACGCCTTCCTGGACCAGCTCGAACTGGACCTTGTTGCCGACGGCGAAGGCGCCCGGAACGACGGCGGTGACTTCGGTTTCGCCGTTGGGCTGCACGTCGGCCGCCAGCGGTGCGCGCGCTTCCTGACCACGGGTCGGGTCGGCCGTGCCGGCCGCCGGGGCCAGCAGCTGCACCACACCGACGGTCACCGGATTGGCGCCGGCCGCCGGCCAGGCAGCGGTGCCCTTGTTGCTGATCTTCAGCTTGAAGGTCAGGGTGTCTTCGGCAGCGTTGTACGCGGTGGTACCCACCTGCTCGATGTTGCTCGACACCTGTTCCTTGGTCAGGTGACCGGCCGCCTGTTCGGGGGCTGCCTGCTCCTGCGCAGCGGGGGCTTCCTTCGCCGCCGCAGGGGTTTCACTTTCATTGGAGCAGGCCGTCAGCATCAGCGACGAGGCGAAAATCAGGGGCAGCGCGATCTTTTGGATGTTGGTGTTCATGGGGTGCTCTAGGAGCTGGGTTGTTGGGGTCGACCGACGCGCTTCCAGCGTATCGGCAGGATCATGGGTGAAAGCGTGCAACTTCGGAATGATAACCCCCGGCCGCCCCGAACACCACGGCGCGGCCGGCGGCCGGGGCCCCGGCGGGGCAGGCCATTGACCCCGGTCGGCCCGCCAGGCCCACCGGGAGCCGGGGATGTGCGCGCCTTTGCGGCCTTCGCAGATGCCTTAAACTACAACCGACTGTCGGTTTATCCAGTCGGCCCCTGTAAGATTGACCGCTTTCCGGAGGTCGCCAGGACGGCGCGGGTCGCCCTGCTCGTCGACCCCCGGTCCGTCGGTTCCCAAGAACCCGCGGGACCATGACACATGCCGCAATCTGGACGCGGCCCAGCCTTGCTGAACGGAGAGAAGTTACATATGGCGGTATCAGGCAGTCCCCACGCGGTGGGCCGGGTGGGGGAGGAGAACCAGGATTCCCGGATTTCTCCCTATTCGTTGACGGTCCTCTGGGTATCGCTGGCAAGCGTCCTTGCGATTGCACTGATCTGCCTGCGCAGGTTCGATGTGCCGCTGCTGTTGCTGTTGGCCACGTTGGGGACGGCCGCCACGCTGGGGGTGTTCCGCGTGCGCATCCGCTGGGCGCTGCCCAAGCTGGGCATCGGCTTCGTGGCGATCGCCGCACTGGCGCTGTTCCTCCGTTCGGACCTGGACCCGCACCTGAAGGGCGGCCAGGACCAGGGCCTGTACACCAACATGTCGGCCCAGCTGCTGCGTGCCAAGGCGCTGGACTACACCGATGACTTCCGCGCCTCGCTGACCGGTGAAGAGCTGCGCATGTACGACAGCGCGCCGATGGCCGCGGTCGACCTTGTGGACCCGGTGCGCTCGCGCTATTCGGTGGCCTTCTATCCGTTGCACCCGGCCTGGATGGCGATGTCCACCTGGGCATTCGGGCAGAACTATCACACCGTCTCGCTGCTGCTGTTCGCTGCGCTGGGCATTGCCGGTGGCTACTACCTCGCCCTGCTCCTGTTCGGCAGTCGCCGCGCGGCGGGGCTGGCGGCGGCATTCCTGGCGCTCAATCCCGCGCTGGTGTTCTTCGCCAAGTTCCCGGTCACCGAGATGGTGGCATTCGCGTTCACGGTGAACGGCTTCCTGTTCTTTGCCAAGGCCTGCTATGAAGCCGCACGGGGCCGCCGCTGGCTGTACCTGCTGATTGCGATCCTGTGCTTCAACGGGTTGTTCTACACCCGCATGCAGTTCTTCCTGTACATCCCGTTCATGGGCCTGCTGTTCGCCTATGCGCTGGTTGCCATCCGCCAGCCGTGGCACCGCCGCGTGGTGATGATGGTGTTCCCGGCATCGCTGGTGATCACCTTCCTGGTGAGCATGGCGTTCTACCGCTACTACCAGCCGATCCTGTACGAAGGGATCGTCGACGGTCACCTGGACAAGCTGAAGAAGCTCGCCTCGCTGGTCGCCATCGGCCTGGGCCTGGTCGTGCTGGGCCTGCTCGCCTACGTGGTCGCGCGACGCCGCACCCTGGCCGTGCTGGAGCGGATCAACGACCAGATCCTGCGCTGGTCCGGCCAGGTCACGTGGCTGCTGCCGCTGGCGCTGCTGGCGTCGGTGCCGAGCATCATCGCCCTGTACAAGACCGGTTCGCTGGCCCCGTTCCCGTGGACCGTGCCGGTCGGCACCGATCCCTTCCTGATCCGCTATCACGCCATCTACCGCCTGGCCCAGATGATGTCTCCGCTGGGCGTGGCGCTGCTGATGCTGCTGCCGGCGTTCCGCATCCAGTGGTCCGGCGCGGCCAAGTTCGGCCTGCTGTTCCTGGTGCTGATCTGGGCGGCCGTGCTGGCCCAGCCCGCCATTCCGTACCTGTATTACTACGGCCGCTACCTGGCCGGTGAAATGCTGCCGTACTCGCTGATCCTCACCGCCGGCGTGATCGCCTACCTGTGGGACGGCCGCTGGCGGCGCCTGGGCATCGCGATCGCGGCCTTCCAGTGCCTGTTCTTCCTGGTCTTCTCCGCCGCGCAGTACAACCGCGACGAAGGCGAAGATCCGCGCTTCTATGAGCGCGTGGCCGAGCTGGTCAGCCCCAACGACATCATCATCGCCTCCGGCCTGGATGATGCCCAGCTGGTGGGCCTGCGCGTCACCTACAACCTGAACGTGTTCTCCATCACCGGCCGTGGCGGCGTCCCGCTGCCGTTCGACACCGGTACGTGGCAGCGTCTGGAGGCCAACGCCCATCAGAAGGGCGGGCGTCTGTACCTGCTGACCAACCAGCAGCCGGCCGCGCTGCAGGACCAGCTGGTCGAGCGCATTCCGTTCCGTCTGGGTTACATGACCAACGGCGAGCATGCCCAGGGCGGGGAGATGTTCCATCCCGGTTCGCGTGCCCGCCTGGTGCTGCCGGTGCGTTACCAGAAGGCCGAGGTGGACATCAACCTGTACCGGGTCGATACCAAGACCTTCGACCGCGTAGCCAATGCGAGCTGCGTGGACGAACTGGGCCTGGCTACCGATGGCGCCATCCTGGTCAAGGGCCTGCACGGATTCAGCAGTCCCGAGTCGCATGGCCGCTGGACCAACGGCAAGCGTGCGAGCTACACCTGCATGCTGCCCGAGGGCCACTCCGCAGCCACCGTCGAGATCCAGGCCACCGCCTACCTGCCGAACGGACGCAAGCAGCGCGTCGGTGTGTCGGTCAATGGTGGCGCACCCCAGCAGTTCGAGTTCGCACCGGGTGCCGACACCCAGCGGCTCCAGATTCCGGTGGGCAACGCCGATACGCGGTCGCTGACCGTGGACTTCGACCTGCCCGACGCCATTTCGCCCCAGCAGGCACAGAGTGCGGCCGACGCGCGTGTGCTTGGCATCAGCATCAGTGAAATCGAGATCAAAGAATGAACAAGCAACTCATTGAACGCCTGCAATCCAAGACGGCCACCATCGGCATCGTCGGGCTGGGCTACGTAGGCCTGCCGCTGCTGCTGCGCTATAGCGAGGTCGGCTACAAGGTGGTCGGCTTCGACATCGATCCGTCCAAGATCGAGATGCTGGCCTCCGGCCGCAGCTACATCGAACACATCGCCTCGGCCGACATCGCCAAGGCGTTCTCCAATGGCGCCGAGGCGACCAGCGACTACGCACGCGCCAAGGACGTGGACGCCCTGATCATCTGCGTGCCCACGCCGCTGACCAAGTTCCGCGAGCCGGACCTGAGCTTCGTGGTCGGCACCGTGGATGCGCTGCTGCCGCATCTGCGCGCGGGCCAGATCATGTCGCTGGAGAGCACCACCTACCCGGGCACCACCGATGAAGAGCTGAAGCCGCGCGTGGAATCGCAGGGCTTCACCGTCGGCGAAGACTACTTCGTGGTGTTCTCGCCCGAGCGCGAAGATCCGGGCAACCCGAACTTCAGCACCCGCTCCATCCCGAAGGTCTGCGGCGGCGTGACCGCGCCCTGCCTCGAGGTTGGCCTGGCGCTGTACGGCCAGGTGATCGATCGCGTGGTTCCGGTCAGCTCGGCACGCGCCGCGGAAATGACCAAGCTGCTGGAGAACATCCACCGCGCCGTCAACATCGGCCTGGTCAACGAAATGAAGGTGGCCGCCGATCGCATGGGGATCGACATCCATGAGGTGATCCGTGCCGCGGCAACCAAGCCGTTCGGCTTCGTCGCCTACTACCCGGGTCCCGGCCTGGGCGGTCACTGCATCCCGATCGACCCGTTCTACCTGACCTGGAAGGCGCGCGAGTACGGCGTGCACACCCGTTTCATCGAACTGGCCGGCGAGATCAACTCGTCGATGCCCGACTACGTGATCTCCAAGACCTCGTTGGCGCTCAACCTGCGCCGCAAGTCGATCAACGGCAGCCGCGTGCTGGTGCTGGGCATCGCCTACAAGAAGAACGTGGACGACATGCGCGAATCGCCGTCGGTCGCACTGATGGAGAAGCTGCGTGACCTCGGCGCGGACGTGTCCTACAGCGATCCGCACATCCCGGTGTTCCCGAAGATGCGCGAACACCAGTTCGATCTGTCCAGCGTCGAGATCACCGCAGACGTTCTGAAGAGCTACGACTGCGTGCTGCTGGCGACCGACCACGACAAGTTCGACTACGCGCTGATCAAGCAGCACGCATCGGTGCTGGTCGACTCCCGTGGCCGCTTCCTCGAAAGCGCCGACAACATCGTAAAGGCCTGAATCATGCGCGTATTCACCCCGCCTGTGCTCGACAGGAAGATCCGTTTCGCTCTGGTTGGCTGCGGTCGCATCGCCCAGTCCCACATCAACGCCATGCGCCAGCACGCTGACCGCATCGAGCTGACCGACGTCTGTGACGTTGATCCGGTGGCGTTGCAGAAGGCTGTCGAAGACACCGGCGCCATCGGCCACCGCAAGCTGAGCGACATGCTGGCCAGCACCACCGCCGACATCATCGTGCTGACCACGCCCAGTGGCCTGCACCCGGAGCAGGCGGTGGAAATCGCTGCCGCCGGCAAGCACGTGATGACCGAGAAGCCGATGGCCACGCGTCTGCAGGACGGCGTGCGCATGGTCAAGGCCTGCGACGAAGCCGGCGTGCGCCTGTTCGTGGTCAAGCAGAACCGCCGCAACGCCACCCTGCAGCTGCTCAAGCGCGCGATGGAGAAGCGTCGTTTCGGCCGCCTGTACATGATCAACATCAACGTGTTCTGGACCCGTCCGCAGTCGTACTACGACAGCGCCGCGTGGCGCGGTACGTGGGAGTTCGACGGCGGTGCCTTCATGAACCAGGCCAGCCACTACGTGGATCTGCTGGAATGGCTGGGCGGCCCGCTGGAAAGCGTGCAGGCCTACACCGCGACGCTGGCCCGCAACATCGAGGTCGAGGATTCGGGCGTGATCGGGCTGCGCTGGCGCTCCGGTGCGCTGGGTTCGGTCAACGTGACCATGCTGACCTATCCGCAGAACCTGGAAGGCAGCATCACCATCATCGGCGAGAAGGGCACCGTCCGCATCGGTGGCGTGGCCGTCAACGAGATCCAGCAGTGGCAGTTCGCCGAGTCCGATCCGGACGATGAAGCGGTGGCCACCGCCAGCTACGAGACCACCTCGGTGTACGGCTTCGGCCACCCGCTGTACTACGACAACGTGATCCAGGTGCTGCGCGGCGAAGCCGAGCCGGAAACCGACGGCCGCGAAGGCCTGAAGTCGCTGGAAGTCCTGATCGCAGCCTACATGTCCGCGCGCGATGGCAAGCGGGTCGCGCTGCCGCTGGAGTACTGATATGGCCCTGTTCATCCATCCGACCGCGATTGTCGACGACGGTGCACGCATCGGCGACGACAGCCGCGTCTGGCATTGGGCGCACATCTCGGGCGGCGCGCAGATCGGTACCGGCTGTTCGTTCGGTCAGAACGTCTACGTCGGCAACGACGTGGTGATCGGCAACAACGTCAAGATCCAGAACAACGTGTCGGTGTACGACGCGGTGCGCCTGGAAGACGACGTGTTCTGCGGTCCCAGCATGGTGTTCACCAACGTCTACAATCCGCGTTCGGCGGTGAACCGCAAGGCCGAGTACCGGCAGACGCTGGTACGCAAGGGCGCCACGCTGGGCGCCAACTGCACGATCGTCTGCGGCGTCACGGTGGGCGAGCATGCATTCGTCGGTGCCGGCGCCGTGGTCAACCGCGATGTCGCCCCGTTCGCGCTGATGGTCGGGGTTCCGGCCCGTCGCGCGGGCTGGATGTGCCTGTGCGGCGAGCGGTTGCCGGGTGCGGGCACGGTGACGTGCGCGCACTGCGACCGTCGTTACCAGATCGACGACGCATCCTGCGCGCTGCTCGCTGCCTGAGCACGGCCGCGCGGCTGCCTGAGCCGGTATTTATCTAGGAGTGACATGGAAATTCAGTTTATCGACCTGGCCGCGCAGTACCGCGCCCTGAAGCAGGATGTGGATGCGCGCATCGCCAAGGTGCTCGAACACGGGCGCTACATCATGGGGCCCGAAGTGCGTGAGATGGAGCAGGCCCTCGAGGCCCGCACCGGTGCGCCGCACTGCATCTCGGTGGCGTCGGGTACCGAAGCGCTGCTGATCGCGCTGATGGCGATCGGCGTCACCGCGGGCGACGAGGTCATCACCACGTCGTTCACCTTCGTGGCGACCGCGGAAGTGATCGCGCTGCTCGGCGCGGTGCCGGTGTTCGTGGATGTCGAGCCAGACACCTGCAACATCGATGCCAGCCTGATCGAAGCGGCGATCACCCCGCGCACCAAGGCGATCATCCCGGTCTCGCTGTACGGGCAGGTCGCCGACATGGATGCGATCAATGCAATCGCCGCGCGTCATCCCGGCATCACCGTGATCGAAGATGCGGCGCAGAGCTTCGGTGCGACGTACCGTGGCAAGGCAAGCTGCAACGTGTCGCGCATCGCCTGCACCAGCTTCTTCCCGAGCAAGCCGCTGGGCTGCTATGGCGATGGCGGTGCGATCTTCACCGATGACGCCGCGCTGGCCAAGGCGATGGCCGAGATCCGCGTGCATGGCCAGGAACGCCGCTACTACCACACCCGCGTGGGTGTGGGCGGGCGCATGGATACCCTGCAGTGCGCGATCGTGCTGGCCAAGCTGGGCCGTTTCGACTTCGAGTGCGAGCGTCGCCAGGTGGTTGCCGGGCGTTACCTGGAGGCGCTGGCTGGCCTGCCGGGCATCGCGCTGCCGACCCTGCGTGAGGGCAACAGCTCGGTCTGGGGCCAGTTCACCGTCCAGGTCGACGATCGCGCCAAGGTGGTCGAGCGCCTCACCGCCGCCAACGTGCCGACCGCCGTGCATTACCCGGTGCCGCTGCATCAGCAGCCGGCCTACCGCGACCGCTGCCGCATCGCGTCCTCGCTGGCGCATTCGGAGCGGGTGGCGCAGCGCGTCATGAGCCTGCCGATGTCCGCCGACCTCGATGAAGCGCAGCAGGACTACATCATCGAGCAGCTGCGCGCAGCCCTCCGCGACTGATCCCGACCACCGCCCCTTTTTCTGCGAGACCCGCGTATGTATCAGAACAACCGTATCAGTGTCGTGGTGCCGGCACACAATGAAGAGACGCAGATCAAGCGCGTCATCGACACCATGCCTGACTATGTCGACTACATCGTCATCGTCAACGACACCAGTACGGACCGTACCTCCGACGTGGTCCGTGCCACGCCGGAGTACGCCAGCGGGCGCGTCGTGCTGATCGAGCACGAAGTGAACCAGGGTGTCGGCGGCGCGATCGCGACCGGCTACAAGTGGAGCCGCGACAACGGCATCGACGTGTCCGTGGTGATGGCCGGCGACGGCCAGATGAACCCGCTGGACATGCCGGCCATCCTGGCCCCGGTGATCAATGACGTCGCCGACTACTCCAAGGGCAACCGCCTGGTCACCGGCGAAGCCTTCAAGCGCATTCCGAAGATCCGCTTCTTCGGCAACTCGGCGCTGTCGCTGCTGACCAAGATCGCCTCCGGCTACTGGGGCGTGGCCGACTCGCAGACCGGCTACACGGCGATCAATGCCAAGGCGCTGGCCGCGATCGACTGGGACCACATGTACAAGCGTTATGGCCAGCCGAACGATCTGCTGGTGCGGTTGAACATCGCCGAGATGCGCGTGGTGGACGTGCCGGTCGAGCCGGTCTACAACGTGGGCGAGAAGTCCGGCATCCGCGTGCGCAAGGTGCTCTTCAGCATCGGCTGGCTGATCGTGCGCCTGTTCTTCTTCCGCCTGAAGGAGAAGTACATCATCCGCGACTTCCATCCGCTGGTGTTCTTCTATGCCTTCGGTGGCGCCACGGCGCTGGTCGGCCTGCTGTTCCTGGTGCGCACGATCCTGCTGTGGTTGGCGCAGGGGAGCATGCCGGAAATGTCGTTCCTGGTGACGCTGTTCTCCTTCAGCATCTCCTTCAACGCGATCGGCTTCGCGTTCTGGTTCGACTACCAGGCCAACCGTCACCTCAACCCGCCGATCACCCATCGTGACGTGACCCACCGCCAGGCTCCGGATCCGCTCGACCCGTGAGCATCTCTCCGCCTGCCTTGCTGAAGACCCTCGCGAGCAATCTGTCCTGGACAGCCGCGAGTCTGGTGATCCTGGCTGTCAGCGGGATCGCCATCAACCTGATGATCGCCGGCTTCCGTAGTGCCAGCGATCTGGGTGTCTTCAACCAGGCATACGCGGTGTACGTGGTGGCGTCGCAGCTCACCGTGTTCGGGATCCACAACTCGATCATGCGCAACGCCGCCCATTACAGCGGCGATGCGGAGGAAGGGCGCAGTCTGGCCGGCAGCGGCCTGCTGCTCTCGGCCATCACCGGCGTGATCGGCGCCGGCCTGCTGATGCTGGCCGCGCCGGCGCTGGGCACGTGGTTCGACAGCCCCAGCACCGCCCTGGGCGTGCGCAATGTGGCTTACGGGCTGCTGCTGTTCCCGTTGAGCAAGACCCTGCTGGGCCTGCTCAACGGCCTGCAGATGATGAAGGCGTTCGCGGTGCTGCAGTCGCTGCGCTACCTGGTGGTGATGGCGTGGGTGGCGGCGGTCTCGATGACCTCGGCCACCATCGACAAGGTGCTGTACTGCTTCCTGGTGGCCGAGGTGGTCACCACCGTGGCCGCGCTGGGCTTCCTGTGGTCGCGCAGGATGCTGCAGCGCATGCGGGTGCGGCGCGTCTGGATCGGCCGGCACGCCAGCTTCGGTGCGCGGAGCCTGCTGTCCAACACGTTCGTCGAGTTGAACTCGCGCGTGGATGTCATCCTGATCGGCTTCTTCCTGTCCGACCGCGCGGCCGGCATCTACAGTTTCGGCGCCATCCTGATCGATGGGCTTTACCAGGTCTGGCACCTGATCCGGGTCAACCTGAATCCGATCCTGGTGAACGCCAGCCGTGACCGCGACTGGTCAACCTGTCGCATGCTGCTCAACAAGGCACTACGCTATCTGTACCCGCTGGCGGTACTGCTCGCCCTGGGCGTGATCTTCGCCTACTGGCTGACCATCACCTATGTGATGAGCGGCAAGGGGCTGGAAGAGGGCATGTTGCCGCTGATCATCCTGCTCGTCGGGCTGACTGCGGTGGCGCCCTTCATTCCCTTCGACCAGTTGCCATTGCTGGGCGGATACCCGGGCCTGCAGACCCTGCAGCAGCTGTCGGTGGTGATCGTGAATGCGATCCTGAATGTTATATTCATCCCGTATTTGGGGATCGAGGGTGCTGCGCTTGGAACGGCGCTGAGCTATGTGTTCGGTGTGTTCGTGCTGATGCTGATGGTGCGGCGCCTGTACTCCTGGAATCTAATTACAAATCGTATCGAGGCATAAACATGTGCGGAATTTTCGGTCTGGTGCTCCGCAAGGATGCCGCTTTCTCCCACTCCAGACTGCAGTCGACGCTTTCTGAACTGTTCAAGCTGTCCGAGACGCGCGGCAAGGAATCGTCGGGCATCCATGCCTACATTCCCGACCTGCGCGCATCGTGGGGGCTGAAGTCGGCCGACCGCGCGACCGACCTGATGAAGTCGCCGGAATACGCGTCGATCATGCAGGCGCTCGCCGCCGCGTTCGACGCCGAGAAGGTGGGCGCATCGCTGGCCGTGATCGCGCACTCGCGCCTGGTCACCAACGGCAGCGCGGCGCTGCCGCAGAACAACCAGCCGGTCAGCCGTGATGGCGTGACCCTCATCCACAACGGCATCGTCGTCAACGTGGACGAGCTGTGGGCCACCCATCCGGACCTGCAGCGCCACGCCGAAGTGGACACCGAGTTCATGGGCGCCTTCCTGGCCCAGCACGGCGGCGCCACCGCGCCGGCCAAGGCCACCGCCGATGTCTTCGCCCTGCTCAAGGGTGCGGCGTCGATCGCCTGGGTGCACGGCCAGACCGATCGCCTGGTGCTGGCGACCAACACCGGCGACCTGTACTTCCACCTGGACGAGCGCCAGGGCGTGCTGGTGTTCGCCTCCGAGCAGTACATCCTGGACAACGTGGTCAAGCACATCCACGGTGAGGCTGCGGTTCCCGGCGTGCGCTGGCTTGAGCCGCAGCATGCCCTGGGCGTGGGCATCAACAGCCTGGACCCGGTGGCGTTTCGCCTCGACGAGGCCACCCCGCCCACGGCCGACGCCGCGGTGCAGGTGTACCCGACGCCGGTGAATGCCCACCAGGCTGCGCCGACCCGTCCGGCGGCGCCGGTGGTGGCCACCCGCAGCGCCGACTTCTCGCTGTTGCGCTACAACGAAGAGAACCTCAAGAAGCTGCGCCGCTGCACGCGCTGCATCCTGCCGGAAACCTTCCCGTTCATCGCCTTCGATGGCGAGGGCGTGTGCAACTACTGCCGTTCGTACAAGCCGCGCTATGCGGGCATGCACCCGGTAAAGACCAAGCACGACTTCATCGAGTCGCTGGCCGGCTACCGCCGCCGCAATGGCCGTCCGGACGTGCTGGTGCCCTTCAGCGGTGGCCGCGACAGCAGCTACGGTCTGCACCTGATCAAGCACGAGTTCGGCCTCAACCCGATCACCTTCACCTACGACTGGGGCATGGTCACCGACCTGGCCCGCCGCAACGTGGCCCGCATGTGCGGCCAGCTCGGCGTGCAGAACATCCTGGTCTCGGCGGACATCAAGCAGAAGCGCGAGAACGTGCGCAAGAACGTGGCGGCCTGGCTGAAGAAGCCGGACCTGGGCATGGTTCCGCTGTTCATGGCCGGTGACAAGCACTTCTTCCGCATCGTCAACCAGCTCAAGCGCCAGACCGGCATTTCGCTGGACCTGTGGAGCGCCAACCCGCTGGAGAACACCGACTTCAAGTCGGGTTTCTGCGGCGTCAGCCCGGACTTCGACAAGAGCCGCGTCGACTACCTGTCGATGAGCCGCAAGCTGCATCTGGCCGCGTACTACGGCAGCCGCTTCCTGACCAACCCGGGCTACATCAACACCTCGCTGCTGGACACGATGGGCGCGTTCCTCGCCTATTACGTCGAACCGCGCCGTGACTTCTACTTCATCTTCGATCACATGATCTGGGAAGAAAACGAAGTCAACGACGTGCTGCTCAACCAGTACGACTGGGAGCTGGCACCCGACACCGACAGCACCTGGCGCATCGGCGACGGCACCGCGCCGTTCTACAACTACATCTACATGACCGCGCGCGGGTTCTCGGAGTTCGATACCTTCCGCAGCAACCAGATCCGCGAAGGGATGATGACCCGCCAGGAAGCGATCTCGGCGGTCTACACCGAGAACCGTCCGCGTCCGCAGTCGATCAAGTGGTACCTCGATACCATCGGCATCGACTTCGACAGCGCGATCCGCCGCATCAACGAAATGGATGTCATGGGCCTGCACCGCTGATCTCCAGCGGCTGCAGACCGGTCGGCTACCGCATCAGTTGCGGTAGCCGATCACACGGGCGGGATTGCCCACCACCACGGCCCAGTCTTCAACGTCCTTGGTGACCACACAGCAGGCGCCGATCACCGCACCGGTACCGATCCGGCTGACCGACGGCAGGATCACGGCACGCGCGCCCAGCCAGGCATCGTCGCCGATGGTCAGGCCGCTGAAATCCACCGGCTGCTCCTTCTTGAGCGCGCGGGTCTTGATGCGATGGCCATGCGTGGCAATGAACACGCCTTCGGAAATCCAGACGTCATTGCCGATCGTGAGCCCACCGGAATAATCCAGTTCGCAGTCGTGTTCCACGCCGACGTTGCGGCCCATGCTGAAGTGGGCGTGCCGGGTGCTGTGCGGCGACACCAGCATGGCCCGGTAGGACACATACGAGTTGGCGCCGATGTCGAAGAAGCGGCGCAGCACGAACATCTTGCACTGCACCAGCCCCGGCGCGTCGAACAGGAAGGAACCCAGCATGTGCTGGACAAAGCGTCGTACGTATTCCTTCAGCATTGCATGCCTCCCATGACAGGACTGTCGATCATTGGCCGGGGCCGGTAACCCGAGGGGCCGCGCTCAGTTGACGCGGCCGTACTGGTCTTCGAAGCGGACGATGTCGTCCTCGCCGAGGTAGCTGCCCGACTGCACTTCGATCAGCTCCAGCGGCAGCTTGCCCGGGTTCTTCAGGCGATGGGTGACGCCGAGCGGAATGTAGGTGCTCTGGTTTTCCGTCAGCAGGATCACGTCGTCGCCGCGGGTCACTTCAGCCGTGCCGCTCACCACGATCCAGTGTTCGGCGCGGTGGTGGTGCATCTGCAGGCTCAGCGTCGCGCCGGGCTTGACGGTGATGCGCTTGACCTGGAAACGGGCGCCGTTGTCGATCGAATCGTACGCACCCCACGGGCGGTAGACCTTGCGGTGGGCGGCGGCTTCGCTGCGGCCGTCGCGCTTGATCTGCCCGACGATCTCCTTGACGTCCTGCACGCGGTCCTTGTGGCCGACGAACACGGCGTCGTCGGTTTCCACCACGACCACGTCCTCCAGGCCGACCATCGCAATCAGGCGGGTGCCGTAGGCGTAGCTGTTGCGGCAGTCCAGCGAGATGACGTCGCCGTGGTAGGCGTTGCCGTCGGCGTCCTTGTCGGACACATCCCACAGCGCCGACCACGAGCCAACGTCGTTCCAGCCGGCATCCAGCGGAACCACGGCGGCATCGGCGGTCTTTTCCATCACCGCGTAGTCGATCGAATCGTTGGGGCTGGCGGCGAACGCCTCGGCATCCAGGCGGATGAAGTCGCTGTCGCGCGAGGCCTTGTCCAGCGCGCTGCGGCAGGCCGCCAGCATGGCCGGCTGCAGGGTCTGCAGTTCGTCCAGGTAACGCGATGCCTTGAACAGGAACATGCCGCTGTTCCAGTAGTACTCGCCGGAGCTGACGTACTGCTGCGCGGTTTCCAGGTTCGGCTTCTCGACGAAGCGATCCACGCCACGCACGCCTTCGCCGGCGTGGGCCTTGATGTAGCCGTAGCCGGTTTCCGGTGCGGTGGGCACGATGCCGAAGGTGACCAGCTTGCCCGCATCGGCGGCCACGGCCGCCTGCTTGACCGCCGCGTGGAAGGCGGCGTCGTTGCGGACCACATGGTCGGACGGCAGCACCAGCAGCAGCGCATCCTCACCGCCGGCCAGCGCCTGCAGCGCGGCGATGGCGATCGCCGGAGCGGTGTTGCGCCCGATCGGCTCGAGGATCAGCGCCTGCGGCACCACGCTGCACTCGCGCAGCTGCTCGGCCGCCATGAAGCGGTGTTCCTGGTTGGCCACGACGATCGGGGCCTTGCCGGCGATGGCCGCAACGCGGTTCCAGGTGGCCTGCAGCATCGTGGCATCGCCCACCAGCGGCAGGAACTGCTTCGGATACGCCTCGCGCGACAGCGGCCAGAGGCGGGTACCGGAACCACCGGAAAGGATGACGGGGAGAATGGGCAACATGAAAATCGTCCTGAATCAGTGTTGGGAGGTAGTGCCGCCGATCAGGGCGGTCAGCTCGTCGGTGCGTTCGCGCAGCAGTGCGGCATCGCCGCGCGTCTCCACGTTCAACCGCAGCAGCGGCTCGGTATTGGAACTGCGCAGGTTGAAGCGCCATGCGCCGAAGTCGGCGCTGACGCCGTCGGTGTGGTCCAGTTCGGGCGACTGCGCGGCGTAGTGGGCCATGATCCGGGCCACGGTGGCCTTGGCATCGTCCACGCGGAAATTGATTTCGCCGCTGCACGGGAACGCCTGCATGCGGTCGGCGACCAGATCGCCCAGGCCGGTGCCGCTGCGCGACACCAGGTCGGCAATCAGCAGCCACGGAATCATGCCCGAATCGCAGTAGGCGAAATCGCGGAAGTAGTGGTGGGCGCTCATCTCGCCGCCGTAGATCGCATCCTCGGCGCGCATGCGTTCCTTGATGAAGGCATGGCCGGTCTTGCTCATCACCGGCACGCCGCCGGCGGCCAGCACCATCTCCTGGGTGTTCCAGGTCAGGCGCGGGTCGTGGATGATCTTGCCGCCCGGCTGGCGCTTGAGCAGCGCCACGGCCAGCAGGCCGACCAGGTAGTAGCCTTCGATGAAGTCGCCGTTCGCGTCGAAGAAGAAGCAGCGGTCGAAATCACCGTCCCAGGCCACGCCGAAGTCGGCGTTGTTCGCACGCACGGCCTCGGCGGTCGCGGCGCGGTTTTCCGGCAGCAGCGGGTTGGGAATGCCATTCGGGAACGTGCCGTCGGGCTCGTGCTGGATGCGCACAAATTCGAAGGGCAGGTGCGGTGCCAGTTCGTCGATGATCAGGCCGGCGCCGCCGTTGCCGGCGTTGACCACGATCTTCAGCGGCTTGAGCTTGTCCACCTCGACGTAGCCCAGCAGGTGCGCGATGTAGGCCGACTTGTCGGTGTCGATGCGGACCTGCCCCTCACCCGAGGGCAGTGCCGCGTCGCTTGCCGCGAAATCGCGGACGTCGAACAGGCCGGTGTCGCCGCTGATCGGACGCGACTGCTCGCGGACCAGCTTCATGCCGTTGTAGTCCATCGGGTTGTGGCTGGCGGTGACCATCACGCCACCGGCCGCCTGCCGATGGAAGGTCTGGAAATAGACTTCCTCGGTGCCGCACAGGCCGATGTCGATCACGTCCCGGCCGGCACGGTTGAAGCCGGCGGCGAGGGCGGTCTGCAGCTCGGGGCTGCTCAGGCGGATGTCGCGTCCCAGGACGACGGGGCCGGGGCCAAGCAGGGCCGCGGTGCCGGCACCGATGCGCTCGGCCAGGGCAGGGTCCAGTTCATCGGGAACCCGGCCGCGAATGTCGTATGCCTTGAAACTGGGGAGCGTCATCAATGCAGTCCTTACAGGGGTGACCGCCGATTATAGCGACAGCATCCCAACGGGAGTGTCGCTTTTTCCAGCGGGCGGGCCGTCCTGGGCCCGTCAGCAGAACGCCGCGCAACCTGCTGATTGCGCGGCGTTTGCTTCATGTGCGGTGTTACAGCGCCGCTTCCAGTTCAGGCAGCAACGTGAACAGGTCCCCGACCAGGCCGATGTCGGCGATCTCGAAGATCGGCGAATCCGGGTCCTTGTTGATGGCCACGATCGTGCCGGCATCCTTGATCCCGGTCAGGTGCTGGATGGCGCCGCTGATGCCGACGGCCACGTACAGCTCCGGCGAGATGATCTTGCCGGTCTGGCCGACCTGCAGATCGCTGGGCACGTAGCCGGCGTCCACGGCGGCGCGCGAGGCGCCGACGGCGGCACCGAGCTTGTCGGCCAGCTGGAAGATGACCTTGAAGTTCTCTTCCGAGCCCACGCCACGGCCGCCGGAAACCACGCGCTTGGCGCTCTGCAGGTCCGGGCGGTCGGTGGCACCTGCGGCCAGACCCACGAAGCGGGTGTGGGTGGGCAGGGCGGCATCGACGCTGGCCGCTTCAACCGCGGCGCTGCCGCCCTTGGCCGCTTCCGGCCAGGAGGCCGCACGCACGGTGGCGACCACGATCTGGTCGGCCGGCACGTCCACGGTGATGATCGCGTTGCCGGCGTAGATCGGGCGCTTGAAGCTGTGGCTGCCTTCGACGGTCATCAGGTCGGACACCTGGTTGACGCCGAGCAGGGCGGCCACGCACGGCATCAGGTCCTTGCCGAAGGTGGTCGAGGGGCCGAACACGTGGGTGTAGCCCTTGGCCAGCTGTGCGATCTGCGGGGCCAGCACCTGGGCCAGGGCCTGGGCGTTGGCGGCGTTGGTCACGGTCAGCACCTTGGCCACGCCGGCCAGTTCGGCGGCCTGCGCGGCTACCGCGGCCGGGTCGGCGGCCAGCACCAGCACGTCGATGCTGGCGCCGCCGATGGCGGCAGCGGCGCTGACGGTCTTGGCGGTGGCGGCGTTGAGCTTGCCGTCATGGTGTTCGGCGACAACGAGGATCTTGGTCATTACAGCAACCCCTTCTGCTTGAGTGCGGCGACCAGTTCGGCCGCGTCCTTGACCATCACGCCCTTGCTGCGCTTGACCGGCGCGGCGTAGTGGGTGGTGGTGAAGGTATCGGCGGCGTCAACGCCCAGATCGGCCAGCTGCAGGGTTTCCAGCGGCTTGGCCTTGGCCTTCATGATGTCGGGCAGCTTGATGAAGCGCGGCTCGTTCAGGCGCAGGTCGGTGGTGACCACGGCGGGCAGATCGACCTCCAGCGTTTCCAGGCCGGCGTCGACCTCGCGGGTGACCGTGGCCTTGCCGTCGGCGATGTCCAGCTTGCTGGCGAAGGTCGCCTGCGGGCGGCCCCACAGCGTGGCCAGCATCTGGCCGGTCTGGTTGGCGTCGTCGTCGATCGCCTGCTTGCCCAGGATCACCAGGTCCGGCTGTTCCTTCTCCACCAGCTTGAGCAGGGTGCGCGCGGCAGTCAGCGGCTGGATGGCCTGGTCGGTGACCACGTGGATGGCACGGTTGGCGCCCATGGCCAGGCCGTTGCGCAGGTGGGCCTGGGCATCCGCCGGTGCGATGGTGGCAACCACGACCTCGGTGGCGATGCCCTTGTCGCGCAGACGCAGCGCTTCTTCCAAGGCGATCTCGTCAAAGGGGTTGGGCGACAGCTTGACGCCATCGGTGACCACGCCGGAACCGTCCGGCTTGACCTGAATGCGGACGTTGTAGTCCACCACGCGCTTGTACGCGACGAGGATTTTCATCTGGTGCGGGATCCTTCAATAACGGGGGAACGTCCGGTCCTTGGAACAGCAACCGGTTCGGGGGTGGGACCTGGATTCTAACTGGCTGCGCGGCACCATGCGAATGCGTATGGTGATGCGGCAATGCAGCATCCGCACGCGTGCGCAGGACCGGGTTCACCTCCCGCAGGGCGTCGTGAAGACAGCCCCGATGTATGCTGTGGCGCTGTGCCGGGGAGCCCCAGTTGCGCTCCGGGGAGGAAACCGAACAGGAGAACGGGTAGTGCCCACTTGGCTTGTCACTGGCGGCGCCGGCTTCATCGGCGGGAACTTCGTGCTTGAAGCGGTCGCCCGCGGCGTGCGCGTGATCACCCTGGACGCGTTGACCTACGCGGGCAACCTGCAGACGCTGGCGTCGCTGGACGGCCATCCGGACCATGTGTTCGTCCACGGTGATATCGGCGACCGGGAACTGGTTGCCGGCGTGCTGGCCGAGCATCGGCCCGATGCGGTGCTGAACTTCGCCGCCGAAAGCCACGTGGACCGCTCCATCGACGGCCCTGGCGCCTTCATCCAGACCAACGTGGTCGGCACCCTGGGGCTGCTCGAAGCCGTACGCGACTACTGGAAGGCCCTGCCGGCCGACCGGGGCGCGGCGTTCCGCTTCCTGCACGTGTCCACCGATGAGGTGTACGGCACGCTGGGCGAGACCGGGCAGTTCAGCGAGACCACCGCGTACGCGCCCAACTCGCCCTATGCGGCGTCCAAGGCCGCCTCGGACCATCTGGTGCGTGCGTTCCACCACACCTACGGGCTGCCGGTGCTCACCACCAACTGCTCCAACAACTACGGCCCGCACCACTTCCCTGAAAAGCTCATCCCGCTGGTGATCGCCAAGGCGCTGGCCGGGGAACCGCTGCCGGTGTACGGCGACGGCCGGCAGGTGCGCGACTGGCTGTTCGTGTCCGACCACTGCGAAGCGATCCGCACCGTGCTGGCCAAGGGCCAGGTCGGTGAGACCTACAACGTCGGCGGCAACGCGGAAAAACAGAACATCGAGGTGGTGCAGGCGATCTGCACGCTGCTGGACGCGCGCCGCCCGCGTGCGGACGGTCAGCCGCGCAGTCGCCAGATCACGCACGTCGCCGATCGTCCCGGCCATGATCGCCGCTACGCCATCGATGCCTCCAAGCTCACGCACCAGCTCGGCTGGGCGCCCCGATACACCTTCGAGCAGGGCATTGCGTTCACCGTCGACTGGTATCTGGACAACCAGCCGTGGGTGCAGGGCGTGCTCGATGGCAGCTATCGTCTGCAGCGCATCGGCACTGCCGCCTGAGCGACGGCCGAGACCACAGAGGAACACCGCATGACTCAACGCAAGGGCATCATCCTCGCGGGTGGTTCGGGCACACGCCTGTATCCCATCACCAAGGGCGTCAGCAAACAGCTGCTGCCCGTCTACGACAAACCGATGATCTACTACCCGCTGAGCGTGCTGATGCAGGCGGGCATCCGTGATCTGCTGATCATCAACACCCCGCACGAACAGGCGCTGTTCCAGGCGCTGCTGGGCGACGGTTCGCAGTGGGGCATGAACATCGAGTACGCCGTCCAGCCGAGCCCGGATGGTCTTGCCCAGGCCTACCTGATCGGTCGCGATTTCATCGCCGGCAAGCCGAGCTGCCTGGTGCTGGGTGACAACATCTTCCACGGCCACGGGCTGCGCGAACTGCTGCGCAGCGCCGACCAGCGCGAGCAGGGCGCCACGGTGTTCGGGTACTGGGTCAACGACCCGGAACGCTATGGCGTGGCCGAGTTCGACGCGGCCGGCAAGGTCGTGGGCCTGGTGGAGAAGCCGGCGCAGCCGCGCTCCAACTACGCGGTTACCGGCCTGTATTTCTACGATGGCAATGCCAGCGCCCATGCGGCCGAGTTGAAACCCTCGGCGCGCGGCGAACTGGAAATCACCGATCTGAACCAGCGGTACCTGCGCGACGGTCAGCTGCACCTGGAAGCGCTGGGGCGCGGCTACGCGTGGCTGGACACCGGAACGCACCAGTCGCTGCTGGAGGCGTCCAACTTCATCGAGACGATCCAGACCCGCCAGGGCCTGCAGGTCTGCTGCCCGGAGGAGATCGCATTCGGCCAGGGCTGGATCAGCGCCGAGCAGCTCGAAGCCCTGGCCGCACCGCTGATCAAGAACGGCTACGGCCAGTATCTGCACGCACTCGTGCAGCGCGGAGCGGTGCCATGAAGATCATCGATACCGCACTGGCGGACTGCAAGGTCATCGAGCCGACCGTGTTCGGCGACGACCGCGGGTTCTTCTTCGAAAGCTGGAACGCCGACCGGTACGGCGCGAACGCGCTGCCGACCCGGTTCGTGCAGAGCAACGTGTCGTCCTCGTCCAAGGGCGTGCTGCGCGGGCTGCACTATCAGTGGCCGCGCCCGCAGGGAAAGCTGGTGTCGGTGCTGCAGGGCGAGGTGTACGACGTGGCGGTGGACATCCGCCGTGGATCGCCGACCTTCGGCCGTTGGGATGCGGTGATCCTCAGTGGCGGGAACCATCGCCAGTTCTGGATTCCGCCCGGCTTCGCGCACGGCTTCGCGGTGCTGTCGGACACCGCGCTGTTCAGCTATCTGTGCACCGATGTGTACGTCAAGGAGGCCGATGCGGCCATCCGCTGGAACGATGCGGATCTGGCCGTCGACTGGCCGATCAGTGCGCCGTCGCTGTCGCCCAAGGATGAGCAGGCGCCGTTCCTGAAGGACATCGACCCCGATCGCCTGCCGGTCTACGTGCCATGACTGTGCTGGTGCTGGGCGGCAATGGCCAGCTCGGGCAGGAACTGCTGCGTGCGCTTGCGCCGCTGGGTCCGCTCACCGCCACCACCCGCAGCGGCCTGCTTGCCGATGGCACGCCGTGCGCGACGGCCGACTTCGACCAGCCGGCTTCGCTGCCGTCGATGCTGGATCGCCAGCGCCCGTCGGTGGTGGTCAATGCGGCGGCATATACGGCCGTTGACCGGGCAGAGCAGGAACCGGACGCGGCACGCCGCGCCAACACCGACGCCCCTGCGGCCATCGCCCGCTGGTGCGCGCAGCACGGCGTGCCGCTGGTGCACTATTCCACCGACTACGTGTTCGACGGGCGCGCGCGCGCGCCGTACCGCGAAGACGCGCCCACCGCACCGATCAACGTGTATGGGACAACCAAGCGCGACGGCGAAGACGCCATCCGGGCCGCCGGCGGCCGCCATCTGATTTTCCGCACCGCGTGGGTGTACGCCCCGCATGGCGCCAACTTCCTGCGCACCATGCTGCGCGTGGGTGCCGAGCGCGACGTACTGCGCGTGGTTGCCGACCAGATCGGTACGCCCACCCCGGCGGCGCTGATCGCCGATGTCACCGCGCGCGCGCTGCACCATGCCGGCGGCCTGTCCGGCACCTGGCACCTGACCGCCACGGGCGAGACCAGCTGGCATGGGTTTGCCGAAGCGATCTTCGCCGCGGCGGTGGCCCGTGGCGTGCTGCCGCGGGCGCCGCGCGTGGAGGCGATCACCACCGCCGACTACCCCACGCCCGCGCCCCGGCCCGCCTACTCGCATCTGGACGTAGCGCGCGTGCAAGCCGATTTCGACCTGGTTCTGCCGGCCTGGCAGGACGGTCTTGCGCAGGTGATGCAGCGCCTGCCCACGCGCTGAACACGCTGCAGCGCGGCAGGGAAAACAGCGGCCAACGGCTACAATGCGCCCTTACATCAACGAGGTGAGGGCGTAGATGAGCAAGTCCCCGGACACCGCCACACGGCGTGGCAAGCAGTACGCCAGCGCCGCCGAGGCACTGCAGGGCGTGATCGCCGATGGCCAGACCCTGGCGGTCGGTGGCTTCGGCCTGTGCGGCATTCCCGAGGCGCTGATCGCCGCGCTGCGCGACACCGGAGCCAAGGGCCTGACGGTGATCTCCAACAATGCCGGCGTGGATGGCTTCGGCCTGGGCCAGCTGCTGGAAACCCGCCAGATCCAGAAGATGATTTCGTCCTACGTGGGCGAGAACAAGGAATTCGAGCGGCAGTTCCTGGCCGGCGAGCTGGAGCTGGAGTTCAACCCGCAGGGCACCCTGGCCGAGCGCCTGCGCGCCGGCGGCGCGGGCATCCCCGCCTTCTTCACCGCGACCGGCTACGGCACCGTGGTGGCCGAGGGCAAGGAAACCCGCGAGTTCGACGGCAAGCACTACGTGATGGAAACCGCGCTGCGCGCCGACGTGGCGCTGGTCAAGGCGTGGAAGGCCGACGAGGCCGGCAACCTGGTGTTTCGCAAGACCGCGCGCAACTTCAACCCGGCCTGCGCGATGGCCGGCAGGCTGTGCATCGTCGAAGTGGAGGAGGTGGTGCCGGTGGGCAGCATCGATCCGGACCAGGTCCACCTGCCCGGCATCTACGTGCACCGCATCGTGCACAACCCGCATCCCGAGAAGCGTATCGAACAGCGCACCATCCGTGCGGAGGGCAACTGACATGGCATGGACCCGCGATGAAATGGCGGCACGCGCCGCCCGTGAACTGACCGACGGCGCCTACGTCAACCTGGGCATCGGCCTGCCGACGCTGGTGGCCAACCATATTCCCGACGGTGTCGATGTGTGGCTGCAGTCCGAGAACGGCCTGCTCGGCATCGGCCCGTTCCCGACCGAAGACGAGGTCGATGCCGACCTGATCAATGCAGGCAAGCAGACCGTCACCGCGCGTGCCGGTGCCAGCTACTTCGGCAGCCATGACAGCTTCGCGATGATCCGCGGCGGCCACATCAACCTGGCCATCCTCGGCGCGATGCAGGTCACCGACAAGGGCGACCTGGCCAACTGGATGGTGCCCGGCAAGATGGTCAAGGGCATGGGCGGGGCGATGGACCTGGTGGCCGGCGTGCAGCGGGTGGTGGTGCTGATGGAACACACCGCCAAGAACGGCGAGCACAAGATCCTGCCCGACTGCACCCTGCCGTTGACCGGCGTGGGCGTGGTCGACCGCATCATCACCGACCTGGCGGTGTTCGACGTCACCGACGACGGCCTGGTGCTGGTGGAAGCCGCGCCGGGCGTCGGTGTGGAGGAACTGCAGCAGAAGACCGGCGTCGCCTTCGCGCAACGCTGATGCGTGGCGCCCGTCCGCCTGCCGACGGCTAGCCCGCGGTGGGCGGACGGGTTGCCGCCGCCACCGTGCCACGCCCGGTGAAGCTGTCGTCGGTGGCCAGATGGGGCAGCCAGTCGTCGGCGTTCCAGCGGCCGCCTGCGAGGCACTGGAGCGGCACCTGTACACCCTCGCGATCAAGCGACAGCGCCGCGATGTCGCTGCCCACGGCCGCGCAGGCGTCGTCGATGAAGGCCAGCGCGCCGTCGTGCACCTCCTGCAGGATTCGCAGGCCGGTCGTGTCGAGTTCGACCGGGCCGAAGCGCGGCTCCCAGCCGCCTGCCGCGACACGTGCGAAACCGTTGAACTGACCGCACGGCGCACCCAGCAGGGCTTCCAGCAGCAGGTCGTTGGCCAGGATCGGTGAGCTGTCTTCGTTCTGCGCGACGCGCCCATCGAAGTAGCGCGCCGACGCCCAGCACGCCTCGGGAAGCTGGCGCGCGCGGGCGCGCAGCGCGAAGTAATGGCCCCCCACTGCGTGCCCGGCTACCCGGGCCAGGTTGCGCTGGATGGTGCCGGCATACCCGATGTCCACGACCATCGCGTGCTCCATCGCGGCCTGGCTGGCCCAGTACGCCTGATAGGCCTGGCGTGCCTCGTCGGCGAGGCGCAGCAGCGCCGGCATCGCCGGCTGCAGCCACTGGCTTGCCTCGTCGCGCATTTCCGGCAGGAATACGCTGCGCTCCAGCGTGGCCCCCAGCGTCTCGGTTGCGGCATCCACGGCCGGCTCGCCCAGCCGGGCGACGAGCAGCTGGCGCAGGCTGCCATTGAAGGTGCCGTCCAGCAGCAGATGCGCATCGCCGGGCGCGTGCAGCGCCGGCAACAGAGTGGCGCGCCGGGAGGCCAGGAAGTAGCACGCATCGAGGGCGCGGGCCTGCGGGTGAACCTGCTGCAGGCGCTGGAACGCCTGGTGCAGCAGATGGCCTTCGCGGCTGAGGAACAACACCGCACGGACGTTGTGCTGTTGCGCGGTGGTCACCGTGCTCAGCAGGGCATCCAGCAGCAGCGGACCGAGCACGGTGTAGCCGACGTCTTCCGGTGCCAGGCGCGGGCGGCCACGCATCCGTTCCGGCGCGGTGTCGACCAGGTGGGCGAAGCGGTTGGCGACCAGGCCGCGCCACAGCTGTTCGCTCCAGTCTGCACGCACGCCCGCCGGGTGGCGCAGCGGGCGCAGCGCGGGAATCACGTCCAGCAGCGCCGACGGCCGCAGCACATGGACCGGATTGAGCTGCCCGGCCAACTGCGGCATCTGGATGTCGGACTGCTCGTTGTCGCCCACATGCAGCCATTGCCGCGCCGCCAGACCTTCGCGTGCGGCGATGCCGGTCCACGTGGCGAGCGTGTCCTTGCGCTGTCCGGTTTCGCAGGAGATCCACCAGTGCGCGATCGCCGCCTGTACGTCGGCCGGCAGCACGGCCTGCATGTCGGGCAGCCCCAGGTACATGTCCGAGAACGCGGTGATCGAGGGGGCCTGCAGCGCCGGCAGGGCCGCCAGCACGCCGCTGCGGGAGCGCAGCAGCGCCCGCTCGTGTTCGCGTTCCATCTGCACCAGCACCGCGGTGGTGACCTGCGGCATGCCGAGCTGCCGGCTCAACGCGTCATGGATCTCGTGCAGGGTAGGGTCGCGGCCCAGCCGCGCGCGCTGCGCGGTTTCCGCGGCCTCGCGGCGTTCGGCAAAGTCGCCGATACCGTGGCGCTGCAATGCCCGCCAGGCCAGGTGCGCGCGGGCACCGTCGGGGGTGAGAAAGGCGCGCGTGACCAGCGTGTCGAACACATCGACAGTGAACAGCCGGGCGCCCAGTCGCGCCATCTGCATGCGCGCGGCAAGCGGCTGCTGCAGCGCCAGGTCGACATTGCGCTGGCCTTCGCGGGCGAGCGCCAGGCTGCCATCGGCAGGCAATACGCCGAGCTGGTAACCACGGTGGCGCACCACGATCGCCAACAGGCGCTCGACCGCGTGCTGCAGGGTGCCATCGATCTGGCCGGTTTCGGCCGGGAACGCATCCAGCCGGAGATCCAGGTCGTAGAGCGGCCGCAGGGCATCCACCCGTGCCCAGAACATCGAGCCTGCGGGGAAGTCGATGTAGCGCTGCATGTCCAGTTCGATGCCCAGGCGTGCGGCAAGCGCGGTGCATGCCTGCCGGTTGCTCAGCCAGGTATGGGCCCACAGGTCCACGCCTTCGTAGCTGTCCGGATAGACCATGCCCAGCGTTGGATCGGCCTGGAACGTGCCGAGTATCCACGCCACCCGCTGCGGTGAGCCGAACAGCCGCTCGAGCAGATAGCGCCGCCAGTGTTCCTGCTCGCCGCCGGTGTACAGGGATTTCTTGGTGTGCAGGTGGGCGATGACCTCCTGCTGCAGGATCTCGTCGTGGAAGGCGACCAGGAGCGGGGCGATGTCGCGGCCGCGGTTCTCGACCTTCTTCACCACCAGCGCAATGACCCGGTCCAGACGCGCGAAACGCGCCTGGACCTGCCCGGCGGTGGCGTCATCGACCACCGACACCAGCAACGTGAACGGCACCGGTACCTGTGCCAGCGTGTCGGCAAATTCCTCGATCAGATCCGGGTAGAACACATGGGCCATCACGCCGACGCGCAATGTCACCTGCGCCAGTGGCACCGGGGGCGGCAATGGGCTGTCATCGAACCTGTCGACGATACCGGTACGCACCGTGCTGGCCGTGCGCAGCCGTCCCAGCAGGCCGCCGATTCCCATCGCCGAGAGCACCTGCAACGCACGCCGCAGCACCGACAGGAGCCCGCGCAGACCGCCGCCGTGGCGTTGGATCGAACGCCGTGCGGCGCCCAGGTAGCGGCTCAGGCGCATGTGCGGGCGCTCCCCACGGCAGGCCGTGGGGCAGGGAAAACCGGGGCGGGCCGCAGCGGCATGGGAACATCCTGGCTGAACAATGAAGGGCATTTTCAGGGTTGGCGTCGAACCGGGCAAATCCGGCGCGACGCGTTCGGCCCATGCTAGCGTTCGGCGATGGATCTCCACCTTCCCGACGCCCAGGTGCACTGGCACCGCCACTGGCTGGCTGCTCCCGAGGCCGACGCACTGCAGCGGCAGCTGCGCGAAGACGTGCCGTGGGAGGTGCACCGCATCCGCATGTTCGGGCGCCAGGTCGATTCGCCACGGCTGAGCTGCTGGATGGGCGACCCGGCGGCGCGTTACCGCTACTCGGGCACGGACTTCGTGCCGGTGCCGTGGCATCCGGCGCTGCAGCCGCTGCGCGAGCGGCTGGCCGCGCTGTGCGGGACCGCGTTCAACAGCGTGCTGCTCAACCGCTACCGCGACGGCGACGACGGCATGGGCTGGCACAGCGACAACGAGGCGGAACTGGGGCCGGCCCCGATGATCGCGTCACTCAGCCTGGGCGCCGCGCGGCGTTTCCTGCTGCGCCGTCGCGAGGATCACGGCCGCAAGGCCGAGGTGACGCTGGGCCACGGCGATCTGCTGCTGATGGGCGGGCCTACCCAGCGCCATTACCAGCACGCGCTGCCCAAGAGCGCACGGCCGCTGGCCGAGCGCATCAACCTGACGTTCCGCTGGATCGCGCCGCCCTGACGGACGCGCGCCGATGGGATGAACGCATCGCCACGCGCCGCGGCCGGCCGCGTGGCGATGGAGCCGCGCGCGAGGCTACCGCTGGTAGTCGGCCTGGCCGGTGGTCAGCGTCCAGCCGACCACCTCGGTGGTGAACCCCTGCAGGCTCTGCTCGATGGCCTGGGCAACATCGGCCACCGCAGTGCTGCCGACCGGACGCTCCTGGCGGAAGGTGCGATCTGCCACGACCCGCTGGTCGACCACGTGGATCAGTTTGGCGTTGATTTCCAGCAGGGCGGTCGGGGTGGCCTGGCCGCGGTAGTCGGCCTCGAAACGGCGCACGTCCAGGGCCAGCTTGTAGTCGGCGCGGATGCCGGTGGTGGCGCGGGCCACGCCGCCGATCCGGCCGGAATCCTCGAAGCCGCGCACCAGCGCGTCGTCCACCATGTCGGTGGCCGGCTGGGCCCAGCTCACGCCCTTGTACACCTCCAGCTCGGACGGCGACGGGCGCACGTTGATGCGCGGGCTGTCGACCACGCGCGCGGCGGTGGGCTTGACCAGGATCAGCTGCCACTCAACGCGCGGCCAGGCCGGATCGGGCTGGATGCGCACCACCGGGGAATAGATGGTCACGGCGCTGCGCTCGCTGCTGCCCAGCAGCGAGCAGCCGCCCAGCAGGGTCATCAGGGCAACAGGCAACAGGGTGCGGAGCAGGGTCGGGCGGCTCATTTGGGTTCGAACTCCTTGGGCGCGTCGTGGCCCAGCAGATAGCGTGCCGGATTGTTGTCCAGGCGGTCGCTGACCCGGCGCAGGTCGCGGATCAGCCCGCGCAGCTCGGTCAGGGTCGGGCCCAGCTGGGCCAGGCCGTCGTTGGCGAAGCTGTTGATCGCTGCGCGGTTCTCGCCCAGGATCGAATCGGCGTTGCCGGCGGCCGAATCCAGCTTGGTCAGCGTGGTTTCCAGTTTGTCCAGGATCGGCGGCAGCTGCTGCACCAGGTTGGTGTCCAGGCGCTGGATGGTGCCGTTGGTGGTCTTGAGCGTGGTGTCCAGGCTGCGCGCGGCATCGCGCGCGCTGAGTAGCAGCGCCTGGGTGCCCTGGTCGCGGTCGGCCAGGCCGCCGCTGATGGTTTCCAGGTTGGCCAGGGTGGCGTTGATGCTGGCCACGTTGCGGTCGCTCAGCACCTGGTCCATGCGCTCGACGATGCGGTTGGCCACGTCGGTGATGTTCTGCAGCGCCGAGGGCGTGGTCGGAATGATCGGCGCGGGGTCCTTGTTGACCACCGTGAGCGCCTGCGCCTGTGGCGTGCCGCCGCTGAGCTGGATGATCGAGGGCCCGGTCAGGCTGGTGATCGCCAGCTTGGCGCGGGTATCGGTCTTGACCGGCGTGTTGGAGTTCAGCCGGATCCGCGCCACCACCTGGCGCGGATCATCGGGCACCAGGTTCAGCTCGGTGATCGAGCCGACCGCGATGCCGTTGTACTGCACCGGGCTGCCGACCGACAGGCCGGTCACCGCTTCGCGGAACACCACCCGGTATTCGGTCCAGGTGCGGTCGGAAGAGTACTTGGCGGCCCACAGGCCGAACGCCAGCAGCGCCAGTCCCACCACCAGGGTGAAAGCGCCGATCAGTACGTAGTTGGCTTTGGTTTCCATGCGTCAGGTACCCGGGAGAGTGCGGTTCATCAGGGAGGTGGTCGCCGTCGCGTCGCGGTCGGACGCCGGAGGCACGGCCGCGCGCGCGGCACGGGCACGTGGCCCGTGGAAGTATTCCTGGATCCACGGGTGGTCCAGCTGCTCGATCTCGTGCAGCGGTGCGTTGGCCACCACTTTGCGGTCGGCCAGCACCGCGACGCGGTCGCAGATGGCATACAGCGTGTCCAGGTCGTGCGTGATCAGGAACACGGTCAGGCCCAGTGCTTCCTGCAGGGTCTTGATCAGGCGGTCGAAGGCGGCCGCGCCGATCGGGTCCAGCCCGGCGGTGGGTTCGTCAAGGAACAGCAGCGGCGGGTCCAGCGCCAGCGCACGGGCCAGGCCGGCACGTTTGCGCATGCCGCCGGACAGCTGCGAGGGCAGCTTGTTGATCGCATCGGCGGGCAGGCCGGCCAGCTTCACCTTCAGCAGCGCCAGTTCGTAGTGCCAGCGGTCGGGCAGTTCGCGATGGTGCTCCTTCAGCGGCACCTGCACGTTCTCGCCCACGGTCAGCGAGGAGAACAGCGCGCCGTCCTGGAACAGCACGCCGGTGTTGCGCTCGATGTGCAGGCGGTCGGCCGGATCGCCCGATCGCGCATCCACCCCGAGCACCTCGATGCGGCCGTCGTCGGGCGTGCGCAGGCCGAGGATGCTGCGCATCAGGACCGATTTGCCCGTACCCGAACCGCCCACCACGCCGAGGATCTCGCCGCGCCGCACGTCCAGGTCCAGCGCGTCGTGTACCAGCTGGCTGCCGAAGCGGTTGGTGAGCCCGCGCACACGGATGGCCAGGCCCGCGTCGTCGCAGGTGGTGTCGTCGGTGGGCGCGGCAGTGACGGTATGCATCGCTTACCAGCCCATCTTCATGAACCACAACGCGGCGAACGCGTCGAGGATGATCACCAGGGAAATGGCCTGCACCACGCTGGAGGTGGTGCGCTCGCCGACCGACTGCGCGGTGCCTTCCACTTTCAGGCCTTCCAGGCAGCCGATCAGGCCGATCACCAGCGCGAACACCGGCGCCTTGGACAGGCCCACCAGCATGTTGCGCACTTCCATCGTCTCGTGCATGCGCGCGATGTACATCTGCGGCGGAATACCCAGGTCGAATGCGCCCACCGTGATGCCACCGGCGAGGCCGGCGGCCATCGCGATGAAGGTCAGCAGCGGCAGGGTGATCAGCAGTGCCACCAGGCGCGGCAGCACCAGCAGGTCGATCGGGTCCAGGCCGAGCGTTTTCATCGCGTCGATCTCCTCGCGCGCCTTCATCGCGCCGATCTGCGCGGTGAACGCACTGGCGGTGCGGCCGGCGAGCACGATCGCGGTGAGCAACACCGCGAACTCGCGCAGGAAGGCGATGCTGACCAGTTCCACCACGTAGATCTCCGCGCCGAAGTCGCGCAGGATCGTCGACCCGAGGAAGGCGATCACCGCACCGACCAGGTAGGACAGCAGCGCCACCAGCGGCACCGCGTCCAGCCCGACCTGTTCCATCTGCGCCACGGTGGCGGTAAGCCGGAACCGGCGCGGCTCCTTGAGCAGGCGCGCGCCTTTCACCAGGTTCTCGCCGAGGAAGCTGGCCAGCGCCACGATGTTGTGGCCCATGCCATGCACGCTGACACCCAGCCGCTCCAGCGCGGCCAGCACGCCGAAATCGCGTTTGGGGCGGGGCCGGTCGTCGGCGACTTCCTCGATGGTGCACACCAGTGCCTGGTGTTCCTCGCGGAAGACCAGCGCGTCCTCGGTCAGGTCGGCACGGTGCGCCACGCGCAGTACCTGCAGCACGCCGGCCGAATCGAGCAGGGTGATGCCGCTGGCATCGATGCCGGTCACCTTCTCCGGTGCGTCGCGCAGCACCTCGGCGGCCGCCAGCGCGGTGCGCAACGTCCATTGGCCGGACAACCGGATCAGGCCGGGGTCCTGGGCATCCTGCTCGAGATGGGGGGCTTGGGATGAAGTCATGGGGTCGTCCTGCGCGCAGCATACCTTGTCCGAGTGCAAGGCTAGAGCGCGTGATGCAGTGCACGGGCCTGCATCCGCCGATGCGCCATGCGGGACTGCGGCGACACCCGATGTTCTGCCCGGGCATGGTTCAGGTAATACTACGACGCATGTCCGCCGATGCCGCCGCCATTCCCACCCCCCAGGCCACCTACGCACAGCGGGTGGCGTTCGTCTCGGAGATCGCCGGGCGCCTGCACAGCTATGGCACCACCGCGCAGCGGCTGGAAGCGGCCGTGGTGGCGCTGGCGCAGCGGCTGGACCTGGACTGCGAGCCGTGGTCCAACCCGACCGGGCTGATCCTGAGTTTCAGCGACCCGACCAAGGCGATCGGCTCGTCGGACATCACCCGCGTGATCCGGCTGGCACCGGGCGAAAACGATCTGCATAAACTCAGCATCGCCGACCAGATCACCGATGCGGTCGCCAATGGCACGATGAGCATCGCCCAGGGCCATACCGCCCTGCGCCAACTCGACAAGGACCCCGGTCGTCGCGGCAAGATCCGCATGATCCTGTCCTACAGCCTGGGCGCGGCCGGCGTGGCCGGGCTGTGGAAACTGCCGTGGCTGGACATCGCCACCGCCGGCATGATCGGGCTGCTGATCGGCCTGATGACGCTGTATACCGACCGTCGCCCCGCCAGCCGCGAGGCCAGCGAAGCGCTGGCGGCGCTGCTGGCTGGCACCGTGGCCGCGCTGGTGGCCTCGTTCATCGGCCCGCTCAATCTCAACACGGTGATCATCGCCTCGCTGGTGGTGATGCTGCCCGGCATGTCGCTGACCAACGCGGTCAACGAGCTGGCCAGCCAGCACTGGGTATCGGGCACCGCGCGCTTTGCCGGTGCGATCACCACCATCCTCAAGCTGACCGTGGGCGCGGTGATCGCGGTGACCCTGTCGGGCATCATAGGGTTGGAGCCGCACGTGCGCGCGTCGCGGCCGCAGGCGGACTGGGTGGAATGGAGCGCGCTGCTGCTGGCGGCCTTTGCCTTCGCGATGCTGTTCAAGGCCAATCGCCGCGATTATCCGTGGGTGATGGCGGCTTCGGTGGCCGGGTATGCCATCTCCAAATTCGCCGGCCAGGCCTGGGGCCTGCCGGCCGGCATTTTCATGTCGGCGATGCTGATGACGGCAGCGGGCAATCTGTTCGGCCGGCTGGTGCAGCGCCCCGGCGCGATCATCCGCCTGCCCGGCATCATCATGCTGGTGCCCGGCAGCACCAGCCTGCGTGGCGTGCTTACCCTGGTGCAGCAGCAGGACATGAGCGCCGGCCAGACCGTGCTGATGACCGTGCTCAACGTGGTGATGGCACTGGTGGCCGGGCTGCTGTTCGGCAACCTGCTGATTCCGGCGCGCAAGAATCTCTGAGCGGCGCTGCGCTGGCGCAGAACCAAAAACGCCGGCACATGGCCGGCGTTTTGAATGGCGGGCGCGCCGCGATTACTTCTTGATCAGGAAATCTTCCGGCTTCTTGCCCTTGGCGGTGTGCGCGGCCAGCCAACGCGGCTGCTTGCCACGGCCGGTCCAGGTTTCCTTCGGGTTGGCCGGGTTGCGGTACTTCGGCGCAACCTTGCCCAGTTTGCGCACGGCCTTCTTGGCCGGTGCGGTGGCGGCCTTGGCGGCACGGCCACGCGCCGGTACGGCGCCACCGAACAGCTCTTCCACCGAATAACCCTGCGCCTTGGCGAGCTTGGTCAGCTGCGCGCGCACCTTGCTGATGGCCGGCCGCTTGGCGACGATGGTCTGCTGCTTCTTCGCATTCTTGATCAGTGCGCCCAGCTCTTTGGCGGACAGGCCGCTCAGGTCAATGCTCATTTACTACTCCGGAATATATATAAGGACAGGGTGAGCCGGTCCTTGGCATCGACAACAGCATACATTCCCGGAAGTCCACGGTACAAACCCGGGGGAATAATCAATCACATCGTAAAACAGGAAAGCCGGGATATTGCACCCGGCTTTCTGTCATCACGCGGTCAAGGTCGCCATCAGCGCCGAACGGTCCAGGTGCTGCGCCTCGCTGGCGCGGCGGGCACGGTATTCGTAGGTACCGGCGGCAAGGCCGCGGTCGGACACCACCACGCGGTGCGGAACGCCGATCAGTTCCATGTCGGCGAACATCGCACCCGGACGCAGGCCGCGGTCGTCCAGCGCGGCGTCCAGCCCGGCGGCCTGCAGTTCGGCGAGCAGCTCGGCAGCGGCGGCGGCAATGGTCTCGTCCTGCTTGGGGTTGATCACGCACACCACCACCTGCCACGGCGCCATCGCGTCGGGCCAGATAATGCCGGCGTCATCGTGGTTCTGCTCGATCGCCGCGGCGACGATGCGCGAGATACCCACGCCATAACAGCCCATCGCCATCACCGCAGCCTTGCCGTTTTCATCCAGCACGGTGGCGTTGAGCGCCTGCGCATATTGGCGGCCGAGCTGGAACACGTGGCCCACTTCGATACCGCGGGCGATTTTCAGCTCGCCGCCATCGGCGGCGCGGTCGCCTTCCTTCGCGTTGCGGATATCGGCCACTTCCGGCTCGGGCAGGTCGCGGCCCCAGTTGACGCCGGCGATATGGGCACCGGCTTCATTGGCGCCGATCACGAAGTCGGCCAGGGCGGCGACGTCGCGGTCGGCGACGATGCGCACCGGCAGTGCCGGGCCGAGCGGCCCGAGGAAACCGGGTTCGCTGCCCAGGTGCGTGGCGATCTCCGCCTCGCTGGCCATGCGGTAGCCCTGCAGGCCGGCAACCTTGGCCAGCTTGATCTCGTTGACGTCGTGGTCGCCGCGCACCAGGGCCAGCACGAAGCCGGCCTCGCTCATGATCGCGATCGACTTGACCGTGCGCTCCAGGCCCAGGCCGAGCAGCGCGGCAACAGCCTCGCAGGTCTTCTGGGTGGGCGTATCGACCTTGCGCAGCGCCTCGCTGGCGGCCGGGCGCGGGCCCGGGGCGGCAGCCACGGCCGCTTCCATGTTGGCCGCGTAGTCCGAGCCGGTGGAGAACACCAGTGCGTCCTCGCCGGAGTCGGCGATGACGTGGAATTCCTGCGAGGCGTCGCCGCCGATCGCGCCCGAATCGGCCTGCACCATGCGGAAATCCAGGCCCAGGCGGGTGAAGATGCGGCTGTAGGCCGCCTTCATGTTTTCGTACTCGCGCACCAGGCACTCATCGTGCAGGTGGAAGGAGTAAGCGTCCTTCATCAGGAACTCGCGCGAACGCATCACGCCGAAACGCGGGCGGATCTCATCGCGGAACTTGGTCTGGATCTGGTAGAAATTGACCGGCAGCTGCTTGTAGCTGGACAGCTCCTGGCGGGCGAAATCGGCCGCGGCCTCTTCGGCGGTGGGGCTGTAGCAGAACACCTGCTCCTTGCGGTCCTTGATCTTGAGCAGCTGCGGACCGAACTTTTCCCACCGGCCGGTGGCTTCCCACAGTTCCTTCGGCTGGATGGTCGGGATCTGGAACTCGACCGCGCCGGCACGATCCATTTCCTCGCGCACGATGCGTTCGACCTTGCGCAGCACGCGCAGGCCCAGCGGCGACCAGGTGTACAGCCCCGAGGCCAGCTTGCGGATCATGCCCGCGCGCAGCATCAAGCGGTGGCTGGTGAGCTCCGCGTCGCTGGGTGTTTCCTTGGTGGTGTGCAGGTGGAACTGGGAGAGGCGCATCGTCGGCTTCGCTGAACGGCGGAAAGCCTACATTCTGCCAGCCCGGCCCCGATCGACCAACGGTCAGGTGGGACGGGGGCAGCGGTCCGGACGGGCCGGCCGGGACGGCGGGCGTACTGCCAGGCGTCTGCGCGGGCCGGCGATGGCCCCGCTTGGCTCAGCCGGCCGGCTTGCAGTAGGCCTTGATGGCCGCTTCGGCCAGCGCCTTCTGGGCGCCGCGCTGTTCGTCGTTCAAGGCGGTTTCGGCCTTGCCATCGCCATCGGTGTCCTGCATGACCGCACCCTGGCCGTTGAGCAGGGTCAGGTTGCTGCGGGCGGTGCTGCAGTCGGCCGACTCGGCGGCGGGGGCCGCGGCCTGGGCGCGCGGGCCGGCGGGATCGCGGGTCTGCACCTGGCGCGTCTCGAAGGTCTTGCCGGCCGGCGGCTTCTCCGAATACTGGGTGACGCCGTTGGCGTCCTTCCACTTGTAGACGGTACCGGCACTGGCGGTGGCGCTGGCAAGCAGCAGCAGGCAGCACAGAGAGGGCAGGGCACGCATGGCAACTCCGGGCATCAGGGCAGGTGCGCGATTGCAGCATCCCGGTGGCGCGCTGGCAAGCCGGGCGGCCCGCACTGCCCCAAAGGGCGCCACACCCTCTAAACTGGCCGGCATGGATCAGATGAAACCCCCGCCGCGCAACCGCAGCATCTACCTGCTGCCCAACCTGTTCACCACCGCAGGCCTGTTCGCCGGCTTCTACGCGATCATCGCGGCGGCCAACGGCGATTTCGTCAATGCCGCCATCGCGGTGTTCGTGGCTGCGGTCATGGATGGCCTGGACGGGCGGGTCGCACGGCTGACCGGCACCAGCAGCGAATTCGGGGTGCAATACGACTCGCTGGCCGATCTGGTCAGCTTCGGCATGGCCCCGGCCCTGGTGATGTACCACTGGTCGCTGTCCTGGCTGAAATTCGACGATCCGGTGATGGGCCGGGTCGGCTGGGCGGTCGCCTTCCTGTATGCCGCCTGCGCGGCGCTGCGCCTGGCGCGTTTCAACACCCAGGTCACCGTGGTCGACAAGCGCTGGTTCATCGGCCTGGCCAGCCCTGCCGCAGCCGGTCTGATGATGTCCTTCGTCTGGGCGTTCGCCGACGGCAACCTGGGCTGGGACGGCAACCAGTTGCGCTACGTGGCGCTCGGCGTGACGCTGGTGGCGGCCCTGCTGATGGTCAGCCGCATCCGCTTCTGGAGCTTCAAGGGCAGTGGCGAGAAGGGCCCGCGCGCCGACCGCGTGCCGTTCCTGGCACTGGCCCTGGTGCCGATCGGCATCGCCATCATGGTCATCGACCTGCCGCGCGTGCTGTTCGCGGTGGGCGTGCTGTACGCCCTGTCCGGCCCGGTCTACTGGCTGTGGCAGCGCACCCGCAAGACGGCCGAGCCGGGCGCGTGAGTTCGCCGGTGCTGCCGCCGCTGTGGTCCCCGGCGCAGCAGTCGTGGCTGCAGGCGATGGGCTACACCGTGTTCGTGGACGGCAGTGTGGCGCCCGAGCCGGTGGCGTCACCGGTGGCGCAGATCGAATTGAGCGCGGCGCCGGTGGTGACGCGCGCGCCGGCCGCGCCGGACACACGGCCGGATGTCGCCCCGGTCGCGCCCCGGGTCCCCGCCGAGGTGCCGGTACGGCGTAACGCCCCGGTTGCGGCCGACGCCCCGGATGCGGCGCCGGCGCGCACGCGCGGTGGCCGCCGGCCGGCCGTGCAGATGCCCGACCGCCTGCAGATCGCCCTGCTGCGTGCCTCCGGCTGCAACCCCAACGCGCCGGAAACACAGGCGCTGATGGCCGGTTGGGCGCTGGACGAGCTGCGCGGCAATCCGGCCGCCAAGCGTGCGCTGTGGCCGCAGCTGCGTGCCCTGCGCAGGCAGGCCAGATCGTGAGTGCGGTCAGCTCGCCGCGGCCGTTGTCGCTGCGCGCGCTGCGCGAGAGCGATCTCAACGCGGTGATGGCGATCGAGGTGCGTGGCTATCCCTATCCGTGGACCCGTGGAATCTTCCAGGACTGCCTGCGCGCCGGCTACCCGGCCCTGGCGCTGGAAGAAGATGGCCTGCTGATGGGCTACGGCGTGCTGAGCATCGCCGCCGATGAGGCGCATGTGCTCAACGTCTGTGTGGACCCGCTGTGCCAGTCGCGCGGGCACGGTCGTTTCCTGCTGCGCGCGCTGGTCAAGCTGGCGCGCGACCACGGTGCGCAGCGGGTGTTCCTGGAAGTGCGTCCGTCCAACACGCCGGCGCTGGCGCTGTACCACAGCGAAGGCTTCAACGAGATCGGCCGCCGGCCGCGCTACTACCCGGCCCGCGATGGGCGCGAGGATGCGCTGGTGATGGCGATGGAACTGGTGGACGACGACATCCAGGCGATGCCGCCGCTGTAGCCAGGCATCACGCGATCCGCAGCACCGCGGCGCCGAGCACGATCACCCCGGCGGCCATCCAGCGCTGGCGGTCGACCCGCTCGTGCAGGACGAACGCGGAGATCAGGATGCCGAACAGGATCGAGGTTTCGCGCAGCGCCGAGATCATCGCCACCGGCGCGATGGTCATCGCCCACAGGGCCAGCGCATACGAGGTCAGCGTGCCGATGCCGCCGATCAGGCCGTAGGTCCAGTTGCGTCGTGCGTACGCCCGCAGCGCCGGTGCGCGCGTGTACAGCGCCCAGATCGGCAGGGGCAGCCCGGACAGCAGGAACAGCCACAGCGTATAGCTCAGCGCGGCGCCGGAATGGCGCGCGCCCCAGGCATCGACCAGGGTATAGGTGGCGATCACGCCGGCGTTGAGCAGGGGTAGCCACAGGTGCCGCCGCGCCTGGCCGCGGGCCATGATCAGGATGCCCGTGCAGACCAGCGCGATCCCGCCCCAGGCCAGCGGCGGCAGCGTCTCGCCGACCACGAAGGTGCCCACCAGCGCCACCAGGAGCGGTGCGCAGCCGCGCATCAGCGGATAGGACGCGCTCATGTCCGTGACCCGGTAGGTGCGGGCCACCAGCACGTAGTACGTCACCTGCAACAGCGTCGATGCCGCCAGCCACGGCCAGCTCACGCGGGCGGGTGCCGGCACGAAGGGCAGGGCAAGGGCAGCGATCAGGGCGGCCGAGCCGGTCACCAGGATCGTGGTCAGCAGCGTGTCGCTGCCGCGTTTGACGATGGCGTTCCAGCTGGCATGCAGCGCGGCGGCAAACACCACCACGAGGAAAATGGTCAGCGACATCGTGTCGGTACGCGCTCCGTGTCAGAGCGCCCATGATGCCAGCAGTACCGCACGCTGGCCGGTACACCGGGGATGCGCAGGCGCATCCCCGGTCACCGCATCACAGCTTGGCGCGTTGCCCGCGCAGGCCGGCGAGCTGGGCGGTCCAGTCGACCAGGCGCACGCGCTCCTGCTCGACCACGGCCGCCGGCACCTTGTCGGTGAACTTCGACAGCTTGGTCTCGCTCTTTTCCTTCTCCGACTCGACCCGGGCGATTTCCTTGTCCAGGCGTGCGCGTTCGGCACCGAGATCGACCAGCCCTTCCAGCGGCACCAGCAGCAGCAGTTCACCCACGATCGCGGTGGCGGCCGGCGGAATCTCGCCGTCATCGGCCAGCCACTCGATGCGCTCCAGCTTGAGCAGGAACGAGAGCGCGGAGGTGAAGCGGGTGATCCGTGCGCGGTCGTCGTCGTTGCCACGCTGCAGCAGCAGCGGCACCAGTTTGGACGGCGGCACGTTCAATTCGCTGCGCACGCGGCGCAGGGCGTTGACCATCGACTTCACCCATTCCACGTCGGCTTCGGCACGGGCGTAATCGCCGGCGAATTCGTCGGCCACCGGGTACGGGCGCAGCGACACCGTGGTCTCGGTGATGCCCAGGCGCGGGGCGACCTGGCGCCACAGCTGTTCGGTGATGAACGGGGTCAGCGGGTGCAGCAGGCGCAACAGCGCTTCAAGCACGTACAGCAGGGTGTGGCGGGTGCTGTTGGCATCATCGGCGTCGGCACCGTTGAGGGCCGGCTTGGTCAGCTCCAGGAACCAGTCGCAGAACTCGTTCCAGGCGAACTCGTACAGGCACTGCGCCAGCAGGTCGAAGCGGTAGTTGGCGTAGTGCGTCTGCGCCTCGGCCGACACCGCGGCCAGGCGCGCCAGGATCCAGCGCTCGGCGTCGGTACGCGGCTGCGGTGCGCCGGTGAAGCTGCTGCCCTCGGTGTTCATCAGGGTGAAGCGGCTGGCGTTCCACAGCTTGTTGCAGAAGTTCTTGTAGCCCTCGGCGCGGTTCATGTCGAACTTGATGTCGCGGCCGTGGGTGGCCAGCGCGGCGATGGTGAAGCGCAGCGCATCGGCACCGTGGGCAATGATGCCGTCCGGGAACTCCTTGCGCGTGGCTTTCTCGATCTTCGGCGCGTCCTTGGGCTTCATCAGGCCGGTGGTGCGCTTGGCGACCAGGTCCTCGATCGAGATGCCGTCGATGATGTCCAGCGGGTCGAGCACGTTGCCCTTGGACTTGGACATCTTCTGGCCCTGCGCATCGCGGATCAGGCCGGTGATGTACACGTCCTTGAACGGAATCCTGCCGGTGAAGCTGTCGGTGGCCATGATCATGCGGGCCACCCAGAAGAAAATGATGTCGAAGCCGGTGATCAGCACCGACGACGGCAGGTAGCGCTCGAAACCGCGCGCGTCCATCGCCTGCCCGTTCGGCCAGCCCAGGGTCGAGAACGGCCACAGCTGCGAAGAGAACCAGGTCTCCAGTACGTCGCTGTCCTGGTGCAGGGCGACGTCCGGCCCCAGGTTGTTCTTCGCGCGCGCCTCGGCCTCGTCGCGGCCGACGTAGCAGGTGCCGGCGTCATCGAACCACGCCGGAATGCGGTGGCCCCACCACAGCTGGCGGCTGATGCACCAGTCCTGGATGTTCTCCATCCAGTGGCGGTAGGTGTTGATCCAGTTGGCCGGCACGAACTGGATCGAACCGTTCTCGACCAGTTCCAGGCCACGCTTGGCCAGCACGTCCATTTTCACGAACCACTGGTCGGTCAGGTACGGCTCGATCACCTGCTGGGTACGGTCGCCACGCGGCACCTGCAGCTTGTGTGCCTTGGTTTCGACCAGGATGCCGAGGTCTTCCAGTTCGGCCAGGATCACCTTGCGCGCTTCGTAACGGTCCAGCCCGCGGTACTTCTCCGGGGCGTTGTCGTTGATCGCCGCCACCGGGGTGAACAGGTTGATCATCGGCAGGTTGTGGCGCAGACCGACCTGGTAGTCGTTGAAATCGTGCGCGGGGGTGACCTTGACCACGCCGGTACCGAACTCGCGGTCGACATAGTCGTCGGCGATCACCGGGATCTCGCGGTCGGTCAGCGGCAGCCTGACCATTTTGCCGATCAGGTGCGCGTAGCGCTCATCTTCGGGGTGCACCATCACCGCGGTGTCGCCGAGCATGGTTTCCGGGCGCGTGGTGGCCACGGTCAGGGTGCCGCTGCCATCGGCCAGCGGGTAGCTGATCGACCACAGGAAACCGTCTTCCTCCACGCTCTCCACCTCCAGGTCGGAAATGGCGGTCTTCAGCACCGGGTCCCAGTTGACCAGGCGCTGGCCACGGTAGATCAGGCCCTGCTCATGCCAGCGCACGAACGCCTCGACCACCGCCTCGGACGGCTGCGGGTCCATCGTGAAGGTGCTGCGCGACCAGTCGCTGGAGGTGCCCAGGCGGCGCATCTGGCGCTCGATGGTGTCGCCGGACTGCGCCTTCCACTCCCACACCTTCTCGATGAAGCCGTCACGGCCCAGCGAATCGCGGCTTTCGCCATTGCCGGCCAGCGCCAGGTTGCGCGACACCACCATTTCGGTGGCGATGCCGGCGTGGTCGGTACCCACCTGCCAGAGGGTGTCGTAGCCGCGCATGCGGTGGTAGCGCACCAGCGCGTCCATCAGGGTCTGCTGGAAGGCATGGCCCATGTGCAGCGTGCCGGTCACGTTCGGCGGCGGCAGCAGGATGGTGTACGGCTCGCCCTTGCCGGACGGCTTGAAATGGCCGGCCTTCTCCCACCCGTCGTACAGCTCGGTTTCGAAGGTGGCGGGGTCGTAGCTGGAGGCGAGTTGGGTCATGCGGAAACCAGGATCGAAGACGGAAGGTGGGGTGCCGGAAAATCAGCGGCCGAGGGCGCGCCGGATCTTCTGGTCGGTATGGAACTGGGAGACCGCGTAGGCGGCCCAGATGGCGGCCGGCAGCCAGCCGATCAGGGTGATCTGCAGGATCAGGCAGAGGATGCCCGCAAACGGGCGCCCGATGGTGAAGAACGACAACCAGGGAAAGATCAGGGCGATCAGCAGGCGCATCAAGGGACTCCGGGTGCGGCAGGCACCCGCGTGGGGTGCCTGGCGTTACATGTCGTATTTGTTCAGGTCAAAGCCCAGCGCCTTGTACTGGCGCCAGCGCTCGCGCAGCGGCTCGCGGGCTTCCGGGTCGGCCGGCACCACTTCCAGCACGCGGTCGCAGCTGGCCAGGTACGGGTCGTCGCGCAGGTTGATCACCAGCGGGCGCGTGGGGGCGTCGGTGCCGGGCACCGCAATCAGCACCAGCGCTTCCTCCTCGTCCACGTCTTCGCCGGCGATCTGGTGCGGAATGTAGGCATCGTCGTCGAACGACCACAGCAGTTCGTCCAGCTCTTCGGCCTGGGCCTGGTCGCGTGCCAGCACCAGGGTGAACAACCCGGCGTCGTTGGCCTTGCGTGCCAGCTCGCAGACCAGGCGCAGGGGCTCGGTCAGGAAGCGGGGCTTGGCGATCAGGTAGAAATCAGCACGGGACATGGGCAGGCCTGGAGCGGAGGGGAGAGCCCGGCAGCCGGCCGGGCGGGATCGGAGCGGCCACCGGCCGCCCCGATCGACGCGGCATCAGGCGCGCGCGACCTGGTCCAGCAGCCACTGGCTCAGCAGGCCAACCGGACGGCCGGTCGCCATGCCGCGCTTGCCTTCGTCGCTGGCCACGCCGGCGATGTCCAGGTGGGCCCAGCGCTGGCCTTCGGTGAAGCGCGACAGGAAGCAGCCGGCGGTGATCGCGCCAGCCCAGCGGCCGCCGATGTTGTAGACGTCGGCGAAGCTGGAATCCAGCATCGGCTGGTACTCGTCCCACAGCGGCAGGCGCCAGGCGCGGTCGAACACGTGCTCGCCGGCGGCCAGCAGTTCATTGGCCAGGTCGTCGTGCTTGGTCATCAGGCCGGCGGTCTGGTGGCCCAGGGCGACCATGCAGGCGCCGGTCAGGGTGGCCACGTCGACCAGCGCGGCCGGCTCGAAGCGCTGCGCGTAGGTGAGGGCGTCACACAGGATCAGGCGGCCTTCGGCGTCGGTGTTGCCCACTTCGATGGTCTTGCCGGACATCGAGGTGATCACGTCGGAAGGGCGGTAGGCGTTGCCGTCGATGGCGTTCTCGACCGCCGGCACCACTACAACAAGGTTCAGCGGCAGCTTGGCGGTGACCGCAGCGACGAAGGTGCCGATGACGTTCGCGCCACCGCACATGTCGTACTTCATCTCTTCGATGCCGCCCTGGGTCTTCAGGTTGACGCCACCGGTATCGAAGGTGATGCCCTTGCCGACCAGCACGTAGGGCTTGGCGTCGCCGCCGTTGCTCCACTTCAGCACGACCAGGCGCGGGCGGTTGGCCGAGCCGCGGGCCACGGCCAGCAGCGAGCCCATGCCCAGCGCTTCCATCTGGGTCTCGTCCAGGATCTCCGCGTCGGCGCCGGCATGGGCCTGGGCGAAGGCGACAGAGGACTCGGCCAGGTAGGCCGGGGTGCACAGGTTCGGCGGCAGGTTGCCCAGCTCGCGGGCGTACTGCACGCCGGCGGCGATGGCCTGGCCCTGGGCCAGCGCCTGGGCGTCGTCGCCGGCGATGGCCAGGGTGGTCAGGCCGGGTTCGTCGGCCTTCTTCTTGCCCAGGGTGGCGCTGTAGCGGTAGGCGGCGTGATCGGCGGTGATGATCGCCTGGCGGATGTTCCAGGCGGCATCGCGGCCCTTCACCGGCAGTTCGGTCAGGGTGAACAGCGCATGGTGGTTGACCCCGCTCTTCAGGGCGCGGCTGGCGTCGCCGACCGCCTTGAGGTACTGCGGCACGCCGAATTTGGCCGTTTCGCCCAGGCCGACGACCAGCACGCGCGGCGCAGTGACGCCCGGCAGGTCGTGCAGCAGGGTGGTGTTGCCGGTCTTGCCGCCCACGTCGCCGCGGGCGACCAGCGCCGCCAGGCGACCACCGGAGGCGGCATCCAGGGCCTGTGCCGCCGGGCTCAGGGACTGGTCGGCAAAGACGCCGACGATGACGCAATCGCACGCGGCGGTGGCCGGTGCTGCGTGGTTCAGGGTGAATTCCAGGGCCATTGATCAGATTCCGTTGGCAAATCCGTACAATCGCGAGCTGTTTACGCCCAGCCAGTAGACTGGACCGTGCCGCGAACGAATCCGAGAGTTTAAACCACCGCCCCATGTCGAAGCTCGATCGCTATCTCCTGCGTGATTTCCTCCAGAGTTTCCTGGCCACCCTGATCGTGCTGCTGGTGGTGAGTGTCGGCGGTGTCCTGGTGGACATCCTCGGCAACATCGCCGATGGCCGCCTGCCCGCCCGCCTGCTGTTCTCGCAGCTGGGCCTGCAGTTCATCGTGTACATGCCCCTGATCCTGCCGCTGGCGCTGATGCTGGGCCTGCTGCTGGCCACGGCCCGCTTGTACCGCGACTCGGAAATGGCGGTGCTGACCGCCATCGGGGTCGGGCCACGGCGGCTGCTGCGCCCGCTGATGATGCTGGTGCTGCCGGTGGTGGGCCTGATCGGCCTGTGCTCGCTGTGGCTGGGCCCCTGGGCCGACCGCACCGGCGAGACAATGATCGACGAGGCCAACCGCAGCGTGGTCATGGCCGGCCTGGAGGCGGGCAAGTTCACCTCCCTGCCCAACGGCGGGGTGGTCTACCTGTCCTCGGTGTCGCCCGACGGCACCCAGCTGGGCAAGGTGTTCATGCAGCGCCAGAAGGGCGACCGCATCGAGGTGGTGTCGGCCGACCGCGGCCGGATGTTCTTCGAGGGCGAGCGCCAGCGCTACCTCGAGCTGGACGACGGCCACCAGGTGGAAGGCCCGGTCAACGGCGCCCTGGACTACAAGCTGGTGACGTTCGCGCGCAACGACGTCGCGCTGCCGGACGGCGCCGACACGCGCAAGGACGACGATCCGGAGCTGTTGACGACAGGCCAGCTGCTCGGTGATGACCGGCCGGCGGCGCGGGCGCAGCTGCACGCGCGGATTGCCCCGCCGCTGATCGCGCTGGCGTTCGCGCTGATGACGCTGCCGCTGGCGCGCAGTTCGCCGCGCCAGCAGCGCTACGGGCGGATGATGCTGGCCTTCCTGGCCTACATGGTGGGCATGAACCTGATGTTCATCGGCACCCGCTGGATCGCCGATGGCAAGATCCCCGGCAGCGTCGGGTTGTGGTGGTTGAGCCTGCCGTTGCTGGCGCTGGCCACCTGGATGTACTTCCGCGACGGCAAGCTGTCGCGTCCTCGGAGGACCGCATGAAACTGCGTCCCATGCGGTTTGATTTCTATCTGGGCCGGGCGGTGTTCGGCACGGTCCTGCTGACCTGGGCGGTGCTGGTCGGGCTGGACGTGGTGATGGCGTTCTCCGGCGAGTTCAAGGACGTGGGCAAGGGCAGCTATACGGCTGGCCATGCGGCGGCCTGGGTGCTGTACACGGTGCCACGGCGCGCCTACACGTTCTTCCCGACGGCGGCGGTGATCGGCGCGCTGATGGGGCTGGGACAGCTGGCGGCCACCTCGGAACTGACCGCGCTGCGGGCGCTGGGCCTGTCGCGCAAGCGCCTGAGCGTGTCGGTGGCGGTGGCGTTGTCGCTGCTGACGGCAGTGATGGTGTTCAGCGGCGAGACGCTGGGGCCGTGGGGCCAGAGCAAGGCCGACGACATCAAGATCAGCGCGCGCTGGGGCAGCACGCTCAGCGCGGCCCGCTACCAGGGCGTCTGGGCGCGCGAGGGCGATACGTTCCTGAGCGCGACCAGCGGCGATGAGCAGCTGCAGGCCGGGGGCGGCACGCGCCTGATCCTGCACGATGTGCGCTTGTACAAAATCGGCGACGACGGACACCTTGTCTCGCTGACGCACGCGGCCACGGCCGAGCACGATGCGAAGGGCTGGGTGCTGAACACGGTGCGCCGGGATACGTTCGGCGACCGCTCGGCAACGCGCCAGACCGTGGCGTCCGAGCCGTGGGATTCGCGGCTGGATGCGGCGGCGCTGGCCACCGGCATCGCCAAGCCGCGCAACCTGACGGCAATGGACCTGCGCAACAGCATCGAGTACCGCAAGCGCAACGGGCTGGATGCGCGCGACTACGAAGACATCTACTGGAGCCGCTGGTTCTATCCGTTGAACGTGCTGGCGCTGTGCCTGGCGGCGGTGCCGTTCGCGTTCGGCTCGCTGCGCAGCGGCGGCATGGGCAAGCGCCTGTTCCTGGGCATCCTGTTCGCGCTGGCCTTCTGGTTGCTGCAGCTGTTCTTCGGCCGCATGGCCGGCGCGCTCAAGTTCGATTACCGCATCGCCTACGCACTGCCACCGATCGTGATGCTGGTGGTGTCGGGCATGCTGTTCCGGCGGAAGTCGGGGTAAGCGGCGTCAGGCGTTAAGCCGAAGCCGGAGCAGGGGGCATTGCTCGACGGCTTCTGCGTGTTTGCAGGTGGGTCACGCCTTCGCCGGTGCATTGGCTTGTTCCATCCGTTCGCGAATAACCCTCCAGGGTGCCCGTGCCCCAGGGCTGCGGGACCGTTGGCGGCATGGATGCCGCCATCGAGCCCCCACGGACGGGTTCACGGCGTGTCCCGCAGCCCTGGGGTACGGGTACCCAGCGCGGGAACACCTGAAACGCTGCAGTTGCCTTCGCTTCAGCGCTTCAGCAGGCGCACCAGCCGCGTGCCGCTGGCGCGGTCGTGCCAGGTCAGGCGCTGGCGGTCGAGCAGGGCCCACCACAGGCCCAGCCCCCCGAGCAGTACCGAGAGGGTGCCCACGCTGTAGCGCAGCCAGAGCTGGCGGCGGGTGGGCGGCGTACCGTCGGCGTTGACCACCTGCAGCCGCCACGGCCGCATGCCCAGCGTCTGGCCGCCGCGACGCCAGCTCCACGTCGCGTACAGGCCGGTGACCAGCCAGCAGCACAGCCACAGCAGCCATTGCAGCGTACTGAACGGCGCGATGTTGTCGCGCGCCGCGTGCCCGGACAGCGTGTAGCCGGCCACGAACAGCGAGCTCACCAGCATCCACAGCGCCAGCGCCGGGAAGAAGTCGTACAGCAGCGCCAGCAGGCGCCACAGCAGCAGCGACGCGGGGCGGGGGGCGGTGGGGGCATCGGCGGTGGTGACCATGCCGCGAGCATACCCGGGCATCGGCCCGGCGTGGATGGCCGGCGCGCGCCGCGCTCCGTATGCTGGCGGCATGTCCGATGCCTCCACCCCGGCGCAACGTCGCCAACTGGTCCAGCACCTGCCCGCGCTGCGCGATGCCGATGCGGCCGCCATCCAGCACTTTCTCGACACGATCTGGGCCGAACAGGGCCTGGCGCGTGCGTCGCTGGACAGCTACCGGCGTGATCTGGAAGGGCTCGCGCGCTGGCGCGACGGACAGGCCGGCGGCCTGTCCGCCATCGACCGTGCCGGTCTGTTCGATTATCTGGCCTGGCGCACGCGGCATGGCTGGTCGCCGCGCAGCACCGCCCGCCTGCTCTCGGCCCTGCGCGCGTTCTTCGCCGATGCGCTGCGCCGTGGCCGGCGCAGCGACGATCCCACCGCCCTGCTGGACCCACCGCGCCTGCCCCGGCTGCTGCCCAAGGCCCTGGCCGAAAGCCAGATCGATGCCTTGCTGGCTGCGCCCGACATCGACGATCCGATCGGCCTGCGCGACCGCGCCATGCTTGAACTCATGTATGCCGCGGGCCTGCGCGTCAGCGAACTGGTGCAGTTGCCGGCCAATGCCGTGAATCTGCGCCAGGGCGTGCTGCGCGTCACCGGCAAGGGCAGCAAGGAGCGTCTGGTGCCGCTGGGCGAGGAATCCCAGCACTGGCTGGAGCGCTACCTCGCCGAGGCACGCCCGCGCCTGGCCGGCAAGCGCAGTGTGCCCGGTGGCCAGGACGGCAGCGTGCCGATGTTCCTGGCGCCGTCCCTGCAGCCGCTCAGCCGCCAGCAGTTCTGGGTGCTGGTGAAGAAGTATGCCGCCCTGGCCGGGATCGACCCGGTCCGGATCAGCCCGCACGGGCTGCGGCACAGCTTCGCCACCCACCTCCTCAACCGTGGCGCGGACCTGCGCGCGCTGCAGATGCTGCTCGGGCACAGTTCGCTGTCCACCACCCAGATCTACACCCTCGTCGCGCGCGAACACCTGCAGAAGCTGCACGCGCGGCATCACCCCCGCGGCTGACCCGGCTCGGGCGTGCAACGCATCACTGTTCCACTGCCGTGCAGCCGGGCGCAGGCCCGGCTATGCGAGAATCCCGGACCTTCTTTCCTACCGGATCGCGCCATGCTCCGAGTTGCCATTGCCGCCCTGTTCGGCGCGCTCAGCCTGACTGCCTGCGCGCAGCAACCGTCCGCGCCGGCCGCCAAGCCCGCCGCCGCTGCCCCGGCCGCCGGTGGCAGCGCCGAGCAGCGCGTGCGCACCGCCCTGCAGCAGCTTGACCCGAAGTTCGCCCCGGATTTCATCGGCGCCGCGCCGTTCCCCGGCTTCCGCGAAGTCCTGGTGGCCGGCCAGGTGCTGTATGTCTCCGATGACGGCCGCTATCTGATGCAGTCCCAGCCGTACGATATCCAAAACAAGGCCCCGGCCAGCAGCCCCGGCCTGCTCGCGTACCGCCGCGGCCTGCTGGACAAGGTGCCGCAGGGGGAGCGCATCGTGTTCGCCGCGCCCAACGCGAAGTACACCGTCAGCGTGTTCACCGACATCGAGTGCGGGTACTGCCGCAAGCTGCACCAGGATATTGCCGAGCTCAACCGCAACGGCATCACCGTGGAATACCTCGCCTTCCCGCGCATGGGCCTGGGCAGCCAGGACTACACCGACATGATCTCGGTGTGGTGCGCAGCGGACCGCAAGCAGGCGTTGACCGCCGCCAAGACCGGCAAGCCGGTGCCGCCGAAGAGCTGCACCAACCCGGTGGCCATGCAGTACACGCTCGGCCAGCAGATCGGCGTCAACGGCACTCCGGCGATCTTCGCCGCCGATGGCACCCAGCTGGGCGGCTACGTGCCGCCGGCGCAGCTCAAGGCCGCGCTGGAGCGCATCTCGGCCGGCGGCAGCCGCTGAAAACAAAACACCGCCCCGGCATGACCGGGGCGGTGTGGTTGCGGGGTAGGGCCGGCCGTTGGCCGGCGACCCGTCAGTTCAGCCCGTCGCTGATCGCCTTGGTCAGCGTGCCCTGCGTGTCATCGCCGCTGAACTCCCAGAAGAACGCGCCGCCCAGGCCCTGGGCCTTCACGTAGCCCATCTTCTCGGTGACCATCGCCGGGGTATCCACGCTCCAGAACGTGGTGCCGTTGGAGATCCACGTGGCCTTCGCGGTGGTATCGGTGTAGACCGGCCAGGCGAGGTTCTTGAGCACCTTCCAGTCTTCGATGCCGGCTTCGTAGGTGCCTGGCGCCGCGCCGCTGGCGCTGCGGTACAGACCGTTGTTGCCGCTGGCCACGCCGGTCCAGCCGCGCCCGTAGTAGCCGATGCCCAGGTTCAACTTGCTGGCCGGCACACCGCGGCTGATGAAGGCCTCCATCGCATCGTTGCTGTTGTAGAACTTCTGGTCGCCGGTGGACGGATCGGCCGGCGAGTCGAACAGTGCCGAGTGATGGTTGGTCTGCGGGTCCCACGCGCCGTGGAAGTCGTAGGTCATCACGTTGATGAAATCCAGGTACGGGTGGAACGCGGCCGGATCGGTCACCCGGATCTTGTCGATGCCCGCGCCTACCGCCACGGTCAGCAGCAGGCCGGGCCGCACCGCGTCGAGCTGGCGACGGAACTCGGCCAGCAGCGCGGTGTAGTTGGCGTTGTCCGCCGGCGTACCGCAGCTCAGCCCGCAGGCCACCGGGTACTCCCAGTCGATGTCGATGCCGTCGAACACGCCGGCAGCCGCGCCGACGCCACCGGCACCGTCGGTGACCGGCAGGTTGCCCTTGATGTAGGCGTCGATGCACGAGGCGACGAAGGCCTGGCGGTTGGCCGGCTGCGCCGCGCTGGAGAACCCGCGTGACCAGGTCCAGCCGCCCAGCGAGATCAGCACCTTCACGTTCGGATGCTTGGCCTTGAGCTGCTTGAGCTGGTTCCAGTTGCCGCGCAGCGGCTGGTCCCAGGTATCGGCGCTGCCGCTGACGCTCTCGCCGGCCCCGAAGGCCTTGGTGTAATCGGCGAAGGCATCGCCGCCCACCCCGGTGTTCGGATCGGATGCCTGGGTGACGCCCACTTCGCAGCGGTTGTTGCGCACGTTGCCGAAGGCGTAGTTGATGTGGGTCAGCCTGGCCGCCGAGCCGCTGGTGTCGATGTTCCTGACCCGGTAGTTGCGCCCGTAGATGCCCCACTGGGTGAAGTAGCCGATCACCCGCTTGGTGCCGCCGCCACCGCCGCCGGCCGCAGTGGTCACGCTGATCGACGCGCTCTGCGCCGAGGCGTTGCCCGCGTTGTCGCGCGCGCGCACGCTGTAGGTGTAGGCGGTGCTCGCGGTCAGGCCACCGTCGGTGTATTGAGGGGCGCTGGGCGAACCGACCAGGCCGCCGTTGCGGTACACGTCGTAGCCCGCCACGCCGCTGCCGCCGCTGTTGTCGGTGGCCGCGTTCCACGCGAGGTTGACGGTGGTGGCCGTTTTCGACGGGGATGCCAGGCCGCCGGGCACGCTGGGCGGGGTGGTGTCGTTGCTGGCGGCGGTCACGGTCACGCTGACCGTGGCCGAGGAGGTCACCGCGTTGTTGTTGTCGGTGGCCACCGCCTTGAAGGTGTGGCTGCCGGCGGCCGCGTTGGCCCAGGTCACGCTGTACGGCGCGCTGGTGTCGATGCCCAGCGACGTGCCGCCGCGGAAGAACTCGACCTTGCTGATGCTGCCATCGCTGTCACTGGCGGTGGCGCTGACGGTGATGCTGCTGCCCGCGCTGAAGCTGGCGCCGTTGGCGGGCGAGGTCAGGCTGACGCTGGGCGGCTGGTTGCTGCCGCTTCCGTCGCAGGCGCCCAGGTTGGTGTAGTAGGGCGCGCCGGCCGGATGATCCGGCGGTGCGTTCCAGATGTCCTGGTTGGCCCGGTACAGCACGCCGCCCTTCTGCAGGGTGGACCCGGACAGGTAGATCGCCGCCGGGTTCCATTCCGGTGCGCCGGTACAGTTGGCGGCCTGGGCCAGGGTGGGTACACCGGCAGAGGCGGCCAGCGCCAGGGCCAACAGCCAGCGGGCGTGGCTGCGCCGGGGCGGGGGAGATATCGATGTCACTGCACTGCGCACAATCGGGTCCTGCATGGGAGTTCTCCGATCAGGTGGTGGGCGCATGGCGCCGGGTTGGCGCCATGCGTGCAGCAGTCCGGGGCCGGTGAGAGAGGCCGGCGACAGCAGTGGGGGCGGACAGGGGCCTGGCCGGACGATGCCCGTCCAGGTGGTGATAACGTTGTCATGCATTCGGCCGGCAATCCGTGAACCAGCGCATGGTTCGGCCGTGAAGACGCGGGCGGCCGCGACCGGGCCGGACGGGCTGCGGCGGTGGAGTTGGGTACAATAGTGGGCCCCGTCTCCAACCACGGTTCCCCGGACATGATGGTCCTCGAGGGCGCATCCGCCCTTTCGCCGTTCCGCCGCGAACGTCTTGAATCCCGCCTGCAGTCCCTCGCCGCCACCCTGCGTATCGCCGGTGCCTGGCATGTCTACTTCATCCAGACCGAGGGCGATGCTGCCCCGGACCCGGCGATCCTGAGCCGGATCCTGGAAGCCCAGCCGACCCTGGCCGGGCAGGAAGAGGGGGCCGTTACCCGCTTCGTGGTGCCGCGCCTGGGCACGCTGTCGCCCTGGTCGAGCAAGGCCACCGAACTGGTCCGCGGGGCCGGGCAGCCGATCCGCCGGGTCGAACGTGGCCTGCGCATCGATCTGACCGGCTGGCCGGCCGACCCGGCCACGGCCGAGGCGGTGGCACGCGCGCTGCACGATCCGATGACCCAGTCCGTGCTGGACACCGCCGACCAGGCCCAGGCGCTGTTCACCGCGCCGGCCCGCGGCGAGCTGGAACGCATCGCACTGGATGATCTGGAAGGCGCCAACCGCCGCCTTGGCCTGGCGATGGCCCAGGACGAGATCGACTACCTGCGTGAGCGCTTCACGGCGCTCGGCCGCAAGCCGTCGGATGTGGAACTGATGATGTTCGCCCAGGCGAACTCCGAGCACTGCCGGCACAAGATCTTCAATGCCAGCTGGACCATCGACGGTGCCGACCAGGCGCACTCGCTGTTCCGGATGATCAAGAACACCCACCAGCAGACCCCGCAGCACACGTTGAGCGCCTACAGCGACAACGCCGCAGTGGTGGCCGGTTTCCCCGCCGCGCGCTACCGGCCGGACCCGGCCACGGGCGAATACCGCAGCGAAGCGGTGGTCGACTCGGCGTTCTGCATCAAGGTGGAAACCCACAACCACCCGACCGCGATCGCGCCCTTCCCGGGTGCCTCCACCGGTGCCGGCGGCGAAATCCGCGACGAGGGCGCGACCGGCCGCGGCGGCAAGCCCAAGGCCGGCCTGACCGGCTTCTCGGTGTCGCACCTGCGCATTCCGACGCTGCCGCAGCCGTGGGAAGCGCCGCGCGCGCTGAACCCGCGCATGGCCCCCGCGCTGGACATCATGCTGGACGGCCCGCTCGGCGGCGCCGCCTTCAACAACGAGTTCGGCCGTCCCAACCTGCTCGGCTACTTCCGCAGCTTCGAGCTGCCCGAAGGCGAGGGCCTGACCCGCGCCTACGACAAGCCGATCATGCTGGCCGGCGGCCTCGGCGCGATCGATCAGGTGCAGGTCGAAAAGCTCACCCTGCAGCCGGGCGACGCGGTGATCGTGCTCGGCGGTCCGGCCATGCTGATCGGCCTGGGCGGCGGCGCCGCCAGCTCGGTGGCGTCCGGCGAAAGCGCTGAAGACCTCGACTTCGCCAGCGTGCAGCGCGACAACCCGGAGATGGAACGCCGCTGCCAGGAAGTGATCGACCGCTGCGTCGCGCTGGGCCTGGACAACCCGATCCGCTGGTTCCACGACGTTGGCGCCGGTGGTCTTTCCAATGCGATTCCGGAACTGCTGCACGACTCCGGCGTGGGCGGCGTGATCGACCTCGGCAAGGTGCCCACCGACGATCCGTCGCTGTCGCCGATGCAGCTGTGGTGCAACGAATCGCAGGAACGCTACGTGCTCGGTGTGCCGCAGGCGCGCCTGGCCGAGTTCGCCGCGCTATGCGCGCGCGAGCGCTGCCCGTTCGCCGCGGTCGGCGTGGCCACCGCCGAGGAACGCCTGGTGGTGGCCTACGGCGCGACCGTGGGCAACATCCCCGCCGATGCGCCGATCGACCTGCCGATGGACGTGCTGTTCGGCAAGCCGCCGAAGATGCACCGCGATACCGCCCATCCGGCGCCGCCGCGCTGGCCGGCGCTGAAGACCGCCGGACTGGACCTGCATGAAGCCGGTCTGCGCGTGCTCGCGCATCCGTCGGTGGCGTCCAAGAACTTCCTGGTCACCATCGGTGACCGCAGCGTCGGTGGCCTGACCGCGCGCGAGCAGATGATCGGTCCGTGGCAGTTGCCGCTGGCCAACGTCGCCATCACCCTGGCCGGCTTCGACACCGTGGCCGGTGAGGCGATGGCGATCGGCGAGCGCACGCCGCTGGCGCTGCTGGACGCGGCCGCGTCGGCGCGCATGGCAGTGGGCGAAGCCATCACCAACCTGTGCGCCGCCCCGGTGGATGCGCTGGAGACGGTGAAGCTGTCGGCCAACTGGATGGCCGCGGCCGGTCACAACGGCGAAGACGCACTGCTGTACGACGCCGTGCGTGCGGTGGGCATGGAGCTGTGCCCGCAGCTGGACCTGAGCATTCCGGTCGGCAAGGACTCGTTGTCCATGCAGGCGCAGTGGCAGGACGCCGGTACGGCGCACAAGTCGGTATCGCCGGTATCGCTGGTGATCTCCGCGTTCGCACCGGTGGCCGATGCCACCACCCAGCTGACCCCGCTGCTGGACCGCGATACGGAGAGCGAGCTGTGGCTGATCGGCCTGGGTGCCGGCAAGCAGCGTCTGGGCGGCTCGATCCTGGCCCAGGTGCATGCCGACCACAGCGCGCTGCCTGCGTTCGCCGGCGCCGTGCCGGACCTCGACGACCCGCAGCGTCTGCGTGCGTTCTTCGAACTGATCCGCGACGCGCGCCAGGCTGGCCTGCTGCTGGCCTACCACGACCGCAGCGATGGCGGCGCGTTCGCCGCGCTGTGCGAGATGGCATTCGCCTCGCGTCTGGGCATGGACATCACGCTGGATGCATGGGGCGACGATCCGTTCCGCAGCCTGTTCAATGAAGAACTGGGTGCGGTGGTACAGATCGCCAGGGAAGACCGCGCCGCGTTCGCCGATCTGGTCGAACGCCATGCGCTGACCGAATGCGCGCAGCGCATCGCACGGCCGACCACCGCGCCGGTGGTGCGGGTGTCGCTGCAGGGCGAAAGCCTGGTCGAGTGGCGCTGGGAAGCGCTGTTCGATGCGTGGTGGTCGGTGACCCATGCCATGCAGAAGCTGCGCGACAACCCGGACAACGCCGACCAGGAGCGTGCGGTCGCGCGCGCCTTCAACGCGCCGGGCCTGAAGCCGAAGCTGACCTTCGACCTCAACGAGGATGTGGCAGCACCGTTCATCAACACCGGCGCGCGCCCGCGCGTGGCGGTGCTGCGCGAGCAGGGCGTCAACGGCCAGATCGAAATGGCCAACGTCTTCGAGCGTGCCGGTTTCCGCACCTTCGATGTACACATGAGCGACCTGATCGAGGGCCGCGTCGCGCTGTCGGACTTCACCGGCCTGGTCGCCTGTGGCGGCTTCAGCTACGGCGACGTGCTGGGCGCGGGCCGTGGCTGGGCCACCTCGGTGCTGGAGCGCACCGCGCTGCGCGATGCGTTCGCCGCGTTCTTCGCGCGGCAGGACAGCTTCGCGCTGGGGGTGTGCAACGGCTGCCAGATGATGAGCCAGCTCAAGGACATCATCCCCGGTGCCGAGCACTGGCCGCAGTTCCGCCGCAACCGCAGCGAGCAGTTCGAAGCGCGCACCGCCCTGCTGGAAGTGGTGGAGTCGCCCTCGATCCTGCTGCGTGGCATGGCCGGCTCGCGCCTGCCGGTGGCCGTGGCGCATGGCGAAGGCCAGGCGGTGTTCGCCTCCGCCGTGGATCAGGCCGCCGCGCGCGTCGCGCTGCGCTACGTGGACGGCGACGGCAACGTGGCCAACCAGTACCCGCTCAACCCGAACGGCTCGCCGGACGGCATCACCGGCCTGACCACCACCGACGGCCGCGTGACCATCATGATGCCGCACCCCGAGCGCACGCCGCGGGCGGTGAATCTGAGCTGGCATCCGGCCGAGTGGACCGGCGACTCGCCGTGGCTGCGGATGTTCCGCAACGCACGCGTATGGTGCGGGTAATCGACCCTACCGCTGCGAATGGTTGCAGTGTGAAAGTCGCATGAAGAAAGTCGCCGGTATCCCCGGCGACTTTTTTTTTGCACCGCGATTTTCATCGCTGGCAATGAGTTACAGCGCGTTACATGGCGGAAATCCGTTTTCACGCTGTTTCACGCTGTTATAACGAAATAACCCAATATCGCGTCGAAAATGTGACGAAACACACGGTCATATGTTTTTCCACGTCAATGTCTTGACGGATTCGGCACGGTAAGTTAACACTGCATTCTCATTTCGACAGCGTTCAGTCAGCAGTAACCGCACGGAAAGCGAGCAACGCTGTACGTCTCTGCCTGCCGTTCGGCATAACGCAGTAAATCAAGCGAAAACGCCCCCAGGGGACGTTGGGCCACGCGGCCCGGCGTTGGCGTCGCTTTGCCAAAAACCAGCCTAATCAGGAGCCGTATCGATGAATCGGATTTATCGCAAGGTCTGGAACAAAGCACTGGGGCAGATGGTTGTCGCCTCGGAATTGGCCAGCAGCCAGTCCCCGGGGGGAGTCATCGATCAGCGCCGGTCCACTGGCGGCCGCAACGCCACGTTGCTGTCGGCCGCCATCGCCTTGACGCTCGGCTTGGGCGCGGCGATCGCCACGCCAACGGCCCGGGCGCAGTCGGTTGAAGTGGGCGGCAACGCGAACTGCGTGGTGCTCAACAGCAAGATCCTCGACAGCTGCGTGGTCGACGGCAGCGCCAGCGCCACCGGCACCAATGCGGTGGCCATCGGCAGCAGCAGCACGGCGTCTGCGGCCAACAGCGTGGCGCTCGGCGCCGGCTCGCGCGCCAACCGCGCCAACACGGTATCCGTTGGGGATGCCGGCAAGGAGCGCCAGGTCACCAACGTCGCGGCCGGCACTGCCGCCACCGATGCGGTGAACAAGGCGCAGCTGGACAAGGTCGCGGTCGCCGCCGAAGGCGCGACCCGCTATTTCAAGGCCGACGGTGACGGCAACGACACCGATGCGGCACGGATCGAAGGCGATGGCGCGCTCGCGGCTGGCGCCAGTGCCACGGCCGATGGCGACGGCGCGACCGCGCTGGGCCACGGCACCCGGGCATTGGCCAATGCGACCACGGCCGTGGGCAGCGACGCGATCGCCGGCGGCCTGGGCGCCAGCGCCTTCGGTCAGAACGCACTGGCCTTCGGCGATGCGAGCACTGCGGTAGGGCAGAGTGCGGTCGCCCTCGGCCTCGGCGACGTCGCACTCGGCGCGTCTGCAGTCGCGGCCAGCGAGAACGGCGCGGCCACCGCCATCGGCGGCCTGGCCGAAGCCAGCGCCGATGGCGCGACCGCTGTCGGTGGTGGCGCGCTCGCCATCGGCCTGGGCAGCACCTCGCTCGGCCGTGGCGCCGGCAGCGGCGGCGAAGCCTCCGTGGCGGTCGGCGCGTTCAGCGTGGCCGTCGGCGATTTCAGCGCCACGCTCGGCGCCAATTCCGCCGCCGTCGCCGTGGGCAGCGTTGCGCTCGGCGCGGGCTCCTACGCCGATCGCGTGGATACGGTATCGGTCGGCAATGCCGACAACGGTCTGCGCCGGCAGATCACCAATCTTGCCGAAGGCACCGAAGCCACCGATGCGGTGAACAAGGCCCAGCTGGATGAAGTGGGCGCGGTAGCCGCCAACACCGACAAGTACTTCCAGGCCAGTGGCAGCGCCGACAGCGATGCCGGTGCCTACGTCGACGGCGACAACGCCACGGCAATCGGCGAAGCGTCCAACGCGTTCGGCAACGGTGCCACCGCACTCGGCAGCGGCGCCACGGCGGTTGCGCAGAACGCCACCGCCGTCGGTTACAACGCCGTGGCCAGCGGCCAGAACAGCGCCGCCTTCGGCAACAATGCACAGGCCAACGGCCCGGGCAGCGTGGCCGTCGGCGGCGCGGCGGTGGATGCCGATGGCAATCCGCTGATCACCAATGGCGGCGTGCCGGTCGATACCGGCGCCACCAGCGCCGGTGTCGGTGGCACGGCCGTTGGTGCCAGCGCCGAGGCGTCCGGTTTCGCGGCCTCGTCCTACGGCGTCGGTGCATACGCGGGCGGCGCACAGTCGTCGGCGTTCGGCGCGGTCGCCAATGCGACCGGCGACTATTCCACGGCGGTCGGCACGCAGAGCGTGGCCACCGGCGCCAGCAGCACCGCCATCGGCGGCCCGGCCGACCTGCTGCCGGGGCTGGGCTTCTTCGTGCAGACCCAGGCCAGCGGCGAAGCCGCCACGGCCGTCGGCGCCGGCGCCATCGCCAGCGGCGACTACGCCGTGGCCAACGGCACCCTGAGCGAAGCATCGGGCACCGAAGCGACCGCGGTCGGCTACTTCGCCTATGCACCGGGCGAGGGCGCCTCGGCGCTGGGCGCGGAAAGCTGGGCCAGTGGCGACCTGAGCACCGCCGTGGGCTTCTACAGCACCGCGCGCGGCGCCAACAGCGTGGCGCTCGGCGCCAACTCCACCGCCACCCGCGACAACACCGTTTCGGTGGGCGATGTCGGCAATGAGCGGCAGATCACCCATGTGGCCGCCGGTACCGAGGCCACCGACGCGGTCAACAAGGCGCAGCTCGATGGCGTGGCGCAGGTCGCCAACGTCACCGCCAACCGCTTCAAGGCCAACGCCTCTGAAGGCAGTGACGTCGGTGCCTTCGCCGACGGCGATGGCGCGCTGGCCGCCGGCGAAGCGAGCAACGCGCTCGGTGCCGGTGCCGCCGCGCTGGGCAACGGCGCCAGTGCGATCGGCGATGACACGGTGGCGGTCGGCCGCAACGTGGCTGCCAACGGCAACGGCAGCGTCGCCATCGGCGGCCTCGGCCAGGCCTACGATGAATACAACCAGCCGCTGGTCGATGCCGACGGCAACGCCGTTCTGGTCGGCACCACCGCCGTGGCAGACGCGGTCGCGGTCGGTGCCGGTGCACAGGCCACCGGCGCGCTCAGCAATGCGTTCGGCAGCGGCGCGCAGGCCACCGGCGACAACAGCCTGGCGGGCGGCTACAAGGCGCGGGCGACCGGCGATTACAGCGTCGCGCAGGGCGACAACGCCTTCGCCAGTGGCGAGGAATCCACCGCAACCGGCGCCTATGCGTGGGCCACGGCAGACGGTGCAACCGCCTTCGGTGCCAGTGCATGGGCCACCGAAGCCAATGCCACGGCCGTGGGCCAGTCGGCCTGGGCCAGCGGCACCGGTTCCACCTCCATCGGCTACAACAGCTGGGCACGCGGCACCAGCGCCACCGCGCTCGGCCGCGGCGCGTTCGGCTATGGCGACAACAGCGTCGCGGTCGGCTTCCAGGCGCTGGGCAACAGCATCAACAGCATCGCCATCGGTACCAACGTGGTGGCCGGCGGTGAGAGCGCGATCGGCATCGGTGCCGGCAGCTCGGCCAGCGCCAGCAATGCGGTTGCGCTCGGTGCCGGCGCGGTGGCCGACCGTGCCTACACGGTGTCGGTGGGCAGCGATGCACGCCAGCGCCAGATCACGCAGGTGGCTGCCGGTACGGAAGGCACCGACGCGATCAACCTCGATCAGTTGAACGCCGCAACGGACCAGTTCCAGGCCAGCGGCGATGGCGTGGCCGTGGCCGGTGGCGAGGAGAGCGTGGCCGCCGGTGCCAACGCCGCGACCGATGGCGATTACGCCACGGCCGTGGGCTCCAGCAGCTATGCCGGCGCTGACGGCGCATCCGCGCTGGGCAGCGGTGCCTTCGCCCTGGCGAACAATGCCAGCGCGGTTGGTTTCAATGCGCTGGCCAGTGCGGCGAACGCCGTTGCGGTGGGTGCCAACGCACAGGCCACCGGCGAGTACGCCACCGCCAGCGGTGCCGAAAGCGAAGCGTCCGGCGAGCAGAGCACCGCCACCGGTGCAGCCAGCATCGCCTCCGGTGCCGGCAGCCTGGCCGGCGGCGCGCTGTCTGAAGCGGCCGGTGAAGAATCGGTGGCGCTGGGCTACTTCAGCACCGCCAGTGGTGAGGGTGCCACTGCGGTCGGTGCGGAGAGCGTGGTCAGCGGGACGCTCGCGGCCGGCTACGGCTTCGCCTCCGAAGCCACGGCCAACTACGCCACCGCGATCGGTGGCTATGCCGTCGCGTCGGCCTTCAATGCCACCGCGCTGGGCAGCTTCGCCCAGGCCACCGGCTCCAACAGCGTCGCCGTCGGTGGCGATGCCGAAGCGTCCGGCGCCTACAGCACCGCCACCGGCCAGGGCAGCCTGGCCAGCGGTACCAACAGCGTGGCCGTCGGTGGCGCCCTGTTCGGCCTGCTGCCCACCGAAGCGTCCGGCAACTACTCCACCGCCGTGGGCGGTGGGGCCTGGTCGCCGGGTGTGAACAGCACGGCACTGGGCAATGCGGCGACCTCCAGCGGTGCCAACAGCGTTGCCCTCGGCGCCGATTCCATCGCCGACCGCGACGACACGGTGTCGGTCGGCAGCGCCGACGCGCAGCGCCAGATCACCAACGTGGCCGCCGGTACGCAGGACACCGATGCGGTCAACGTGGCGCAGCTGAAGGACGTGGCGGCGGTGGCCGAAACCACCAGCAAGTACTTCCAGGCCAGTGGCAGCGACGACAGCGATGCCGGTGCCCTGGTCGATGGCGACAACGCGCTCGCGGCCGGTGAAGCGGCCAATGCCATCGGCGACGGCACCACCGCGCTCGGCAGCGGAGCCAATGCACTGGCCGACAACGCCACCGCGATCGGTGTCGATGCCCTGGCCACCGGCGAAGGTGCGTCGGCCATCGGCAGCAATGCCCAGGCCACCGGCGACAACAGCGTGGCGGTCGGTACCGGCGCCACGGCCAGCGAGCTCGGCGCCAGCGCGATCGGCAATGCGGCGCAGGCGTCCGGTGCATACAGCACCGCCACCGGCACCGAGTCGATCGCCAGCGGCCAGCAGGCCACCGCCAACGGCTTCCGCAGCAGCGCCAGCGATGCAGGCGCGACGGCATATGGCAGCTACAGCGAAGCCAGCGGCCGTCTGTCGGCAGCACTGGGCTATGGCGCCATCGCCTCCAGCAACCTGGCCACCGCAGTGGGCACGTCGGCCACCGCGTCCGGTGCCAGCTCGGTGGCGCTGGGCGAATCCAGCGAAGCCACCGGCGATGAGAGCGTGGCGATCGGCGGCTCGACCTTCTACGGTCTGCTGCCGGCACGCGCGTCGGGCACCGGTGCGGCGGCCTTCGGTGCCGGCGCGTGGGCGACCGACGACTACGCCACCGCGATCGGCTGGAATGCATGGGCCGATGCGGCCAGTGCCACCGCACTGGGCGAAAGCGCCGTGGCCAGCGGCGTCAACAGCGTCGCCCTGGGCGCCGGCTCGACGGCCGACCGCGACAACACCGTCTCGGTTGGCACGGCCACTGCGCAGCGTCAGATCACCAACGTCGCAGCCGGTACCGAAGGCACCGACGCGGTCAATCTGGACCAGTTGAATGCCGTGGCCGATGTGGCCGAGGAAACCAACCGCTACTTCAAGGCCTCCGGCAGCGGCAACGGCGATGATGTCGGCAGCTATGTCGACGGTGCCTACGCCACGGCGGCCGGTGAGGCGGCCAACGCCTTCGGCACCGGCGCATCGGCGTACGGCAGCGGCGCACTGGCGTCCGGCCGCAACGCGTCGGCCTCGGGCTTCAATGCCTCGGCCACGGCTGATTCGGCCACCGCGATCGGCGGCGCGCTGTACTACGAGGACGACAACGGCAACGTGGTGCTCGACCAGGCCACCAGCGCCAGCGGTATCGGCGCGACCGCGCTCGGTGCCGGTGCGCAGGCCGAGGGCGTGTTCAGCACCGCCACCGGTGCGGCCGCCACATCGGCCGGGCTGCAGTCGGCCGCGTTCGGCTTCAGCGCCGAAGCGGGCAGCGACTACAGCACCGCCGTGGGTGCCTTCAGTGCCGCCACCGGCGTGCGTACCACCGCGCTCGGCTACGGTGCCGAGGCCAGCGGCGACTACGCCTCCGCGCTGGGCTGGGGCAGCACCGCGGCAGGCAGCTATGCCAACGCGATTGGTTACGCCTCGCAGGCCAGCGGTGCCAACAGCCTGGCGGCCGGTTCCAACGCCTGGGCCACTGCCGCGCAGAGCACGGCAGTGGGTCAGCTGGCGTGGGCGACCTCGGCCGGTTCCACCGCGCTCGGCCAGGACAGCTACGCCTACAGCGGCATCAACGCCACCGCGCTGGGCAAGAGTGCCTCGGCCAGTGGCGCAGGCAGCGTCGCGCTGGGCGCCGGTGCACGCACCAGCGAGGCCAACGTGGTCTCGGTCGGCGGCGGCAACGGCACCACCGGTCCGGCTACCCGCCGCATCACCAACGTGGGCGCCGGCGTGAATGCCACCGATGCGGTCAACAAGTCGCAGCTGGACAGCGTGGCCGCCACCGCCGATGCGGTGGGCAAGCACTTCCAGGCCAGCGGCAGCGGCGTTGCCACGGCAAGCGGCACCGACGCACTTGCCGCCGGTTCCGGCGCGACCGCCAGCGCGACCCGCAGCAGTGCGCTGGGTACCGCTGCGGTGGCGTCGGCCACCGGGGCCACCGCGATCGGCGCCGATGCCTCCGCACGCGGCACCAACAGCACGGTGATCGGCCGCCAGGCCTCCACCAACGCGACCAACGGCGTGGCCATCGGCAACGGCGCCTTCGCCAGTAACGGCGCCAACAGCATCGCCATCGGCTCCGCCGCGGGCGTGTCCGGCGCCAATGCGGTCGCACTGGGTGCCGGTTCGCGCGCGGTGGAAGCCAACGTGGTCTCGGTGGGCGGCGGCAACGGTACCGACGGCCCGGCCACGCGCCGGATCGTGAATGTCGGCGCCGGTCGCATCGCCGAAGGCAGCACCGATGCGGTCACCGGTGGCCAGCTCAACACCACCAACCAGCGCGTGGGTGCGGTGGAGACCCGTGTGGGCGACATCGACAGCCGCATCGGCTCGGTGGAGAACGTGGCGGCCAATGCGCTCACCTACGACGACAGCAGCCGCGACACGCTGACCCTGTCCGGTCTGCAGGGCACCACCCTGGAGAACGTGGGCAACGGCTCCATCGCGTCCGGCAGCCGCCAGGCGATCAACGGCGGCCAGCTGTTCCAGTCCTTGACCGATGCCGCCACCTTCCTCGGCGGCGGTGCCAGCGTGGGCATGCAGGGCGTGTTCGTGGCGCCCAACTACGTGATCCAGGGCGCCAGCTACAGCAACGTCGGCGATGCGCTGGGCGCGCTGGACCGCAAGGTCACCGAGCTCGACCAGCGTGTGGCGGGCGGTGGCAGCACCGCACGTGCACGCGGTGCCGGTGCCACGGTGGCCAGCGCCAGCCTCGCGGCCAACGTGGAAACGGCCGCGCCGCTGTCCAGCGATGCCGCGCTGGCCGACGTGCAGGGCACGCCGACCGCCGCCAGCGTGGGCGGCAGCCAGGCCTACGTGGCACCGTCCGCCGCCGCACCGTCTGCCGTGAACGCGGTGGCGATGGGCGAGGGTGCGGTGGCCAGCGGCGCCTCGTCCACCGCGATTGGCCAGGGCGCCTCGGCGACCGCGGCCAACTCGGTGGCGCTGGGCCAGGGCTCGGTCGCCGATCGCGCCGACACGGTCTCGGTCGGTGCCACCGGCAACGAACGCCAGGTCACCCACGTCGCGGCCGGTACCCAGGCCACCGATGCGGTCAACAAGGGCCAGCTGGACGGTGGCATCGCCACCGCCAACAGCTACACCGACCAGCGCTTCACCACGATGGCCGACAGCTTCGACATCTACAAGGGCGAGATCGACCAGCGCCTGCGTCACCAGGATCGCCGCATCGACCGCCAGGGTGCGATGAGTGCGGCGATGCTCAACATGGCCACCAGTGCCGCCGGTGTACGCACGCAGAACCGCGTCGGTGTCGGTATCGGTTTCCAGGGCGGCGAATCGGCGTTGTCGCTGGGTTACCAGCGTGCCATCAGCGAGCGCGCCACGGTCACCCTGGGCGGTGCGTTCAGCAGCGATGACAGCTCGGTCGGCGTGGGTGCCGGCTTCGGCTGGTAAGCGGGTAAACGGGGCGGTGCCGGCAGGGCGCCGCCCCACGCAATGCAAGGCCTGAGGGGGCGGGTCACGGGAACCCTGGCCAGGGCCGGCCAGTGGTTGTCGCATGGAGTATTGGCCTGAACAGTCGTTTGATCCATGACCTTGAAGAGGACTTCAACGTGATCAGTAAGCAGAACCTTCGCATCAACGTACTGGCAGCCGCGCTGCTGTCGATGTCGGTCGGCACCGGTGCCGCGTTTGCCGGCACCCTGCGCACCGAAGAGCCGGTGCGCGCGGCCACGGTCGCGCAGCAGGTCAGCGACGGCATCATCGTCAAGTACCGCAGCGGCACCGCTGCCGCGTCCGACCGGTCGGCCAAGCTGCAGGTGGTGCATTCGGCGCTGTCGCGGGCGAGCCTCAACGGTGGCACCGTGCGCGCCAACGCGCTCAGCCCGCAGGTGGTGCGCACGCTCGGCGTGGGCGCTGACCTGATCCGCCTGCAGAGCCGGCTCGGCGGCGCGGAACTGCAGAAGGTACTGGCCGAACTGTCGGCCGATCCCTCGGTGCAGTACGCCGTGGCCGACGTGCTGATGCAGCGCGCCGACCTGCGCGCCAAGGCCGACGCCACCCCGCAGCTGGTGCCCAACGACCAGTACTACCAGCAGTACCAGTGGCATTTCCACAACGCGGTGGGTGGCGTCAACGCACCGGCCGCGTGGGACGTGTCGCAGGGTGAGGGCGTGGTGGTGGCGGTGATCGACACCGGCATCGTGCCCAACCATGTGGACTTCACCGGCAACCTGCTGGAAGGCTACGACTTCATCAGCAACGCGGCGCGCTCGCGTCGCCCCACCAATGACCGTGTGCCCGGTGCGCTGGACTACGGCGACTGGGTGGAAAACGACAACGAGTGCTACCAGGGCTCGCTGGCCGATGACAGCTCCTGGCACGGTACGCACGTGGCCGGTACCGTCGCCGAAGCGACCAACAACGGCATCGGCATGGCCGGCATCGCCTACAAGTCCAAGGTGCTGCCGGTCCGTGTGCTCGGCAAGTGCGGTGGCAGCCTGTCGGATATCGCCGATGCGATCACCTGGGCATCCGGTGGCACGGTCGCCGGCATTCCGGCCAACCCCAACCCGGCCGAAATCATCAACATGAGCCTGGGCGGCGGCGGCGCCTGCGATCCGGTCTACCAGGCCGCGATCAACGGTGCGGTGCAGCGCGGCACGGTGGTGATCGTGGCGGCAGGCAACGACGGCGGCCCGGTGGCCAACGCACGCCCGGCCAACTGCAACAACGTGGTGGCCGTGGGTGCCACGCGCATCACCGGCGGCATCACCTACTACTCCAACTACGGGCCGGCGGTGGATCTGTCCGCACCGGGTGGCGGCGGCAGCGTCGACGGCAACCCGGGCGGCTTCGTCTGGCAGGCCGTGTCCAGCAGCACCACCTCGCCGGAGCTGGGCACCTCCACCTACGGTGGCAAGGGCGGCACCTCGATGTCCTCGCCGCACGTGGCCGCCGTGGCCGCGCTGGTGCAGAGCGCCCTGATCGCCAACAGCCGCGACCCGCTGACCCCGGCGCAGATGGAGACCCTGCTGAAGGAGACGGCCCGTCCGTTCCCGGTCAGCATTCCGGCCGGCACCCCGATCGGCACCGGCATCCTCGATGCCAAGGCCGCGCTGGACAAGGCACTGGAAGAACCGTGCACCGAGGACTGCGGCCCGACCGCAACCCCGCTGACCAACAAGGTGGCGGTGGGCGGCTTGAGCGGCGCCGGTGGCAGCGAAGTGCTCTACAGCTTCGAGGCCCAGGCCGGCAAGGTGCTGAGCGTGCTGACCTACGGTGGCAGCGGCAACGTCTCGGTATACGTCAGCCAGGGCAAGGAGCCCACCGCGACGGCCTACGACGCCAAGTCGGCCCGTCCGGGCAACAGTGAAACCGTGCGCTTCACCGCGCCGGTGGCGGGCACGTACTACATCAAGCTGGTCGGCGAGTCCGCGTTCAGCGGCGTGAGCATCGTCGCCAACCAGTAAGCGTATCGCCCTGCTGCGGGAGTCCGTCTTGTGACGGGCTCCCGCTTTTGCATTCCGCCCCCGGGAATCCCGCGTAGGATCGCGACGAACTGCTAAAGTCGCAGGGGTTGCCAGGAGAGCTTCGTGAACGCGGTTGCCCACGATCCCACTGCCGAATCCGCAGCGGAAACACGACTAGTCGACGTATTGCTGCAGAAGGGGCGCCTGAAGGAAGGCGACCTCGCGCGCGCGCGTCCGTTGCACCGTGAGTCCGGCGGCAGCCTGCTGCAGCTGCTGGTGCGGCTGGGGCTGGTGTCCGAACGTGATCATGCCCAGACCAGCAGCGAGGTGCTGGGGCTGCCCTTGCTGGACGCCAAGGCGATTGCGGAAAGCCCGCCCGAAGCCCTGCTCGAAACGCTGCCGCTGTCGCTGCGTTTCCTCAAACAATTCCATGTCTGCCCACTGGCGCTGCAGGACGGCGTGCTCGACCTGTGGGTCTCGGACCCGCAGGACCCGTACGCCGCCGAAGCGGTGCAGCTGGCCACCGGGGTGCCGGTGCGCCTGCACGTGGGGCTGCGCTCGGAGGTCGACGACCTGATCGAACGCTGGTTCGGCCAGGGCCGCAGCGCGATGGGCGCGATCATTGAAACCGCTGACGGCGAAGGCGCCGCGGTGGACGACATCGAACACCTTCGCGACCTGGCCTCCGAAGCGCCGGTGATCCGCCTGGTGAACCTGGTGATCCAGCGGGCGGTGGAGCTGCGCGCCTCGGACATCCACATCGAGCCGTTCGAGAACCGCCTGAAGGTGCGCTACCGCGTCGACGGCGTGCTGATCGACGGCGAAAGCCCCCCGGCCAACCTGACCGCCGCGGTGATCAGCCGCGTCAAGATCATGGCCCGGCTCAACATCGCCGAACGCCGCCTGCCGCAGGACGGCCGCATCATGCTGCGCGTGCAGGGCAAAGAGCTGGACCTGCGCGTGAGCACGGTGCCCACCGCGCACGGCGAGAGCGTGGTGATGCGCCTGCTCGACCGCGACACGGTGGTGTTCGACTTCCATCGCCTCGGCTTCACCGATGCCTTCCTGCCGCAGTTCCGCCGGGTGCTGGAACAGCCGCACGGCATTCTGCTGGTCACCGGACCGACCGGCTCGGGCAAGACCACCACGCTGTACACCGCGCTGAGCCAGCTCAACACCGCCGACGTCAAGATCATCACCGTCGAAGATCCGGTGGAATACCAGATCGAAGGCATCAACCAGATCCAGGCCAAGCCGCAGATCGGCCTGGACTTCGCCAATGCCCTGCGCAGCATCGTGCGCCAGGACCCGGACATCATCATGATCGGCGAAATGCGCGATCTGGAAACGGCGCGCATCGCCATCCAGTCCGCGTTGACCGGCCACCTGGTGCTGTCCACGCTGCACACCAACAACGCCGCCGGTGGCATTACCCGCCTGCTCGACATGGGCGTGGAAGACTACCTGCTGACGTCCACCATCAACGGCATCCTCGCCCAGCGCCTGGTGCGCCGCCTGGAGCCGTCGCATGCGCTGCGCTACCCGGCGTCGCCGGAGGAGATCGAAAAATTCGGCCTGCGCCGTCTGCAGCCGCAGGGCGAGATCTTCCTGTACCGCGCGCAGCCGTCGGCCGCAGCGCCCACCGGTTACCTGGGGCGCACCACGATCATGGAGTTCCTGGTCATGAACGACGAACTGCGGCGCGCGGTGATGCGGCGGGCCGGCATGGGCGAGATCGAACAGATCGCACGCGCCGCCGGCATGCGCACCATGTACGAAGACGGCCTGTCCAAGGCGCTGCAGGGCCACACCACCCTCGAGGAAGTGCTGCGCGTGACGGAGGAATCCTGATGCGGCGCGTGTGCAGGCACTGGAGCGGCGGCTGAGCATGCCCCAGTACCGCTACAAGGCGCTCAATGCCCACGGCGAGGTGTTCGACGGCCAGATGGACGCGGCCAGCGAGGCCGAGGTTGCCGCGCGGCTGCAGGACCAGGGCCATGTGCCGATGGAAGCGCGGCTGGCCAGCGACGGTGTGGCCAGCGCGTCGTCGTGGGCCACACTGCTGCGGCGCAAACCGTTCGACGGCGCCGCGCTGGTGCAGTTCACCCAGCAGCTGGCCACGCTGCTGGGTGCCGGGCAGCCGCTGGATCGCGCGCTGACCATCCTGCTGGAGCTGCCCGAGGACGAGCGCAGCCGCCGCGTGATCACCGAGATCCGCGACATCGTGCGCGGGGGCGCGGCGCTGTCCACCGCGCTGGAGCGCCAGCACGGGATGTTCTCGCGGCTGTACATCAACATGGTGCGTGCCGGTGAAGCCGGCGGCAGCCTGCACGATACGTTGCAGCGCCTGTCCGACTATCTCGAACGCAGCGCCGAGCTGAAGGGGCGCGTGATCAACGCGCTGATCTACCCGGCGATCCTGCTCGCGGTGGTGGGCGGTGCATTGCTGTTCCTGCTCGGCTATGTGGTGCCGCAGTTCGCCACCATGTACGAAAGCCTGGACGTGGCGTTGCCCTGGTTCACCCAGTGGGTGCTCGCGGCCGGCACGGTGGTGCGCGAGGGCTGGCTCGCGATGATCGTGGTGCCGGCGCTCGCCGCGCTGGTGACCGAGCGCAAGCTGCGCCAGCCTGCGTTCCGCCTGGCGCTGGATGGCTGGCTGCTGCAGCGCCGTGGCATCGGCGCGCTGGTGGCCAAACTGGAAACCGCGCGGCTGGCGCGCACCCTTGGCACGCTGCTGCGCAATGGCGTGCCGCTGCTGTCCGGGCTGGGCATCGCGCGCAACGTGCTGGGCAACCGCGCGCTGGCCGCCGATGTCGATGCGGCCAGCGACGAGGTCAAGAACGGCAATGGCCTGTCCGCATCGCTGGCACGCGGCAAGCGCTTTCCGCGCCTGGCCCTGCAGATGATCCAGGTCGGCGAGGAGTCCGGCGCGCTGGACACCATGCTGCTCAAGACCGCCGATACCTTTGAACAGGAAAGCGCACGCGCAATCGACCGCCTGCTGTCGGCACTGGTGCCGGTGATAACGCTGGTACTGGCCTCGGTGGTCGGGCTGGTGATCGTTGCCGTGCTGGTGCCGCTGTACGACCTCACCAACGCCATCGGCTGAGCGCCGCCGGCCACCTCTCCATCGACCCGATCCAAGGAGCCCACTGCATGCAACGCCGCCTGATCCGTTTTTCCTCGCCGCGCAACCAGTCGGGCATGAGCCTGCTGGAAATCATCATCGTCATCGTGCTGATCGGCGCGGTGCTCACCCTCGTCGGCAGCCGGGTGCTTGGCGGTGCCGACCGCGGCAAGGCGAACATCGCCAAGGCGCAGGTACAGACCGTCGCCGGCAAGATCGAGAACTACCAGCTGGACACCGGCAAACTGCCGGCCAAGCTTGACGACCTGGTGACCCAGCCCGGCGGCAGCAGCGGTTGGCTCGGCCCGTACGCCAAGCCGGCCGATCTCAACGATCCGTGGGGCCACGCGCTGGAGTACCGCGTGCCCGGTGAAGGCCAGCCGTTCGAGCTGATCAGCCTTGGCAAGGATGGCAAGGTCGGTGGCAGCAGCTACGACGCGGACATCCGTTACGAGTGATCGACGTGGTCGCTCCACGCTTGCCGCGCCGCCACCGCGCTGCCCCGCGTACGGGCGCGCGTGGTCTGTCGCTGCTGGAAATGCTGCTGGTGGTGGCCTTGATCGCGGTGGTCGGGCTGATCACCGCCAGTGGCATGCGCGGCGGGATCGACGGCATGCGGCTGCGCAACGCCGGCAAGGAAATGGCCAACCAGCTGCGCTACACCCGCACCCAGGCGATCGCCACCGGTGAACGGCAGCGTTTCGTGGTGGACCCGAAGGCACGCACCTGGACCGCTGCCAACGGCCGCCACGGCAGCCTGCCGGCGGCGCTGGAGATCGAGGTCAGCGCGGCGCGGGAAGTTGCGCCGGCGCCCGGCCAGGCCGCCATCGCCTTCTATCCCGATGGCGGTGCCAGCGGCGGGCGGATCGCCTTGAGCGCACGCGATGCCGTGTGGGACATCCAGGTGGGCTGGATAACCGGCGAGGTCCGTTCGGGCATGCGGCGGGAGCGGCCATGAAGCGGCAGCGTGGCTATTCGCTGCTGGAAGTGATTGTCGCGTTCGCGCTGCTGGCGCTGGCGTTGACGTTGCTGCTGGGCAGCCTGTCCGGGGCCTCGCGGCAGGTTGGACAGGCCGACCTGCGTACCCGCGCCGTCCTGCATGCGCAGTCGCTGCTGGACGCCACCGGCGTCGAGGCGCCGCTGCAGCCGGGGCAGACCGCCGGCGAATGGGAGGACGGCCGCTACCGCTGGCAGTTGCAGGTGGAGCCGTTCGTGGACGCGCGTGGCGATGCCGCGCCAGTGGCCACCGACCCCGCCGCACCCCAGCTGGCCCAGCTCACCCTGCAGGTACGCTGGGGCGACGCCGCCGGCGAGACGATGCAGTGGCGCAGCCTGCGCCTGTTGCCACCGGCAGCGGCACCGGGAGCGCCCCGATGAGGTCGCTTGGGGCACGCGGCCGCGCAGGTTTCACCCTGATCGAAGTCCTGCTGGCCACCGCGCTGCTGGTTGGCGGGCTGGCACTGGCGTTTGCCACGGTGCGTTCGGCGATGGCGATCAGCCAGCGTGGCGAGGCGATGGCGGCGCACAACGAGCGCATGCGTGCCGTGGAAGGTTTCCTGCGCCGCCGCCTGGCGATGGCCACGCGCACCGCCACCACGCCGCCGGACCCTACCCGCGAGCCGGTGTACTTCGTCGGTGAGGCGCAGCGCATGCTGTTCGTGTCCGAGCTGCCGGGCTACCTCGGCCGGGGCGGGCCGTACCTGCACGAGCTGGCGCTGCGCCCCGACGGCCGCAGCCAACGCCTGGAGCTGGCTCTCACCCTGGTGCAGAACGGCGAGCGCATCGAGGAAACCCCGCCGCGCGCGCCGGAACTGCTGGCCGACGCGCTGCGCGGCGTGCAGTTCCGTTATCGCGGTATCGATCCGCGCACTGGCGAACTGGGCCCGTGGCAGGACCGCTGGGATGACACCCGGCGCCTGCCGCTGCTGGTTTCCATCGATGTGCAGCCGGCAGAGGGACTGGCCTGGCCGACCCTGGTGGTGGCGCTGTCGCAGCAGCAGGCCGCACGCCCATGACGCGGCGCACGCGGGGCGCCGCGCTGGTGCTGGTGCTGTGGCTGATCGCCCTGCTGACGGCCGTGGTCGGCGCCTATGCGCTCACCGCACGGGTGGAACATCTGCAGCAGCGCGTGATCGGCGATGACGCGATCGGCCAGGAACATGCGCGTGCGGGCCTGGAATACGCACTGCATCGCCTGCAGGCCAGTGCCACGCAGCCGGCATGGGTCCCGGACGGCCGGCGCTACCGCTGGCAGTTCGATGAACGCCGCATCGACCTGCGCATCGTCGATGAAAACGGCAAGATCAATCTCAACCTGGCCGATGCGGCGCTGTTGTCCGGCTTCCTGCGTGCGCTGGGCGAACCGCCGCCGCGCGCCCAGCAACTGGCCGGGGCGATCCTCGACTGGCGCGATGCCGACAACCTCAAACAGCCCGGTGGCGGCGCGGAAACCGCGGATTACCAGGCGGCCGGGCTGCCCTATGGTGCGCGCAACGCACGCTTCGACAGCCTTGGCGAACTGCAGCGCGTGCTTGGCATGGATGCGGATCTGTATGCGCGCATGGAGCCGATGCTGACGCTGTACAGCCGCCAGTCGCGTCCGGACCCGCGCTTCGCCGCCGGCCCGGTGCTGAGCGCGCTGGGGCTGGATGCCGAGCGCCTGCTGGCCGAGCGCGAGCGGGCGCAGGCGGCGGTCGAGGCCGGTGTTCCCACTGCACCGCTTGCCACCGGCGGCGGCACCTATAGTATCGAGAGCCGCGCCACGGATGCGCGGGGCCGTGTTTCGGTGTTGCACGCCGTCGTGCGGATGGGGTCGGCGGGTACGCCGGGAAGGGTCTACACAGTGTTTCGCTGGGAACAGGGAATGGCAGCACGATGACGGCATGGCGTGACAGTCTGGTGCGGGCGCAGGGGCAGATGGCGCCGGGTGTGGGCCGTGGCCTGCGCTGGTGGCGGCGTTCGCTGCTGGCATGGTTGCCGGCGCGCTGGCAGTGGGCGCTGGGCTGGTCGCGCTCGCGCCTGCTGCTGTCTGCGCACGCGGGGCAGGTGCGCCTCATGCAGGAAACCGGTGCGGTGATCGGCCCGGTGGCCGAGGTGCCGCTCTCGACCTCGCCGGACGCCCTGGACCGCCTGCTCGACGCGCGCCTGCGCACCCTGCCACGGCATTGGCTGCTGCCCGCTTCGGCGGTGTTGCGGCGGCCCTTGCGGCTGCCGGCCGCCGCGGCCGAACGGCTGCACGACGTGGTGCGTTTCGAGATCGACCGGCAAACCCCGTTCGATGCCAGCCAGGTGTCCTTCGATGTGCGTGAGCTCGGCGTGCTCGACGACGGGCAGCTCCAGGTGGAACTGGTGGTGGTGCCGCTGCAGGCGCTGGCGCAGTGGTCGCAGCAGTTCGGGGCGTGGTCGCAGGGCCTGGCCGGGCTGGATGCACTCGATGCAGCGGGCGTGCCCCTCGGCGTGAACCTGCTGCCGCCCGCACAGCGCCAGGCCACGCGCGATCCGATGCGACGCTGGAATCTGCTGCTGGGCGCGGCCAGCCTGCTGCTGCTGGTGCTTGCCGGCCTGCAGCTGCTGGACAACCGCCAGGCCGCGGCCGAGCGCCTGCGGACCCAGGTGGATGCCGCCGCGCGCGATGCCCGCCAGGTGGCCACCGAGCGCCAGCAGCTGCAGTCGCTGGTGGACGGTGCGGCGTTCCTGGAGCAACAGCGCGGGCGCCATGCCAGCAGCGTGGAAATCTGGAACGAACTGACCCGGCTGCTGCCCGACGGTACCTATCTGGAGAAGATGTCCATCGAAGGCAACGCGCTGCAGTTGATCGGGCTCAGTCGCGAGGCCTCGCAGCTGGTGCCGCTGCTGCAGGTGTCGCCGTTGTGGCGCAAGGTCAACCTGACCGGCGTACTGCAGGCCGACGGGGGCGCTGCCGGCCGCGACCGCTTCACCCTGACCGCCGAGCTGCAGCCGCTGCCCACCCCGGGCGCCGCACCCACCCCGCCAACGCCGGAGGGTGCCAATGGCACAACCAACGACTCGCCGTGACCGGTGGTTGGCGCTGGCGCTGCTGATCGCGGTGATCGGCCTGGCCTACCTGCTGCTGGTGCACCCGTGGTTCACCCAGCCGCTGCGCGCCATCGACGCCGACATTGCCGGGCTGCAGGAACGCGGGCAGCGCGTGCAGGCCCAGCTGCAGCAGCGCACGCAGGTGGCGCAGGGCCTGGTCCAGGCGCGCACGGCGCTGCAGGGTCGCCCCGGTTTCCTGCGCGAAGCCACCGCCGAATCGGCGGCTGCCGCGCTGTCCACGCGGCTGCAGGATGCGGTCGCATCGGCCAGCCCGGGCAACCGCAGCTGCACGATCAGCAACCGCTCGCCGCTGCCGGACACCACACCGGATGCGCGCTTCGCCCGCGTGGCGCTGCAGGTGCGGCTGCGCTGCGGCGTGCCGGAAATGGCTGCCGTGCTGCACACGCTGGAGACCGGCACGCCACGGCTGTTCATCGACAACCTCAACCTGCTCGCGCAGCGGTTCCAGCAGTCGCCGAGCGAAACCGGCACTGGCCTGGACGTGTCCTTCGAGCTGGTGGGGTATCTCAGTGACAGCGCCACCGACGGCATCGCGCAGGCGCCTGTAGCCGACGGTGCCGCGGCCGCTGCCGCTGCCGCTGCATCCGCAACGGCAGGCGCCGCGCCGGCGATGGGGGATGCGATGGCCGCGCCGTCCACGCCGGTGGGCACGGACGGCGGCGCCGTACCGGACGAGGAGGGCGCCCATGAAAATTGAAGTGGCGCCCCTGCGCACCTGGTGGCTGGCCGCGGTACTGGCCTGGGCCGCCGCGATCTGGCTGGCGACCCTGTTCGGGCTGGGCGGTCGCCTGGGCCCCGCGCCGCCGGCCGAACGGGGCGCCACCGCCTTGCCGGTGCTGCCGCCCGCCGCCCCCGAGCGCATGGCCACGGCCGCGACCTACGCCGACATCGGCACGCGCCCGCTGTTTGCCGAAGACCGCCTGCCCCGGCCCTATCTGCTGGGCGGCAGCGAACCGGGCGCGACCAGCACGGTCAGCCTGACCGGGGTACTGCTCACCGACAGCTTCGCGATGGCCATTCTCACCACCGACCAGCACCAGTCGTTGCGCCTGCGCCTCAACGGCGATGCCGTGAACGGCTGGCAGCTTCTGGCGCTGGAGCCGCGCCGCGCCACCGTCGCCGGCCCCGGCGGCACCCAGGTGCTGGAGCTGCCTGTGTTCAACGGGCAGGGCGGCGAGCCGCCCACCGTGCTGGGCAACCCCACCCCCGGTGGTGGCGTGCCGCCGGCCGGTCAGCCGATGCCGCCGCTGCCGCCGGCGGCCTCGGCCGCTGCCCAGGCCCGGCCCACCAACGGCCCATCGCCCGCGCCCGTGGCGCGCCCGGTCACGCCACCGGCAGCGCCGGCGCCGGCGCAGAACGAAGGCCCCAGCGAAGAACAGATGAGTGCGATCCGCGAGCGCATCCAGGCGCGCCGCCAGCAGCTGCAGCAACAGCAGCAACAACAACAGTCGTCGCAGCGACCGCCCGCGGGCGGCTCCGGCCAAAACCCTTAGAGTGAAAGCATGACACTGCGTCTTTTCCCGATTTCCTTTGCCGTGGCCCTGCTGGTGGGCTGCGCCACCGTGCCTGCTCCCGAAGTGCGTCGCGACGCGGTGCTGGATGGGCCGCACCAGGTGGTGGCCGGCGACGGCTCGCGCGAAGGCGTGGCCACCGAGGGCCTGGAGGCCGGCGCACCGCAGGCGGTGATCCGCCGCGGTACCGGCACCATGATCAACCGCAGCGCGGCTGCGGCGCCGCAGCCGGCGCTTGCGCAGGCCGGCAGCGGGCAGGCCACGTTCAATTTCGAAGGCGAGTCGGTGCACGCCGTGGTCAAGGCGATCCTCGGCGACATGCTCGGGCAGAACTACGTGATCGCGCCCGGCGTGCAGGGCACCGTGACGCTGGCCACGCCCAAGCCGGTGTCGTCGGCGCAGGCGCTGAACCTGCTGGAGATGGTGCTGGGCTGGAACAACGCGCGCATGGTCTACAGCGGCGGCCGCTACAACATCGTCGCCGCCGACCAGGCGCTGGCCGGTACGGTTGCGCCGAGCACCGCCCCGGCCGCCAGCGCGCGCGGCTTCGAGGTGCGCGTGGTGCCGCTGCAGTTCATCTCCGCCACGGAGATGAAGAAGGTGCTGGAGCCGTATGCGCGTCCCAATGCGATCGTCAACGTGGACAGCGGGCGCAACGTGATCACCCTCGGCGGCACCCGCAGCGAACTGGAAAACTACCTGCGCACCGTGGAGATCTTCGACGTCGACTGGCTGTCGGGCATGTCCGTGGGCGTGTTCCCGATCCAGTCGGGCAAGGCCGAACAGGTTGCCGCGGATCTGGAGAAGGTGTTCGGCGAAGAGAGCAAAACCCCCAGCGCGGGCATGTTCCGCTTCCTGCCGCTGGAGAATGCCAACGCGGTGCTGGTGATCACCCCGCAGGCACGCTACCTGGACCAGATCCAGCAGTGGCTGGACCGCATCGACACCGCCGGCGGCAGTGCCCGCCTGTTCTCCTACGAACTGCGCTACGTCAAGGCCAAGGACCTGGCCGAGCGCCTGGCCGAGGCCTTCGCCAGCGAGAACGGCCGTGGCCGTGGCAGCAGCACCTCGCTGGCGCCAGGGGGATCGCAGATGGATGTCGGCAGCCGCGACCTGGGCGGCAACACCAACAACATCAGCACCACCGGCAGCGGCAACGGCAGCAGCCGCGGCGGACTGGGCGACGGCAGCATGAGCCTGCCGCAGCGGCAGGCGGGCAACGCCAGCTTCAACCTGGAAGTGCAGGGCGACAGCGTCGGCGTGTCCGCCGTGGAAGAAACCAACACCCTGCTGGTGCGATCCACCCCGCAGGCATGGCGCTCCATCCGCGAGGTGATCGAGAAACTCGACGTGATGCCGATGCAGGTGCACATCGAGGCGCAGGTGGCCGAGGTATCGCTCACCGGCGACCTCAGCTACGGCGTCAACTGGTTCTTCGAGCAGGCTGTGGCCACCGGCAAGACCGAAAGCGGTGTGGACCTGCCGAGCGCGCTGGGCCGTTCCATCTGGGGCAGCATCTCCGGCGTGGTCGGTGACGGTGGCGTGGGCTGGACCTTCCTTGGCAAGAACGCGGCGGCCGTGGTGTCCGCGCTGGACAAGGTCAGCAACCTGCGCCTGCTGCAGACCCCGTCCATCTTTGTGCGCAACAACGCCGAAGCCACGCTCAACGTCGGTACCCAGATCCCGATCAACTCGGTCTCGGTCAACACCGGCGTTGGCGGCGACAACACCTACAGCCAGGTGCAGTACCTCGATACCGGCGTGATCCTCAAGGTGCGCCCGCGCATCACCCGCGACGGCGTGGTGTTCCTGGACATCGTGCAGGAAGTCAGCTCGGCAGGCGCGATTCCCGCCGGCTGTGATCCGACCAAGACCACCTGCAACCCGCCGATCAACACCCGCAAGATCTCCACCGAGGCCGCCGTGCAGAGTGGCGACACCATCATGCTGGCCGGCCTGATCACCAATTCCGACGAAGACGGCAGCAACGGCGTGCCGGGGCTGAGCAAGATCCCGGTACTGGGCGCCCTGTTCGGCAGGAAGACCCAGAACAGCGGGCGTTCGGAAGTGATCGTGCTGCTCACCCCGACGATCGTGCGCAACGCGCAGGAGTCGCGCAAGCTCACCGACGAGTACAGCAGCCGCTTCCGCGCGATGGAGCCGTTCCCGAACCACCCGAAGAAGAACTGACGCGCGCACCCCGCGCCGCCTGTTAGGCTGCGCGCATCCGGCAGCCACCACAGACAGGGGAAGCGATGGGGACGATCGTGTTGCTGCCGATCGGCGTCGACGACACCGCCCTGGACCAGTGCCTGGGCGCCCTGGAGGCCGGCACCGCGCCCAACACGGCGGTGTGGCTGGCCGACGACGGGCAGGCCGGGCCGCGGGCGCAGGCGGTGATCGAACACTGGCTGGCCCATACGCAGCTGCGCGCCGAGTACACCCGGCGTGCGCGCAGCATCGGCGAGGTGGCCCACCTGGATGAGATGCTGCAGGCCTGCGCCGGTGCCGACGTGGTGGTGCTGGCGCCCGATGCGATCCCGGCGCCGGGCTGGCTGCAGCACCTGGAGGCCTGCTTCGCGCACGATCCGTCGATCGGCTCGGCCACGCCCTGGTGCAATGCCGGTGAAACCGCTGCCTGGCCACGCCTGGGCGAAATCAATCCGGTCCCCGAGGCGCTCGACGCGCTGGCCCATGCCTGCGCGTCGTTGCCGCCGCTGCACCCGGAACTGCCGTCGGCGGTGACCCATGCAGTGCTGCTGCGCGGCAATGCGCGGCGCAAGGCCGGGGGCCTGGACGCGCACAGCTATGGCTCCTGGAATGCCGCGCTGATCGACCTGAGCCTGCGCATGGCCGGGCTGGGCTGGCGCAATGCACTGTGCGAAACCGCCTTCGTCGCGCGGGCCGACGAGGGCCAGGCGCACGATGGCGACATGGACGCGCTGGGCACGCGCTGGCCCGGCTGGCGGCCGCGGCTGGCCGCATTTCTGATGGGCGACCCGCTGCGCCAGGCACGCCAGGCGCTGCAGCAGGGGTACCAGCAGGCGATAATGCCGCGCGCACAGGGCGACCTGTTCGCGCCGCCCGCCGCACCGGAGTCCCCCGCTTGAGCCACGCCATCGCCGCCATCATCGTCAGCTACCAGAGCGGCAGCACCCTTGACGCCTGCCTGACCCGGCTGCGCGCCGCCCACGATGTCGTCGAGATCCGCGTGGTCGACAACGGCTCGACCGATGCCACGCTGGACATCGTGCAGCGCCACGCCACGGCGGACGCGCGCGTGCGTTTCATCGCCAATCCGGACAACCCCGGTTTTGCTGCCGCCAACAACCAGGGCGTGGCCGACTGCGAGGCGCCGTGGCTGGCGTTCATCAACCCCGACCTGCTGGTCGCGCCGGACACGCTGTCGCTGCTGTGCGCACGCGCTGCGGCACTGGGCGACTGCCTGCTCGGCGTGGAACAGGTGGACGAGGACGGTCGGCGCGATGACGCGGTGCGCCGCCGCGATCCGGATTTTGCCGCGATGCTGCGCCACCCCGGCCGTGGCGCGCGCCTGGCCATCCCGGCCGATCCCGCCCAGACCCTGCAGGTGGTGCCGGCCCTGTCCGGTGCGCTGCTGCTGATGCCCCGGGCGCTGTTCGACCGGCTTGGCGGCTGGGATGCCGGCTACCGCCTGCATGCCGAAGACCTGGACCTGTGCCGCCGTGCCCGCGATGCCGGGGCGGTGGTGGCAATCGCCAACGACCTGCAGGTCATCCACGTGCGCGGCGTGTCCAGCCGCTCGCGGCCGTTCTTCGTCGAATGGCACAAACACCGCGGGCTGTGGCGCTACTTCCGCAAGTTCGAGGCGCCGCGCCGCAACCTGCTGGTGCAGGGCGCGGTCTGGGCGGCCATCTGGGCCCACGCCGCGGCGCAGGTGCCGCGGCTGCTGCGGGCACGGCGCCGGACCTGAGCCCGCGCCGAGATGAACGCGTGGCCAAACGCGGCCACGCCCGTATGCCGGCGATCACCACGCGCGGCGCATAATTTGCAGGCGCACCTTCCGAACGCGCGTGGAATCCGCATGATCATCCAGTCCCTGCTCGACACCGACCTGTACAAATTCACCATGATGCAGGCGGTGTTGCACCAGCATCCCGGCGCCCAGGTGCAGTACCGGTTCAAATGCCGCACGCCGGGCATCGACCTGGCGCAGTTCATCGATCAGATCAACGACGAGATCGACCACCTGTGCCGCCTGCGCTTCACGGCCGAGGAACTGGACTACGTGCGCGGCCTGCGGTTCGTCAAACCGGACTTCGCCGACTTCCTCGGGCTGTTCCACCTGGACCGCAAGTACATCGGCCTGCGCGCATCGGTGACCGTGCCCGGCGAGATCGAGCTGGACATCACCGGTCCGTGGCTGCACACGATCCTGTTCGAAGTGCCGCTGCTGGCGATCATCAACGAGGTCTGGTTCCGCAATACCAGCACGCCCGATTTCGCCGAAGGCGAGCGCCGCCTGCAGGCCAAGACCGCGCTGCTGCGCGATACCCCCGGCTTCGAGCTGTGCCGCATCGCCGACTATGGCAGCCGGCGGCGCTACTCGCGCGAGTGGCACGCGCGCATGCTGCCGATGATGCGCGATGCGCTGGGCACCCAGTTCGTGGGCACCAGCAACGTGCATTTCGCCCGCCTGTACGGCATGACGCCGCACGGCACGATGGCGCACGAGTATCTGCAGGCGTTCCAGGCGCTTGGCCCGCGCCTGCGCGATTCGCAGGTGGCGGCGCTGGAATCGTGGGCGCGCGAGTACCGCGGCGACCTCGGTATCGCCTTGTCCGATGTGGTCGGGCTGGAGGCGTTCCTGCGCGATTTCGACATGTACTTCTGCAAGCTCTTCGATGGCGTGCGCCACGATTCGGGCGATCCGTTCGCCTGGGGCGACCGCATGCTCGCGCACTTCAACGCGCGTCGCGTCGATCCGCGCAGCAAGGTGCTGGTGTTCAGCGATGGGCTCAACATCGAAAAGGTGATGCAGCTGTTCGACTATTTCCGCGGACGCTGCCAGGTGGCATTCGGCGTGGGCACGCACCTCACCAACGATCTCGGGCCGACGCCGCTCAACATCGTCATCAAGATGGTCCGCTGCAACGGCCAGCCGGTGGCCAAACTCAGCGATTCGCCGGGCAAGAGCATGTGCGACGACCCCGGCTACCTGGCGTATCTGCGCCAGGTGTTCGAACTTTCACCTGAGTAACGCGCCCACAAAGAGACACTGGTACCCGGGTAACGGCATAAAGTGACGCACAGCGTCACATTGGCCGTCGAAATGTGATGCGTATCACGTTGAACTGGCTAGGAAGCCCCACTTGGCCTACGATTTGCGTGATGGACGTCACACATCGTTAGTCAGCACATGGAGCGGTCAGGTGAAGGTTCTTTCTGTCTTTGGTACTCGCCCTGAAGCCATCAAGATGGGGCCGCTGGTCCGCGCGCTGGAAGCAGCGCCGGGAATCCACTCCGTGGTCTGCATCACCGGACAGCACCGGGCGATGCTCGATCAGGTGATGTCGTTGTTCGACATCCAGCCCGATCACGACCTCGATGTCATGGTTGCCAACCAGACCCTCAACGGGTTGTGCGCGCGGTTGTTCGCCAAGCTCGATGCACTCTACGAGCAGGTGCAGCCGGACCGCGTGCTGGTGCACGGCGATACCAGTACCGCGATGACGGCCGCGCTGGCTGCGTTCCATCGCCGCATTCCGGTGGGGCATGTCGAAGCAGGTCTGCGCACCGGCAACCTCGACCAGCCGTGGCCGGAAGAAATGAACCGCCGCGTCATCGACGTGGTCGCCGACCATCTGTTCGCGCCCACCGCCAGCTCGCGCTACAACCTGGAGCAGGAAAATCTGGGCGGGCGCATCAGCGTTACCGGCAACACCGTGATCGATGCGCTGGAACAGACGGTCGACCGCATCGACCGCGACGCGCCGCTGCGCGCCGGCCTGGATGCGGCGTTCCCGTTCCTCACGCCGGGCCGCAAGCTGCTGCTGGTCACCGGGCATCGCCGCGAGAGCTTCGGCGACGGCTTCGCCAACATCTGCCGCGCGCTGGCCGAACTGGCCCGACGCCCGGACCTGGAGATCGTCTACCCGGTCCACCTCAACCCGAATGTGCAGGGGCCGGTACACCAGCACCTCGGCGGCCTGGACAACGTGCACCTGATCGAGCCGCAGGACTACCTGCACTTCGTGCGCCTGATGCAGCGCGCGCACGTGGTGCTCACCGATTCCGGCGGTGTGCAGGAAGAAGCGCCGGCGCTGGGCCGCCCGGTGCTGGTGATGCGCGATGTCACCGAGCGCCCCGAAGCCGTGCAGGCCGGGGTGGTCAAGCTGGTCGGCACCGACGCGGCGCGCATCGTCGCCGAGGTGGGGGCCGCCTGCGACGCCGCGCCGACCCCCGCGCGGTTCCGTCCCGATGCCAGCCCGTACGGCGATGGGCGTGCATCCGCCCGCATCGTCGCCGCGTTGCGCGGGGTCCCGTTCGACGAGTTCGTGCCCGGCCTTGCGGCCGATGCCCTGTCCACTCCCTCCCTGACCGAAGCGACCTCATGACCAAGACCACCCGTAGTACCGCACGCTTCTCCAAGGTATTGCCGCTGGCCCTGGTCCTGATCTGTCCCCTGCCGACGGCGTTGGCCGCCGACAGCGTGGCCGGCCAGTTCACCGAGTGGGCCGGCGACAGCACCGTCAGCCGCAGCATGACCCTGCGCGAACTGGGCTTCACCCAGCCGGTGATACTGAGCGGGCAGGAGAGCCAGCGCGAGATCTACCTGCCGGTACCGGCCGGGGTGGAGACCCGCGACGCACAGCTGCAGCTCGACGCGCGCTACGTGCGCGGCCACACCGGGCGCACCTCCAACCTGCTCTCCATCGATGGCGACCCGGTTTCGGCACGGTCGATCACCGATGCGCAGGGCGATGCCAGCCAGTTGATCGGCATCGACGGCTTCGCCCGTCCGAGCGGTTTCGTGCGCTTCGGCGTGGGCTGGTGGTCGGTGGTGTCCGACTACCAGTGCGCCGACCAGAGCGCGCCCGCCAACGTGCTGCGGCTGTCGCCGGACACGCGTTTCAGCTACCGCTTCGATGGCCGTCAGATCGACACCGTGGCCAAGGCATGGGGCGCATTGCCGGCCCGTGTGCGGCTGCTGGTGGATGGCCGCGCGCTGGGCGTGGACAGCTACGACGCGGCCTGGCGCGTGGGCACCGCATTGGAGAATGGCGGCAAGCGCGTGGACGTGGTCGGCCTGCCCGCCGTGGGCGGCACGGTGGACCTGCGCGGGCTGGTGATCCCCGCCAGCCTGGCCGGCATTCCCGCCTATGCGGCGTTGTCCGACGGCAGTGCCACGCACCGTATCGGCAGCCTGGCCGAAGTGGGCGCGCTGCTGTCGCTGGCCGATGGCCCGCTGGCACCCGACGTGGCGGTGACCAGCGACCCGCTGCGGGCCGCCGTGCGCGCCGCGCTGGATGCGCTTGCGGCCGAGGTGGGGGCGTCCGCACCCGACGCCGCCGCTGCGTTCGCGCAGTGGCGCAGCGCCGACATGGCCGGACTGGAAACCGCGCCCGGCACCGCGTCGGTGCAGGTGGCGATGGTCGGCGGGCGTCCCACCCTGCTGGTTGCGGTGGGAGCCGGTGCCAAGGTGGCCGGCCTGCTGACCGAGCAGTGGCGCGCCTACGCGCTGGGACGTTCGCTGCAGGTCGAGCAGGCGGTGCTGCCGCAGGCCGACAAGGACGTGGTGCTGCTCAGCCGCCTCGGCGCGATGGCCGGCACCCAGGACATCATCTCGCGCGGCGACCGCATCGCCACGTTCGACCTGGGCGCGCTGTCCAGCGAAGGGCGCCTGCCCAGCGAAGTGGTGCTGGACGTCTCTGCCGCGCCGAATCCGGCCGGGCAGGGCGCGGTGGCATCGATCTTCTTCAACGACTACCTGCTCGGCGCCAAGGTTCTGGCCAACGACGGCAAGCCGCAGCGCCTGGTGGCCACGGTACCCAGCTACGCGCTGGCTGCGCGCAACCAGGTCAAGATCAGCTTCCTGCGCCAGCCGGCGCGGCCGTACTGCCATGACCCGGCCACCGGCTACCCGGTGTCGGTGCTGCCCAGCAGCCACCTGCGCCTGGCCGACCGCAGCATGGCCCCGGATTTCGTCGGCGCCGCCGCACAGCTTGCCGGCAAGCACGACGTGTTCGTGCCGGCCACCTGGCTGCAGGATGCGCCGTCCTCGCTGGCCAAGGTGATCCACATCGCCAGTGCCGCCGGCGCCTCGCCCACCCAGGCGGTGCTGAAGGTCAGCGATCCCAAGGCGGCGATCGCGCCGGGCGGTGCCTACCTCAGCTTCGCGCTGGCCCCGCAGGACGTGGTCTCCAGCGGCGCGGTGCGTGACGGCCGCCTGGTGATCGCCGGGACCGGCAAGCAGGTGCTGCTGGATGTGGCCGGGCTGGACCGGTCGGCGCTGGTGGAAGTGGTCGGCAGCGGTGACAGGACCGGCGTGATCTACCGCGAGCTGGGGGCGCATGCGCCGCAGATCGGCGAACCGTTCCGGCTGATCCGCGGCAACATCGCGCTGCTTGACGGCCGCGGTGTGGTCCAGGACTTCGATGGCCAGGATCCCACCGGGGCGAACGTCGCCAAGCAGGGCAATCCCGAACCGGTCTGGCAGCAGCACATGGTGTGGCTGCTGGTGCTGGTGGGCGTGGTGGTGTTCATGCTGCTGGCCGCGCGCGTGGCGCAGGTCCGTCGTCGCCGCAAGTCCGCCTCGACCGGGCACTGATCCCCCGTGGACGGCCTGCACTGGGATATCTACCTGGCCAACTACTACGCCGGACTGGAAACAGTCGCGGCGGCAGTAGCCGTGCTGATCCTGATTTCCAGCCTGGACGACCTGTTCATCGATGTCTGGTACTGGGTGCGCGAAACCTGGCGCACCCTGACCGTGAAGAAGCGCCGCGAATACCGGCCCTTGACCCAGCAGGACCTGCTGCAGCGGCCGGAACAGCCGCTGGCGATCATGGTGCCGGCCTGGGCCGAGTACGACGTGATCGCGCAGATGGTCGAGAACATGATCGACGTGCTCGACTACCGCGAGTACATCGTCTTCGTGGGCACCTATCCCAACGATGCCGAGACCATCGCCGAAGTGGAACGCATGCGCCGCCGCTACAAGCGGCTGCGTCGCGTCGAAGTGCCGCACCCGGGGCCGACCAGCAAGGCCGACTGCCTGAACTGGCTGATCCTGTCGATCTTCGACTACGAGAAGCGCCACGGCATCGAGTTCGCCGGGGTGATCCTGCACGACAGCGAAGACGTGCTGCACCCGATGGAGCTGCGCTTCTTCAACTACCTGCTGCCGCGCAAGGACATGATCCAGTTGCCGGTCACCTCGCTGGACCGCGAGTGGTACGAGCTGATCGCCGGCGTGTACATGGACGAATTCGCCGAATGGCACGCCAAGGATCTGGTGGTGCGCGAGAGCGTGTCCGGCATGGTGCCCTCGGCCGGCGTGGGCACGTGTTTCTCGCGCAAGGCGCTGCTGGCACTGAGCGAGGCCACCAACAACCAGCCGTTCAATACCGACAGCCTGACCGAAGACTATGACGTCGGCGCACGGCTGGCGGCGATGGGCATGCATTCCATCTTCGCGCGGTTCCCGGTGCAGTTCCGCGTGCGCCGTCCCTCGTGGTTCGGCTGGGGCCCGGTGCGCGAGCGGACCCAGGGCATGGCGTTGTGCGTGCGCGAATACTTCCCCGACAACTTCCGCGCCTCCTACCGGCAGAAAGCGCGCTGGGTGCTGGGCATCGGCCTGCAGAGCTGGGAAACGCTCGGCTGGCGCGGATCGCTGGCGACCAAGTACCTGCTCGCGCGCGACCGCAAGGGCATCATCACGTCCTTTGTCAGCATCATCGCCTACGTGATCTTCGTGCAGCTGCTGCTGTTCTGGCTGCTCAAGGTCACCGGCCTGTGGCACACCCAGTTCCCCACCATTTTCCAGGCCGGCACCTGGCAGATGAACGTGGCGCTGCTGACCACCGCCGCACTGGCCACGCGCGTGGTGCAGCGCTTCTACTTCGTCAACAAGCTGTACGGCTGGGAACATGCGCTGATGTCGATCCCGCGCATGGTGGTCGGCAACATGATCAACTTCATGGCCACCGCCCGTGCGTGGCGCATGTTCCTGCTGTACCTGCTGTTCGGCAAGCGCATGGTGTGGGACAAGACCATGCATGACTTCCCCAGCGCCTCCCAGCTGGTGCAGACCCGCAAGCGTCTGGGCGAGCTGCTCACCACCTGGCAGGCCGTGGAGCCCGAACGCCTGGAGGAAGCGCTGCAACAGCAGCAGGGCGGGCGTCAGCAGCCGCTCGGTCGCATTCTGGTGTCGCAGGGCTGGCTGGACGACGAAACCCTCGCCGAGGCCATCGCTTTCCAGGGCGATCTGCCGCGTGCGGCAATCGACGTGGCCTACCTGCAGGCGGGCCAGTTCCCGGTACCGGTGGACGCCTGCGTGCAGTGGCGTCTGCTGCCGTTGCCGTCCGATACGCCCGACGAACTGTCGGTGGCCGTCGCCAACCCGTTGTCCGAGGCCGAACAGGCGCAGCTGCTGAAAGACCTGCCGGCCACCACGGTGGTGCAGTCGATTGCCCGCGAAAGCGAGATCAACGCCGGTCTGCGCCTGATCAGCGGCGAGAGCTACCGCATCGACGCGGTGCCGCTGCTCGGCGACCTGCTGGTGGAGATGCGCCTGATTCCGCGCGACCAGTTCGAGCGCGTGCTGGACGAATACAAACCGCAGCGCGACGGGCGCATCGGCGATTACCTGGTCAAACATGGCGTGGCCACCGAAGCGGCCATCGCCACCGCCGTGCGCGAGCAGCACCGACGCTCGGGCCTTCCCCAGTACAGTGCCAGCGGAGAGCTGAAGGCATGAGAACCACACTGCTTTCCAGCATGATCGCGCTGAGCCTGCTCGGGCTGGGGTGCGCCAGCGCACAGGCGCAGGAACCGCTGCCGCTGTCCGGCAACGCCTACCGCATCGCCGAGCAGGCGTTTGGCGCCTATGAGCGCGGCGATTACCAGCAGGCCTACCGGACCGCCGCCGAGGCGGCGCGCCTGCGCCCCGACGTGGCCCGCCTGCGCCTGTTGCAGATCTATGCCGCACAGAAGCTCGGCCGCTATGACGAGGCGCGCAGCCTGGCCCAGCGGGCCATCGCAGATGGCCTGCGCGATCCGGCGCTGCCCGGTCTGGCCGCTGCGCCCGCCGCCGCAGCCGGGCGTGCCGGCGGCGCGGCGGCACCGCGTGCAACCGCGCGGCCGACTGCGGCCGAGCAGGCGTATCAGCGTGCCTTCGCCATCGCCACCCAGGCATACGACGCCTACAACGCCGATCGCATGGCCGAGGCGGCGCAGAAGGCCGAACAGGCATTCCGCCAGCAGCCCCAGCAGGGCGCCTGGGCGATGCTGTGGGTGGCGGCGCTGGAAACCTCCGGCGACCTGGAGGGAGCGCTGCAGGCGGCCACCACCGCACTCGAACTCGGCGCACCGAACCGCACCGACCTGATGGCGCGCCAACTGCGCGTCAAGCGCGAGCAGGCCATCATTCCGGCGCAGGCCGGTTACCAGGCGCTGATCGCACTGCGTCCGGAAGAGGCGGTGGAACCTGCCCGCAAGGCCGTTGCGCTGGCGCCGGAAGTCACCAGCCATCGCCTGTTGCTGATGAGCGCACTGCTGCTCAGCGATCGCCTCGAGGAAGGCGTCACCGCTGCCAGCGATGCCATCGCGCAGGACGGCGAAGACACCAATGCGCTGGTCATGCGTGGCTATCTGCTGCAGCGGCTGGGACGCAGTGCGGCATCCAATGCCGATTTCGACACCGCGCTCGGCCAGGACTGGCTGGATCCGCAGCAGCAGCGCAGCGTGCGCCTGCTCGCCGTGGACGCGGCCATCGCGGCGGGTGATCGCAGCCGCGCCGAGCGCCTGCTTGCGCCGCTGCAGGCCGATGCCCTGGCCGACGAAGACGACGACACGCGCAAGGCGATCACCGATGCCGTGACCCAGCGCACCCGCGCGCTGCGCAGCGCACGTCCGGGCGTGGCGCTGACCGAGGCCAACTATCCTTCCCCGATCCAGCAGTGCCGCGATACCCCGTACGGCACCCAGTGCGAGCTGATGCCCGCCGATCTGCAGGGCGAGGGCGGCGCGGCGCAACGCGCCTACGCAGCGTACGGGCGGCAGGACTACCAGCAGGCGATCACGGACGCACGCCAGGCCGTACAGGCCGCGCCGGACAGCGTCCCGCTGCAGTCGCTGCTGACCACGGCGCTGGCGGCGGGCGACCGTACCCAGCAGGGCGAGGCCCGGCAACGCCTGGACAGCGCCCTGGCCACCACGCCCGATGATGCCGGCCTGCTGATGCAGCGCGGCTACCTCAACCAGCGCGTCGGGGCACCGCAGGCGGCGCTCGACGACTTCCGCGCGGCCGACGCCACCGGCAAGGCGCCGCCGACCGTGGTGCTGGACCAGGCCTATGCGAATGCGGCGCTCGGCAAGCGCGACGAGGCGGCGCGCCTGCTACGCGGCGCGATCGACAGTGCCGACCAGGGCGAGATGAAGCTGGATACCTCCCAGCGCTACAACACCCGCAGTTCCATCACCAACTTCGAGCGGGAGTGGGGCATGACGCTCTCCGCGGGCTACCGCGGCGCGCGCCAGGCCGCCACCAACCTGGGCGGTGCGGCGATCAGCACGCCGGGTGATTCGGTGTTCGGTACGCTGGAAGCGTTCTGGCGGCCGCAGGCGCTCAACAACCGCCACGGCACGCTGGAGGCTTATGCGCGCCTGGCCAACACGCTGTACGACGAAGGCGGCACGTTCGAATCGCTGCTCGCAGTCGACCCCTGCACCGGCGTGGCCACCGAAGATGCGCGCGACCGCGCCGAGCGCCTGAGCCAGTCGCGCTCGGTCGCCGGTTGGCCATCCACGATCGGCTCGTTCGGCGTGCGCTACGCCTTCGGCCAGACCGGCCTGAGCGCCGGTATCGAACGCAGGCAGTTCCTGGGTACCGCCACGCGGCGCGGCGGCGTGTATCCGGATTCGGCGGCGATCCGCTGCCGCATCCAGACCGAATCGGACCGTCCGCTGCAGGTCAACACGCTGGCCCGCTATCGCCTGGACAGCAATGCCGGCGGCTGGATGACCTACCTGACCTACGGCTTCTACCACGGCACCGGCGTGCGCACCGACGTCAACCGCTGGTGGAACCTCAGCGGCTATGCGCAGGCCGGCTACAGCTGGGACGACAACCGCGCCCACTTCACCATCGACAGCCTGGACGCCAATGGTGATCCGGCGCAGCGGCTGATGGCATCCGATGGCCGCCTGCGCCGCCAGCAGGCCTTTGCCGCCGCCGAACTGCGTGCCGGCCGCAGCTACCGGTTCGGCGCGGACCAGACCCGCTGGGTGGTCACGCCCTACCTGGTGCTTGGCGCCGACTGGATCGACCAGCGCTCGCGTGTGAGCGGCATCGACTATCCGTTGATCGGCACGCAGTCGTTCGCGCTGTCCGACACCGACCGCAGCTGGTCGCTCGGCACCGGCCCCGGCGTCGGCGTGCGCTACTGGTTCCGCGAGGATCACTACAACGCCGCGCGCTCCTATCTGGACCTGGCCGTGCAGTACCGCTTCGCCCTTGGCGGCGGCGATACCCAGCGCGCCAAGGGCCTGTTCGCAACCGCTACCCTGTACTACTGACATGGAAAAGGACCTCATGAAGACCGACGCCCCTGTGTCGCGCCGTCCCTCGCGCCTCCGCCTGCCGCTGCTCGTCGCGCTGTGCGCCCTGGCCTGCAGCGGCCCCGTGCTTGCCCAGGCACCCGCGCCCACGCCGCCCGTCAGCGACGACTCGTCGATCGTGCTGGTTGGCAAGGATGGCTGGCTGTTCCCGGCATGGGGCAGCCTGAGCGACGTCGACACCAAGGCCGTGGATGCGTCCACGGCCTTGATCGCCGAGGCCAAGGCCGCGCTGGCGGCACGCGGCATCCGCCTGGAACCGCTGGTGCTGCCGGACAAGGTGATCTTCTATGAAGACCGCCTGCCGGAAGGAAAAGTGGTCAGCCCGTCGGTCGAGAAGCGCTACGACACCATCCTGGCGTCGCTCAAGCGCGCCGGCATCGATGCGCTGGACGCCAAGCAGGTGCTGTCCGGCGTGCGCGCCAGCGGCGCCGATGTGTTCTACCGCAGCGACCAGCACTGGACCCAGGTCGCCGCCGATGCCACCGCCGATGCGATGGCTGCGCGGATCAAGGCGGCCGTTCCCACGCTCGCCGGCGAGCCGGGGTCGGGCATGGCGCTGGGCCGGGAAGTGCGCGAACGTCGCTACGGCGACCTGGCCGAACTGTTCCTGCCGCCGGATCAGCGGGCGGCTATCGGCCGCGAAACCTTCGTGGTGCGCCGCGCCGCCGAGGGCCAGTCCCTGCTGGACGATGGCAAGGCACCGGTGCATGTCACCGGGCACAGCATGGTGCAGGCGTATTTCGGCTTCCCGCAGAAGCTGTCCAACAGCCTGGACCGCCCGGTGACCGTGAACTGGAAGGCGGGCAACGTCGGCCCCTGGGTCATGCTGCTGGAATACCTGGAATCGGCCGACTTCCGCGACAACCCGCCGCAGGTGCTGGTGTGGCAGATGTTCGAGCCGGTGTATGGCTTCGGTCCGCAGGCGCAGGGCCAGTGGGACAACGCCTCCATCATGACCCCGCAACAGTGGCAGGCGCGCCTGCACAAGGCCCTGGGGCAGTAATCCGATGAGTGCCCGTCCCGGCGCACCCGCGCCCCTGCCACCGGCCGCGCCGGCCCGTGCGCACATCGCCACCGCCGTGGTGGTGGTCGTGCTGCTCGTGCTCGGCCTGGCCTCCGGTGCCTGGATGCTGGCCAACGCCACGCTGCCCGCCGCGTCGCTGGCGCCGGCACGCTGGGCCGATGGCGAAGCAGGCCGCGCGATCAACGAAGCGCTGAAGCTGCCGGTGCAGGCGCAGGCCGACCTGGCCAGTGCCGCGGTGCGCTACCGCTTCCTCGGCGATACCGGCCCGCAGGTGGCGATGGGGTGCCCGGACTGGCTGTTCTATCGCGACGGGCTGCGTCCGCCGGCCGGCACCGGCGACACCGTTTTCGCCCAGCGCACGCGTCTGATGCAGCACTGGTCGCAGCAGCTCAAGGCGCAGGGCGTGCAGTTGCTGGTGGTGGTGGTGCCGGACAAGTCCCGCATCGAGCACTCCCATACCTGCGGCCTGCGCCATTCCGCGCCGATGCGCGCGCGCCTGGGGCAGTGGCAACAGGCGCTCGCCGCCGCCGGGGTGCCGTCCACCGACCTGCTGCCGGTGCTGCAGGGCGCATCCGAACCGGTGTTCTTCCGCACCGATGTGCACATGAACCGGATCGGTGCGCAGCGCGCCGCCGATGCGGTCGCCGCGTCCGCGCTGCCGTTGCTGGGCGGTCGCGGGCAGCAGGCGTTCGAGGTGGGCGCCCCGGGCCCGGCCGAGCCGCGCATGGGCGACCTGATCGTGCTGGCCGGGCTGGAGCATGCGCCGCCACGCTGGCGGCCGGCACTGGACCGCGAGCCGGTGCAGGTGATTGAACCGCTGCGCAGCGGTGGACTGCTCGATGACACCCCGCCGGTGGAGGTGCTGCTGCTGGGCAGTTCCAACGGCCGCCGCAGCCTGTTCGCCGAACGCCTGGGCAACGCGCTCGGGCGCGAAGTGTGGAACGAGAGCCTGGATGGCGGCCAGTTCTCCGGCGCCCTGCTGGCGGCACTGCCGCAGCGGGCGCAATGGCCGTCCAGCCTGAAACTGGTGATCTGGGAATACTCCGAAATGGCCCTGTCCTTGCCGTTGACCGACGGTGAGCAGGCGACGCTGGCCGAGATCGACTGAGCGCCGAACGACGATGCTTTTCAACTCTTTCCTGTTCCTCCTGGTGTTCCTGCCGATCGCGCTGGGCATCCACTATCTGCTCGGTGCCTGGAAACCGCGGCTGGCCGCGCTGTGGCTGTGCGTGGCCTCGGTCGTGTTCTACGGCTGGTGGAACCCGCAGTTCGTGGTGCTGCTGGGCGGGTCCATCGTCTTCAACTATCTGGTCAGCCTGGCGATCCTGTCGCTGGCCAAGCGCCCGCGCCTGCAGTTGCTGGTCACCGCGCTGGGCGTGGCCGCCGATCTGCTGCTGCTGTTCCACTACAAGTATTTCGCGGCGATGGTGAACTTCGTCGGCGAGATGGGCTTCAACGTCGGCCCGATGGACACGCTGATCCTGCCGCTGGGCATCTCCTTCTTCACCTTCACCCAGATCGGCTACCTGCTCGACTGCCGCGCCGGCGTGGTCAACGACCGCAGCCCGCTCAGCTATGTGCTGTTCGTGACCTTCTTCCCGCACCTGATCGCCGGCCCGATCCTCCACCACAAGGAGATGATGCCGCAGTTCAGCAAGCGCGAAACCTACCGCTTCCACGCCGACAACCTGTCGATCGGCGGCATGCTGTTCGTGATCGGCCTGGCCAAGAAAGTGCTGCTGGCCGACACCATCGCCCCGTACGCCGATGCCGGTTTTGCCGAAACCGGCAGCGTGCAGTTCTGGGGGGCGTGGGCCACCGCACTGAGCTATGCGCTGCAGCTGTACTTCGATTTCTCCGGTTACTCGGACATGGCGCTGGGCCTGGCGCGGATGTTCGGCATCCGCTTCCCGCTCAACTTCAACTCGCCGTACAAGGCCACCAGCGTGATCGACTTCTGGGCGCGCTGGCACATGACGCTCACCCGCTACATCACCGCCTACCTGTACTACCCGGTGGCGATGGCGGTGACCCGCTGGCGCACCCGCCACGGCCGCCCGACCGGACCCACCGCCGTGGCCTCGGCCGGTGGCTTCCTGTCGATGATCGTGCTGCCCACGGTGTGGGCAATGGGGCTCGCCGGCATCTGGCACGGCGCCGGCCTGCAGTTCCTGATCTTCGGCCTGCTGCACGCGGCGTACCTGGCGATCAACCACGCCTGGCGCGTGTTCGTCGGCGGGCGCACGCCGGTGGCGCTGCGCAAGGTGAGCCGGCTGCAGCATGTGGGCTATCTGCTGCTGACCTTCGGCGCGGTGCTGGTGGCGCAGGCGTTCTTCCGCGCCGACGGCGTGGGCGACGCCTGGCAGCTGGTGCAGGGCATGGCCGGCGTGCGCGGCTGGGAGGCCCTTGAAAGCGTTACCCATGCCGCCGGGCTGGGCCTGGCCGACGGCGCGCGCCTGCTGATCGGGCATCACCTGCAGTTCGTGTATATCGTGGTGCTGCTGGCGATCGTGTGGGGCACACCCAACGCGCACCAGATCATGGGCGTGTACTCGCCGTCGCTGGCCAAGCCGAATCCGGCGCCGCGCGCGTGGATGCGCTGGCAGCCCAACCTGCCGTGGCTGCTGGTGATGCTGGTGCTGCTCGGGTTGTGCCTGCTGAGCCTGCACAAAGAATCGCGTTTCCTCTACTTCCAGTTCTGACAAGGTGAACCTCATGGATATCCAGACGCTCCAGACCCAGCTGATCGACATCGTCGAGTCGGTGATCGGCACCCGCGTGCAGCCTGACGAGTACATGGAGTCGCTGTTCGACTCGATGTCCAAGGTGCAGCTGATGGTCGAGGTCAAGGACCGCCTGGGTGTCACCCTGCCGGTCGATGAGATCGACGCGCTGGTCGATTCGGTGCAGGTGCTGGCCGACTACGTGGCCGCGCACCAGCGCTGAGCCGTCCCCCGTCCGCAGGAGCCGACCGCATGCGATTCGATTTCGACCACTGCCGCTTCGTCGAGCACGCGCAGGCACCGCACGCCGCCGCCCTGCACGATGCCGATGGCGTGATGGACTGGGCCGGCCTGCACCAGGCCACCCAGGACTGGATGGCGCGTGCCCAGGCGGCCGGCGTGCTGCCGGGCCATGCCCTGGTGATTTCCGGCCACAAGCAGGCGGCCTTCGTGGTGGCCATGCTCGGCTGCCTGCAGATGGGCGTGACCTACGTTCCGGTGGATACCATCAACCCGCCAGCGCGCCTGCAGCGCATCACCGAGCTGGTGCATGCCGGCGCGGTCTACGATGCGGCCGCCGATGCGTTCGGCCCCGGCGCTGCCGCGCCGCGCGCGCTGACCGTGCCCGGCCTGGCCTACATCATGTTCACCTCGGGCAGCACCGGTGATCCGAAAGGCGTGCAGATCGGGCGCGACAGCGTGGCGCTGTTCACCGGCTGGATCCGCGACTGCCTGGCGCTGGGCGAGGCGCCGGCCTTCCTCAACCAGATGCTCTTCAGCTTCGATTTCTCGCTGTTCGACCTGTGCGGCGCGCTGGGTCTCGGCGGCTGCTGCGTGCTCTGTCCGCGTGAGGTGATCGCCGACAGCGAGCGCTTCGTCGACCACCTGCGCCAGTCCGATGTCGCGGTGTGGGCCTCCACACCCTCGTTCGTGCGCCAGCAGATGCTCAACCCGCGGTTTACCGCTGCCCAGCTGCCGTCGCTGCGCGTGTTCGTGTTCGGGGCCGAGTCGCTCACCCCGCGTGTGGCCGAAGAGCTGTGGGCGCGCTTCCCGCAGGCGCGCATCATCAATTCCTACGGCCCCACCGAAGCAACCTGTTCCACCACCTGGGTGGAAATCGATGCCGAACTGCGCGCCGCCGCCCCCAACCCGTTCCCGATCGGTGTGGCCAAGCCGTATGCCGAGGTCTTCCTGGACGACGGCGAAATCTGCATGGCCGGCGACCACGTGATGCGCGGCTATCTCGACCGCCCCGATCTCGATCAGGGCGTACTGTTCGAGCACAACGGCAAACGCGCCTACCGCAGCGGCGATCTCGGCGATCTCGATGCGCAGGGGCGGGTCTACTTCCGCGGCCGCAAGGACGACCAGATCAAGCTCAACGGCTACCGCATCGAGCTGGCCGAAGTGGATGCCGCACTGTCCACCCTGGCGGGCGTGGTGGCGGGTGCCGCCGTGGTGCTGCGACGCCCCGACGGCAGCCTGGTGCGCATGATCGGTTTCGTTGAACTCACCCATCCGGGCGAGGGCGCGGTCCAGCCGTTGCCCGAGGCCCTGCAGGACTGGAAGGACCAGCTCGGCCAGCGCATGCCGCCGTACATGATCCCCTCCGAACTGATCGCCGTGGATGCCTTGCCCACCGGCACCACCAACAAGGTCGATCGCAGACAACTGGAGCAGCGCTACGCGTTGGCGCGCACGCTCCGCAGCCAGGAACCCAAACGATGAAGATGCCGCTGACCCTGCTTGTCGCCGCCCTGCTGGCGTGCGCTCCCCTGGCCGCAAGCGCGCAGCAGGGCGCGCCGGAAGGCCGCCTGGCGCAGCTGTACGCAGCGCGACCGCCGGCCGGGTCGGCGTTCGTGCGGGTGCTCAATCCCGGCGCGGCCGCGCTCAAGGTCGGTGTCGGCAACGGTGCGGACCAGAGCATCGGCCCGGCCACGCGCGCCACCCGCTATGCAATCGTGGAAGGTGGCAAGCCGTTCGCGGTACGCGTGGGCGGCAAGCCGCGCACCCAGCCGCAGGTTGCCGCCGGCAGCTTCACCACGCTGGTGCTGGACCCGGCCACGCCGTCGCGGCCGCTCGCCGTGCTGGCCGATGGCGGTGGCAGCAGCGATGCGCTCAAGGCCGAGATCCGCTTCTACAACCTGGCCACGGGCTGCGCGCAGGCGCGGCTGGCGATGGCCGACAAGGGGGCGGTGGTGTTCCCGGCGGTGGCCGCTGGCGCCAGCAGCGCGCGCGCGATCAACCCGGTCAAGGCCCGTCTGGTGGCCGGCTGCGGCAACCGGGACAGCCTGCCGCTGGCGCTGCCCTCGTTGCAGCCCGGCGACCATTACAGCCTGTTCCTGACCGGCAGCGCCAACGCACCGGTACTGCAGGGCCAGCTCAGCGGTACCGATCCGGTGGGCCGCTGATCCCATGCCCGCCCGTTCCGTCTTCCGCGACGACCATGCCCTGTTCCGCGAGCAGGTGCGGCGCTTCATCGACACGCAGATCGCACCGCACTACGCGCAGTGGGAGCGCGACGGCATCACCCCGCGCGCGCTGTGGCGTGCGGCGGGCGAGGCCGGCCTGCTCAACTGCCAGTTGCCCGAACCCTATGGGCTGGGCGGCGATTACGGCCATGCCGCCTGCGTGATCGAAGAGCTGGCGCGCGCCAACTATCTGGGCATCGGTTTTTCGATTCACTCGGACATGGTCGCGCCGTACCTCATGCAGTACGGCAGCACCACCCTGCGTGATGCCTGGCTGCCGGCGATGGCGCGCGGCGAGGCGATCGGCGCCATCGCGATGACCGAACCCGGCGCGGGCAGTGACCTCAAGGCGATCCGCACGCGTGCCGAGCGCCGTGGTGACCATTACCTGTTGAACGGACAGAAAACCTGGATCACCAACGGCAGCAATGCCGATGTGGCGGTGGTGGTGGCGACCGTAGCGCCGGAGCTTGGCGCACGCGGGCTTACGCTGCTGTGCGTGGACACGCACCTGCCCGGCGTGACCTGCAGCGCCCCGATGGCCAAGATCGGTCAGCACGCGCAGGACACCAGCGAGCTGTTCTTCCAGGATGTGGAAGTGCCGGTGTCGCACCTGCTCGGCGAAGAACAGCGCGGCTTCGATTATCTCGGCGAGCAGCTCGCGGCCGAACGCCTGGCCATTGCGCTGCGTGCGGCCGCATCGGCCGAGGGCATGCTGGCCGAAACGGTGGTCTACGTGCGCCAGCGCAAGGCCTTCGGACGCTTCCTGATCGACCACCAGAACACCCGGTTCGTGCTCGCCGATGCGGCCGCACGGCTGGCGATGCTGCGCACGTTCCTGGACCAGTGCCTGGGCGAGCAGATGGAGGGGCGGCTGGATGCAACCCGCGCCGCGATGGCCAAGCTCAACGCCACCGAGATGCAGGGGCAGGTACTCGACGACCTGCTGCAACTGCATGGGGGCTACGGCTACAGCAGCGAGTACGGCATCGGCCGCGCCTGGACCGATGCACGCGCGCTGCGCATCTTCGGCGGCACCAGCGAAATTCTGCGCGAGATCATCGGGCGCACGCTGTAACGCGCGCCGGGCGCTACGGAGCGCTGGTCCGCCAGCGCTTGCGCAGCGCCTGCGCGCGCGGGGTGTCCTGCGACAGCCACGGGTCCAGGGCGAAGGCGAACACCCCGGCCGCGCCACTGCGCTGGGCCCAGGCCAGCTGTCTGGCGATACGCGCGGCATCGGCGGTCTGCGCCTGGAAATGACTGCCATCGGCAGGCGAGCTGGGCAGTTCCTCGAACAGTTCCACCACCACGTCGAAGTCGACCTTGCGCGTGCGCAGCAGCGCCAGCAGCGGATCGACGCCGTCGAGGTTGTCCAGGCCGGCTACGCCGACGCCGTCCTGCACCATCGGCCGCAGCGGCGCCTGCTCCAGGATGCGGGTCCACAGCTGCGCCAGCGAACCGGTGGTCTGCAGCCGGCTGAAGTAGGTGGAAATGGCGGTGACATGCGGGGTGCCGGCCTTGGCCGCTTCGCACAGCGCGGCCAGCCACGCGCACAGCCGCTGCTGGCGGTCGTCCTGCGCCCAGTGGTACTGCTCCAGTTCGTAGGGCAGGTACCAGCCGGCGAAATTGGCCTGCCGCGCCCACGGCGCGCGCTGCAGGTAGCGGCGTGCGTTGTCCAGGGTGAGCGCGAGGAACGCATCCAGTGCGGCTGCATCCGGCGCCTGCAGCGCCTTCCACCAGCCGCTGTGATACGGCAGGCCGACCCGCACCTGCAGCCCTTCGGCCGCGGCGCTGGCGAAGATCATCTGCATCACCGCATCGGGCACATCCCAGTCGGCATCGCCGCCGCTGCCATACAGGCCGGCCCACTGCACCACGATCTGCCGGCAGCCCAGCTGCCGGGCCAACGCCATGTGCCGCTGCCAGTCCTGTGCGGTGAGGTCCAGGTGGCTGCGCCACGGCTGGATGAAGCTGCCGTCGAAATGCGGCGGGGTCGAACAGCCCGGCAAGGTCGCCAGCGCGGCGACCGCAGGCGCAAGCACCGCCGCCCGCAGCAGGTGGCGGCGCAGCGGTGATGGCAGATCGGCGGGCAGGCGGGCATCGGTCATGCACGCATCATCCCAGAGCCGCGTTGCCGAGGGGTGAACCGCCTTATTCCAGGGCGTAGCGCAGCACGAACAGGCCGGCCACCAGCCACACCGCCGGATGCACATCGCGCCAGCGGCCGGTGCCTGCCTTGAGCACCGCATACGCGATGAAGCCGAATGCCAGGCCATTGGCGATGGAGTAGGTGAACGGCATCGCCAATGCGCACAGTGCCGCCGGGACGGATTCGGTCAGGTCGCTCCATTCCACATCGACCAGTTCGCGCAGCATCAGGCCGGCGACGAACAGCAGGGCAGGGGCGGTGGCATAGCCGGGCACCATTGCCGCCAGCGGCGAGAACAGCAGTGCGGCCAGGAACAGGGCCGCCACCACCAGCGCGGTGAGGCCGGTGCGGCCACCCGCCTGCACGCCGGACGCGCTTTCGGCGAAGGCGGTGGTGCTGCTGGTGCCCAGCAGCGAGCCGGCAACGATGGCGGTGCTGTCGGCGAGCAGGGCGCGCCCGAAACGCTTCTGCGCGCCCGGCAGTTTGAGCAGCCCGGCGCGTCCCACCACGCCGTACAGCGTGCCGGTGGCATCGAACACTTCCACCAGCACGAACACCAGCACCACCTGCAGCAGGACGGCGATCGGCGCGCCGCCGTCGTGGTGCAGCAGGCCCGGCAGGTCCAGCTGCAGGAAGGTGGGGGCCAGGCTCGGCGGCAGCGAGACCACGCCGTGGAACTGCACGTCGCCCAGCAGCCAGGCCGCGCCGGTGACGGCGAGGATGCCGATCAGGATCGCGCCCCGCACGCGGCGCGCTTCAAGGATGGCGATCAGCAGGAAGCCGGCCAGCGCAAGCAGCGGCGGTGCGGTGTTGAGCGGGCCAAGCGCGACCAGGGTGTCGGTGTTGGCGATGATCACGCCGGATTTCTGCAGGGCGATGATGGCCAGGAACAGGCCGATGCCGGCGACGATCGCCGCGCGCAGCGAGGCGGGGATGCCGGCCACCAGCCAGGCGCGCACGCCGGTGAGCGACAGCACCAGGAACACCAGTCCGGAAATGAAGACGGCGGCCAGCGCCTGCTGCCACGGCAGCCCCGCCGCACCGACCACGGTGAAGGCGAAGAAGGCGTTCAGGCCCATGCCCGGGGCCATGCCGACCGGGAAATTGGCGGCGAAGGCCATCACCAGCGAGCCCAGCGCGGCGGCCAGGCAGGTGGCGACGAACACCGCGCCCGGGTCCATGCCGGTGGTGGCCAGGATGTCCGGGTTGACGAAGACGATGTAGGACATCGTCAGGAAGGTGGTCAGCCCGGCCAGCAGTTCGGTCCGCACGGAGGTGCCGTGCTGCTGGAGCTGGAACAGGCGTTCAAACAGGTTCATGTCGGTTGTCCGTGGAAAATGACGCATTCCGGCGTGGTGCCAAAAGCCAAAGCCGGAAGCCTTCGTCTGCAGCAGTGCGGGCTGAGGGCCGGCGGATGCGGGGGTACGGGACACGCCGTGAACCCATCCCTGGGGGCTCGTAGAAAACATCCCTGTTTTCTACGGTCCCGTACCCCCGCACCCGCCGCCCCTCCCACAGTAATCAGGCGGCCATCGGAAGCGCGATTGCGCCGGGCCATGCCCGGCTTTCCGTCCGTCTCGCGCAATCGTTGGGGGAGGGGGCTGCCCGCCTGCCTCCCGGCACGTGGCAATCGAATCGCCGCCGTTGACCCAAATGCAGAACGGCCGCGCAGAGCGCGGCCGTTCTTTTTCTTACTTCAGCGCCTTGAAGCGCAGGCGCTTCGGGGCGGCGTCGTCGCCCATGCGGCGGCGCTTGTCTTCTTCGTACTCGCGGTAGTTGCCCTGGAAGAACTCCACGTGCGAATCGCCTTCGAACGCCAGGATGTGGGTCGCGATGCGATCCAGGAACCAGCGGTCATGCGAAATGACGAAGGTGTTGCCCGGGAACTCCAGCAGCGCATCTTCCAGCGCACGCAGGGTTTCGATGTCCAGATCGTTGGACGGTTCGTCGAGCAGCAGCACATTGCCACCCTGCAGCAGGGTCTTGGCCATGTGCAGGCGGCCACGCTCACCACCGGACAGCGAACCGACCAGCTTCTGCTGATCCTGGCCCTTGAAGTTGAAGCGGCCGATGTAGGCGCGCGACTGGATCTCGATGCCGTTGATGTTGAGGATGTCCAGACCGCCGGCGATTTCCTGGAAGACGTTGTGGTTGCCTTCCAGCGCGTCGCGGCTCTGGTCCACGTAGGACAGCTTGACGGTCGGGCCGACGGTGATCTCGCCCGAATCCGGCTTTTCCTGCCCGGTGATCATCTTGAACAGGGTCGACTTACCGGCACCGTTGGGGCCGATGATGCCCACGATCGCGCCACCCGGCACCAGGAAGCTCAGGTCGTCGAACAGCAGGCGGTCGCCGAACTTCTTGGAGACGTTCTTGAATTCCATCACCGAGGCGCCGAGGCGCTCGCCCGGCGGGATGAAGATTTCATTGGTTTCGTTGCGCTTCTGGTAGTCCACCGACTGCAGCTCTTCCAGGCGGGCCAGACGGGCCTTGCCCTTGGTGCGGCCGCCCTTGGCGTTCTGGCGCGACCACTCCAGTTCCTTCTGGATGGCCTTCTGGCGGGACTTCTCCTGGTTGTCTTCCTGCTTCAGGCGCTCGTCCTTCTGCATCAGCCAGTCGGTGTAGTTGCCCTTCCACGGAATGCCGCGGCCGCGGTCCAGTTCCAGGATCCACTCGGCGGCGTTGTCCAGGAAGTAGCGGTCATGGGTCACGGCCACCACGGTGCCGGTGTAGCGCGCCAGGAACTGTTCCAGCCATTCCACGGACTCGGCGTCCAGGTGGTTGGTCGGTTCGTCGAGCAGCAGCATGTCCGGCTTCTGCAGCAGCAGGCGGCACAGGGCCACGCGGCGCTTTTCACCACCGGACAGCTTGCCCACGATGGCGTCCCACGGCGGCAGGCGCAGTGCGTCGGCCGCCACGTCCAGCTGGTTTTCCAGGGTGTGCGAGTCGCCGGCGGCGAGGATCGCCTCCAGGCGCTCCTGTTCCTTGGCCAGCTTGTCGAAGTCGGCGCCTTCCTCGGCATACGCCAGGTACACCGCGTCCAGCGCGGCCTGGGCCTGCAGGACTTCGCCCACGCCTTCCTCGACCGCTTCGCGCACGGTCTTGGTGGGGTCCAGTTCCGGCTCCTGGGCCAGGTAGCCGACCTTGATGCCGGCCTGCGGGCGGGCTTCGCCCTCGAAGTCGGTATCCACGCCGGCCATGATCTTCAGCACCGTGGACTTGCCGGCGCCGTTCAGGCCCAGCAGGCCGATCTTGGCACCCGGGAAGAACGACAGCGAGATGTCCTTGATGATCTGCCGCTTGGGCGGGACCACCTTGCTGACGCGGTTCATGGTGTAGATGTATTGCGAGGACATGTGGTCTCCGAAGGCGCAACCCTGCGCCCGTTCCGTTGGGGAACAGGAACAGATGTAAAAGGAATACCCCTGATTATAGCGGGAAGCGGTGACAACCGCCGGTCGGCCCCGGGGGCGGGGCTTGCCGCCGCCTGAATGGGCCGTCAAAGCCCTTGAATTGGAAACCGTTTCCAGCCGGAAACCGTTCAGACCGGGTCAGCATGATGTAATCATCCACTCACAAGCGAGGCCAGTCATGCGCATGAATCGAATTGTGGTCGGGGCCGTGGCCTCGCTGCTGGCCCTGGGCGCGGTGGCGCCGGCCTTCGCCGACAACGACCATCGCGGCCGTGGCCATGACCGCCATGACCGTTATGACCGTGATGATCGCCACGACCGCCGCCACGACCGTCATGACCGCCGCGAGTGGCGCGATGACCGCCGCGAAGCCCGTCACGACCGCCGCTACTACGACAACCGCGGCTACTACCGTCCGGCGCCCCCGCCGCGCGTGGTGTACCGCCCGGCACCCGGCTACGGCTCCTATGGCTGGGCGCGTGGGCACCGCTACCGCGAGTACTACGGCGGTCCGGTCTACGTGGTCAACGACTACAACCGCTACTCGGTGCGTCGCCCGCCCCGCGACCACCACTGGATCCGCGACGACCGCGGCAACCTGCTGCTGGTGGCCATCGCCACCGGGATCATCGCCGACTACGTGATCAACAACCGGTAAGGCCAGGCCCGGCCCCGCCACCCCGGACGGCGCCCTCGCGGGTGCCGTTCGTCGTTCCGGGGTGCCGGTCGACCCGATTGGTCACCCCGCGTCGCGGGGACTACAATCCAGAGCTCGCGCTGTACCCCCTCTGCCTGCCTGGAGTAACCGATGTTCCCGCGTGACGTCCGCATCGAAACCTACGATCCCGAACTGGCCAAGGCCATCGCCGCCGAAACCCAGCGCCAGGAAGACCACGTCGAGCTGATCGCCAGCGAGAACTACACCAGCCCGGCCGTGATGGAGGCCCAGGGCAGCCAGCTGACCAACAAGTACGCCGAAGGCTATCCGGGCAAGCGCTACTACGGTGGCTGCGAGTACGTGGACATCGCCGAGCAGCTGGCCATCGACCGCCTCAAGCAGCTGTTCGATGCCGACTACGCCAACGTGCAGCCGCACAGCGGTTCGCAGGCCAACCAGGCGGTGTACTTCGCGCTGCTGCAGCCGGGCGACACCATCCTGGGCATGTCGCTGGCCCACGGTGGACACCTGACCCACGGTGCCAAGGTCAATGCCTCGGGCAAGCTGTTCAACGCCGTGCAGTACGGTGTGGACGAGCAGGGCCTGATTGATTACGACGAAGTCGAGCGCCTGGCCCTGGAGCACAAGCCGAAGATGGTCGTGGCCGGCTTCTCGGCCTATTCGCAGGTCGTGGACTGGGCGCGCTTCCGCGCGATCGCCGACAAGATCGGTGCCTACCTGTTCGTGGACATGGCCCACGTCGCCGGCCTGGTCGCCGCCGGTGTGTACCCGAGCCCGCTGCCGCACGCGCACGTGGTCACCTCGACCACCCACAAGACCCTGCGCGGCCCGCGCGGCGGCATCATCATCGCCAAGGGTGCCGACGAGGACCTGGTCAAGAAGCTGCAGTCCATCGTGTTCCCGGGCATCCAGGGCGGTCCGCTGATGCACGTGATCGCCGGCAAGGCCGTGGCGTTCAAGGAAGCGCTGGAACCGGGCTTCAAGACCTATCAGCAGCAGGTGGTCAAGAACGCCCAGGCGATGGCCACCACGCTCATCGCGCGCGGCTACAAGATCGTTTCCGGTGGCACCCAGAACCACCTGATGCTGGTGGACATGATCGGCAAGGACGTGTCCGGCAAGGACGCGGAAGCCGCGCTGGGCAAGGCCCACATCACCGTCAACAAGAACTCGGTGCCCAACGACCCGCGTTCGCCGTTCGTCACCTCGGGCCTGCGCCTGGGCACCCCGGCCGTCACCACCCGTGGTTACGGCGAGCAGGACTGCGTGGATCTGGCCAACTGGATCGCCGACGTGCTCGACGCCCCGGCCGACGAGGCGGTGATCGCCCGCGTGCGCGAGGCGGTCAGCGCGCAGTGCCGCAAGTACCCGGTCTACGGGTGAGATGGGCGAGGGCCGCGCGCAGCGACGCTGCGCGTTCCTGGCCCTCGTGTCCGGCGTCCCCGGCGTGGCCGGGGGCGTCGCGTTGGTGCTGTCCGGGGGGCGCCAGTGCGCCCACGCACTCACCCCGCAAGGATGCTGGCTCCGCATGAATGACATCGCACAACGCCGCATCTATGCGGTGCTGGCCCTGCTGTTGGGCCTGCCGACGCTGGCCGTCGGCGGCACCTTGTCGGTGCTGGCGGTCATCGTCTATTTCTCCCGCAACAGCTACATGGGCACCACTGAAAGCCTGACGCTGCTGGCCTTGGGCCTGTCGGGCATCGTTGGTCTGCTGGGCTGGCTGTGGCTGAGCGGCGTGTACCTGCGGCACGGCCGCGAGGGCCTGCGCCGCAGCAGCCCGCTGGGCTGGGTCGGCATCGCCTGCGGCGTCATCGGCGCGCTGATCGTGCTGGTGCTTGTCACGCGCCTGGTGCTGCAGAGCGGCTGGGAGCCGCTTGGTTATCTGATCGCCGGTCCGCCCCTGCTGATTCCGAGCGCACAGCTGGCATGGATGCGCTGGGCGGGCGCACCGCGCGCATGAGGTCGACACGACGGGGCGAACGCAGTGCCGGTGCGCGCTAGCCTCCACCAGCGGCTGTACGCGCTCCAGTGTGTGCTCCTGGGGATACCCACCGTGGTGGCCTGCGGGCTCGTGGCCGTACAGGGCCTGCGCCATGCCGATGTCCATCGCCACCTCCTGCTCGCAGGCAAGGAAGGCGGGCTGCTGCTGCTCTGGGGCGGCGCCGGGCTGCTCGGCCTGCTGGCCTGGGTGTGGCTGAGCGCCCTGTACCTCCGGCGCGGCCGCGACGGGCTGCGCTGGGCCGGCGCCCTCCCGTGGGCCGGTCTGGTGGTGGGGGCACTCGCGGCGGGTAGCCTGCTGCTCGTCGTGCTCTACGCCGGGGTGGTGGGACGCTGGCAGGTGCTGGGGTATCTGGTGTTTGGCCCGCTGCTGCTGGTGCCCAGCGCGCACCTGGCATGGTTGCGCAGGTCGCAGGGCCAGGTCTGACGCGCACTGCGTATTTGCTGCCCCGGGTCTTCTCAGGTACCGTTGCGACGCTGCCATGACCGTGGCATGACGTTTTTCTCCAGCTAGGCGTTCCATGTACTGTCCGTTCTGCCAGCATGCCGACACCCGTGTGATCGATTCGCGCGTCTCTGAAGACGGCGCGACGATCCGGCGTCGTCGCGAATGCGAGGCCTGCAACGAGCGCTTCAGCACGCTGGAAACCATCGAACTGAAGCTGCCGGCGATCATCAAGAGCGATGGCAGCCGCGAGGCGTTCGATGCCCGCAAGCTGCGCAGCGGCTTCGACCGCGCGCTGCAGAAGCGCCCGGTGCCGGAAGACAAGATCGAACTGGCGGTGCGCGCGGTGATGCAGCAGGCGCGTACCTGCGGCGAGCGCGAAATTCCGTCGATCAAGGTCGGCGAGTTCGTCATGAACGAACTGCGCAAGCTCGACCACGTGGCCTACGTACGCTTCGCCTCGGTGTACCGCAGCTTCGAGGACGTGGCCGATTTCCGCGAGGAGATCGAAAAGCTCGAACGCGAGCTGCCCTCCAGCACCGAGCAACTGCAACTGCTGGGCGATGTGATCGCGCTGGGCAAAAAGAAGAAGGGCTGAGCCCCGCGCTTCGCCATCGCCCTGGCTGGGCTACCATCGCGGCTGCTTGCCTGCCTACCGATGACCGTTGCCATGACCGACTTCTCCGCGCTGGACCACCTGCACATGGCGCACGCCCTGCGCCTGGCCGAGCGTGCCGCCTATACGGCGCGGCCGAACCCGATGGTGGGCTGCGTGATCGCGCAGGGTGCCGACGTGGTGGGCGAGGGCTGGCATCAGCGCACCGGCGGCCCGCACGCGGAAGTGTTCGCGCTGCGCCAGGCAGGTGAGCGTGCACGCGGGGCCACCGCGTACGTCACCCTGGAGCCCTGCGCCCACTACGGCCGCACGCCGCCGTGCGCACTGGCGCTGATCGAGGCGGGTGTTGGCCGTGTGGTGGCGGCGATGCGCGATCCGTTCCCGAAGGTCGACGGCGGTGGGTTCGATCTGCTGCGCGCGGCTGGCATCGAGGTCGCCGAAGGGCTGATGGCCACGCAGGCACGCGAACTCAACCACGGTTTCCTGTCGCGCATCGAGCGCGGTCGCCCGTGGCTGCGGGTCAAGCTGGCCGCCAGCCTGGACGGGCGTACGGCAATGGCCGACGGCAGCTCCAAGTGGATCACCGGTGCCGCCGCGCGCGAGGACGTACAGCACTGGCGCGCGCGCGCCGGTGCGATCCTGACCGGCGCCGGCACGGTGCTGGCCGACGACCCGATGCTCACCGTGCGGCTGGCCGACACCGACGTGGTGCCGCCGCTGCGCGTGGTGCTGGACGCTCGCCTGCGGTCGCTGGAATGCGCGCGCGTACGCGAGGGCGGGGCACCCACGCTGTATCTGCACGACGCTGCGGTGAGCCCGCCCGACGCCGCCGATGCCGCATTCGCCAGCGTGCCCAGCCGCGACGGCCGCCTCGACCTCGCGGCGGTCCTGGGGCTGCTCGCCGATCGCGGCATCAACGAGGTGCATACCGAAGCCGGCGCCACCCTCTCCGGCGCACTGATGCAGGCCGGCCTGGCCGACGAACTGCTGCTTTACCAGGCGCCGATCCTGCTCGGCGAACACGGCCTGCCGCTGCTGTCCGGGCTGGGCATCCATGCGATGGACCAGCAGCGCCGCCTGCGCGTGATCGACCAGCGCCTGCTCGGCAACGACCTGCGCCTGCTGCTGCGGCAGTGAGGGGCGCGCACGCGCGCGCCAGCCAAAAAAAACGGGCCCCTTTCGGGACCCGTTCGATCATGGCGCGGCACGGATGCCGCCGCCCGATCAGAAACTTGCGCGCACGCCCACCGAGTACTGGGTGACGTCTTCATAGGCCTGCACTTCACCGACCAGGCCCCAGGCCTTGGTGAAGTTGACCTGGCCGCCGAGGGTGCCGATCCAGGTGCCATCCATGTCGCTGCCGTCCAGGTAGCCGGCCTTCAGCCAGGCTTCGGTGCGCGGCGAGGGCTTGCCACGCACGCCCATGCTGGCGCGGCCGCCATTGGTGTGGTCCTTCTCGCGCACGGTGCCGAAGCCGTCGTAGGTCGACTTGGCTTCCACGTTCTGGCGCACCCAGGCGATGTCGGCGGTGAAGTCGACGCGGTCGCTCATCGGCATGTGGTAACCGATACCCAGTTCCGGCTGGTTCAGTTCCAGCTTCAGGCTGCCGTCGGCGTAGTTGTACTTCTTGGAGACCGTGGACCACGCGCCGAAGACATGCACCTGCTCGGCGATCGCGAACGAGCCGCGGATATAGCCGCCGTCCACCTTCGGATCGTTCAGGTAATCGTCGTTGACCTGGATCTGGGTCCAGCCAGCTTCGGCGTAGGTGTAGCTCAGGCCGTCCGCAGCCGTGGCGGCGAACGGGGTGGCAGCCAGCAGGGCGGCCAGAATCAGGGTCTTGCGCATGGATGGGTCCTCACGGGTGGTGATATCCGTTTCAGCCGGCGCCTTCTTGGCAGCGGCAGGAGCGACGTCGTGTCGCGCGGCGCGGATATTAACAAGTTTTTTACAGAAAGCGAGCGCTCAGCCTTCGCTGCTACAATGCGCGGGCCGGTTCGCCGGTACACAAACGTCTTCAGGGCGGGGTGCGATTCCCCACCGGCGGTAGGTGCGCAAGCACGAGCCCGCGAGCGCTTCCAGTCCGCTGGAAGGTCAGCAGATCCGGTCGGATGCCGGAGCCGACGGTATAGTCCGGATGAAAGAAGACGGTGCTACAGGGCCTTTACCGGCCCTGCGCCCGCCTGTTTGCCTTGCGGCGTTTTTCGCTCACTTTTCGCGGAGAACGTTACTTGTTTACTGGAATCATCGAAGGCGTCGGCCATGTGGCCGCACGCGAGACCCTCGGCGGCGACGTCCGCTTCACCTTCAACGTCGGCAGCCTGCCGTTCGACGCCGTGCAGCTCGGTGAGAGCATCGCCATCAACGGCGTGTGCCTGACCGTGATCGCGTTCGACGCCACCACCTTCCAGGCCGACGCATCCACCGAAACGCTCGGCCTGACCACGCTCGGCCAGCTCGCCGATGGCGCGGTGATCAACCTTGAACGCGCGATGCGCCCGACCGACCGCCTTGGCGGCCACCTGGTCAGCGGCCATGTCGATGGCCTGGGCCAGGTGCTGTCCATCCACGACGATGCGCGCGCCCAGCGCTGGCGCTTTGCCGCGCCGGCCGCGCTGCTGCGCTACATCGCCAGGAAGGGGTCGATCTGCGTGGACGGGGTCAGCCTGACCGTCAACGACGTGGACGACACCGGCTTCGAGGTCGCGCTGATCCCGCATACCGTCGCCCATACCGCCTTCGCCGCCACCGGCGTGGGCAGCGCGGTCAATCTGGAAATCGACCTGGTCGCCCGTTATGTGGAAAAGCTGATCGGAGCCCGCGCATGAACTTCGCCCCCATCCCCGAGATCCTCGAGGACATCCGCCTGGGCCGCATGGTCGTCATCGTCGATGACGAGGACCGCGAGAACGAAGGCGACCTGATCATGGCCGCCGAGCTGGTCAAGCCCTCGGACATCAACTTCATGGTCACCCACGGCCGTGGTCTGGTGTGCCTGCCGCTGACCCGCGAGCGCGCCGCCGATCTCGGTCTGGCGCCGATGGTGCAGGCCAATACCGCGCAGTTCCAGACCAACTTCACGGTGAGCATCGAGGCCGCCGAAGGTGTCACCACCGGCATCTCGGCCTACGACCGCGCGCACACCATCCGTACCGCGGTGAAACCCGATGCCAAGCCGGCCGACCTGCACCAGCCGGGCCACATCTTCCCGCTGATCGCCCAGCCGGGCGGCGTGCTGACCCGCGCTGGCCATACCGAGGCCGGCGTGGATCTGGCCATGCTGGCCGGGTTGGAGCCGGCCGGCGTGCTGGTGGAAATCCTCAACCCCGACGGCAGCATGGCGCGCCGTCCGGAGCTGGAGGTGTTCGCCCGCGAGCACGGCCTGAAGATGGGCTCCATCGCCGACCTGATCGCCTACCGTCTGGCCACCGAGAAGACGGTCGAGCGCATGGACGAACGCCCGATCGACACCGAGTTCGGGCCGTTCACCCTGGTCACCTACCGCGACCGCATCGCCCACGACCTGCATTTCGCCCTGGTCCGCGGCCCGGTCGATGCCGAGCCCACCCTGGTCCGGGTACAGGTGGAAAACCCCCTGGCCGACCTGCTGCACTGGCGCCGCGACGATTTCGGCGTGGCCTCCACCGACGCCCTGCGAGCCATTGCGGCCGCCGGTCGCGGTGTGATGGTGGTGCTGTCGGCCCCGCGCGACACCAACAGCCTGCTGGCCCGGTTGCGCCAGCAGCCGGCCCCGGTGACCCCGGGCAAGGACAAGGATGTGAGCCAGTGGCGCCGCAACGGTGCCGGCGCGCAGATCCTGTCCGACCTCGGCCTGGGCAAGCTGCGCGTGCTCGGCACCCCGCGCCGCCAGATAGGCCTGGCCGGTTACGGCCTGGAAGTCGTCGAGACCGTCGCCCCCTGACGGCCCCGCTGACGCCCACGCTGACGCGCGGTTGACGGCCCCGCTGACGCGGCGGCTGATGGCCCCGCTGACGCGTGGCTGACGGCCCCGCTGACGCGCGGCTGACGGCCACGCTGACGCGCGGTTGACGGCCCCGCTGACGCGCGGCTGACGGCCCGCTGACGCGCGGCTGACGGCCCCGCTGACGCGCGGCTGACGGCCCTGCTGATGCGCGGCTGACGGCCCCGTTGACGCGGCGGTTGACGGCCCTGCTGACGCGCGGCTGACGGCCCCGTTGACGCGCGGCTGACGGCCCCGTAGAGCCGGGCTCTGCCCGGCTGCTTTTCGCGCCATCCCAGACAGTCACGTGAGCCGGGCTCTGCCCGGCTTCACGGTCACATCAGCCGGGCAGAGCCCGGCTCTACGTGGCCTGTTAGAATATTCATTCATCAAATGGACCCCACGCCGATCATGAGCCACTACGAAGGCGACCTCCGGACTCCGGAAAAGGCCCGTTTCGCCATTCTCGCCAGCCGCTGGAACGCCCGCATCACCGATGTGCTGGTGGCCGGTGCGCGCAAGAGCCTGGCCGGCAACGGCATCGAGGAAGCGGCGATCGACGTGATCCGTGTGCCGGGCGCGTGGGAACTGCCGCTGGTGGCCGCTCGCCTGGCCGCCGCGCATGAACATGCCGCCATCATCGCCCTGGGCTGCGTGGTCCGGGGCGACACCCGCCACTACGAACACGTGGCCGATGGCTGCGCCGACGGCCTGATGCGCGTGCAGCTGGATTTCGGCGTGCCGGTGCTCAATGGCGTGCTGGCGGTTGAACGGGTCGAAGATGCCGAGGCCCGCACTGGCGGCAGCCACGGCAACAAAGGTGAGGAAGCCGCACTGTCGGCGTTGGAAATGGTCAATCTTCTGGAGCAGTTGCCGTGAACAAGTCAAACCCGGGCAAGCCCTCCGGAAAGCCCGTGCGTCGCGATGGCATCGACCCCGTGCTGCGCTCGCGCGCGCGCCGTCGTGCCCTGCAGGCGATCTATGCCTGGCAGATCTCCGGCGGCAACGCGCAGTCGGTGGTTGCCCAGTTCGCTCATGAGCAGGCCCGTGAAATCGCCGACCTGGCGTACTTCGAGGCCCTCGTGCACGGCGTGCTCGACCACCGCAAGGACCTGGACGAGGCGCTGGACCCGTACCTGGACCGTGGCATCGAAGAAGTGGACGCCATCGAGCGCGCCGCCCTGCGCGTGGCCGCCTACGAAATGCGCTACCGCCTGGATGTGCCGTATCGCGTGGTGATCAACGAGGCCATCGAATCGGCCAAGCGGTTCGGCTCCGAACACGGGCATACCTACGTCAATGGCGTGCTTGACCGCGCCGCCGTCGAATGGCGCAAGGTCGAAAACGGGGGCTGACCCCGTGTCGCTCGCCGAATTCGCCCTGATCAACCGTATCCGCGTCCGCACCCGCGAGCGCGCGGACGTGGTGCTGGGCATCGGCGACGACGCCGCGCTGCTGCAGCCGCGGGCCGGCGAGCAGCTGGTGGTGACCGCCGACACCCTCAACAGCGGCGTGCATTTCCCCGCCGAGACGCCGGCCGGCGACATCGGCTGGAAAACCCTGGCGGTGAACCTTTCCGACCTGGCATCGATGGGCGCGCGACCGGCCTGGTGCACCTTGGCGCTGTCGCTGCCCGAGGCGACCCCGGACTGGATCGATGCGTTCGCGGACGGCTTTTTCGCGCTGGCCGATGAACACGACATCGTGCTGATCGGGGGCGACACCACCCGTGGCCCCCTGTCACTGTCGGTGACCGCGATGGGCCAGGTGCCGGCCGGTACCGCACTGCGCCGCGATGCGGCCAAGGCCGGCGACGACATCTGGGTCAGCGGTACGCCCGGCGATGCGGCCGGCGCCCTGCGCGCGTGGCAGGCCGGTACGCTCGACGTCCGCCAGCCCCATGCCGACCCCCGATGGGAAGCCCTGCGCCTGCGCCTGGCACGGCCCACCCCGCGCGTGGCCCTGGGCCGCGCGCTGGTCGGGCTGGCGCATGCCGCCGTGGATGTGTCCGACGGTCTGATCGCCGATCTGGGCCATATCTGCGCACGCAGCGGTGTCGGCGCGCAGCTCGATGCCACGGTCCTGCCGTTGTCCGATGCCCTGCGCCATCTTTTCGCGGACGCGGAAGCACGCCAGTGCGCGCTGCGCGGCGGTGACGATTACGAGCTGTGCTTCACCGCGCCCCCTGCGCAGCGCGATGCACTGGCGGCGCTGGCGCTGCAGCTGCAGCTGCGGCTGACCCGCATCGGCACCATCACCGACGGGCAGGGCGTTGCCTGCGACGGAGACGATGCGGATGCGGGCGGCTACCAGCACTTCCGCTGAGCGGCAGACCGCACGACTTACCAGTCGTACGACATGCCCAGCTGCGCCGTGGCTTCGCGGTAGCCGCTGTCGCCGCGCATCAGCCCCAGCCCACCCCAGGCCGAGAAGCCCGACCCGAACGCAACGTTGGCGCCGCCGCTGAGCGCATAGCGGTTGCGCGGGGTGCTGGCGCGCAGCGCTTCGTCATCGAAGGCGATGCCGTTGCTGGCACCGTCGCGGTACCAGTTCACCGCCATGTACGGACGCACGGCCGCGCCACTGTCGCGCGTGGCTTCACCCTCGATGCGCACGCCCAGCCGGCCGGACAGGCCGTCTTCGCCCAGGCTGCGCACGATGGTGCCGTTGGTCTCGCGATGCTGGTCGGTGGACGCGTCGGTGTAGACCAGCTGCAGTTCCGGCTGCAGGCGCAGTGCCATCGCGCCGATCTGGCCGATGTCCATGCGATAGCCGGCTTCCAGCGAGGACTGCCACAGGTCGGCGTCATAGCGCTCGGTGTCCAGGCCGTCGCCTTCGACACGGTTGCGGAACTGGCCGCGCTGCACCGATGCGTCCACGTACAGGGCGTCATTGCTCCAGCTGCCGTACACGCCGGCCGCGCCGCCTTCGACCTTGCCGCGTGCGCTGTACCCGGTCAGGTCCGAGCGCGAGGTCGCCTGCGACTGCGCGGCGGTAAGCATTACACCCACGCGGCCACGGTCGGCATCGAACACACCGATGTCCGCACCGATCTGCAGGCGCGAGCGGTCCACCTTGAGCTCGAGCTGGTCTTCCACCGCGCCCAGGCGGCTGTGGGTGGCGTCGACCGTGGCCCACGCATGCACGCCGTCGTTGCCGGCGGCCTGGTCGCCATTGCGGTCGCGCCAGGTGTGGCGCAGCAGTTGGGTAAGCGCGAACTGGTTGGCCAGGTAGGCGCCGGCTTCCGGGCGCAGCACCGGCACCGGGTCCACCGGGTCGATGGGATCAACCGGATCAACAGGGTCCACGGGATCAACCGGTTCGACCGGCAGCGTCGGCTGGCACGCCGGCAGGCTCGGATCGGCATCGCACGGGTCCGGCGGCGGCAGGATCTCCGAGCGCAGGTACCAGTTTCCGTCGGCACCCTTGACCAGGAAATACTCATATTGCCCGCCGACGGCGCGGCCGATCAGGTCGAACTGCGCGTTGGATTCACCGCCGATGTTGATCAGCTCGATGCCCAGGTCGGTCTTCGCACCGGCACCGCCGGCATTGCGCACACGCACGCCGGCCTGGCCTTCGGCATCGCCGGTGATGACCAGTCTGTCGGTGGCCGAGCCGTCGTCGCCCAGCACGGTGTTGAACACCAGCGTGCCGCCATTGCCGAAGAACTCATCCACGGTGAGCGTATTGAACGTGCTGCCATTGCCGAGCGCGACCGTACCGGTGGCGTCGAGCTGCAGCCGGCCCACAGTGCTGTCGCCGGTGAGCATCCAGGTGCTGTCGGTGCCGACGGTGGCGGAGGTGACGTTGGTGAAGCGGCCGTCGATGCGCGCCTTGTTGCGCAGCAGGACGTCGAGGGTGCCGTTGACGGTGCTGGTATCGAAGGTGATATCGCCGGCGAGACGCGCATCATCCACGGTGAAGTCGATCGTGCTTGTGCCGGTAGCGATGCTCCCATCGAGAGAACTGACCAGCAGCAGGTTGCCATCGCCGCTGAGCAGCTCGGCGTTGTTGGCGATCAGAATGTCATAGGTGTTGTTGACGGCACCAAACGGTGCAATCTGCAGTGCTGCGCCACGGCCGGCCCGAAGGGTGGAGGCGTTCACCCGCAGCCTGATCGTGTCGGTGGATTGCAGATGGCCCAGGAAGTAGGCGCCGACGTTTGCGGCATCGATATACGAGCCATTGATGATGTCCACGCGGCCGCTGCTCATGCGCACGCCGATGCCGGAGTTGGCGTCCGGTGCAGTGGGGTTGTCGGCGACCGTTACCCGGGTGGAATCCAGGATGGCATGAGCCTGCCGGACCGTTGCGCCTGGAGCACCCGTGAGGTCGATGCCGGTACTTGCCGAGTTGCCGCCAACGATACCGGAGACGACGATGTTGCTGCCGATCAGGTGTGCCGTCGTATCTCCCGTCAACTGGACCTGGCCCAGGATCGACGCGTTGGTGGCACGCAATGAAGAAGTGCCATACAGCGCTATTGCGTAATTGCCTGGGTTGGACGCGGGTCGCCCAACCGTTGCGCCGGTCAGTTCGACGTTCGATCCGCCGGACGCAGAGATGGTGTAGGTCTGGCCACCGACGACCACCAGTCGCGAGCCATTCTGGAGATCCCACTCTTCGGGCGCATCACCGGCCACCACCTCGGCCTCCTCGCCATTGAGCTGACGGGCATCCAGTTCGCCAGCCGGAAGGGAGGCCAGCGCCAGCAGCACGGCACAGGCAAGCGGGCGGACCGACGGGCATCCGCCGGCAGTGGACGTCATCGCGTTCATCGTCTTGATCTCGTGTCAGAAGGAAAAGCGTGGCTGAGCACGTCAAGCGATAGCCGCGCCCCCGTCGGCGCGCTCACCAGGATGCCGATTCCTCCTGTGGAGATAAGGGCACTGTGAAGTTGACGGGGCCGCATGCGACACAGGGTGTCCAGCGAAGACGCGCAGTGTCGCGGTGCCAGGTCGTGCAACCCATGCAAGAAATTGCAGAAGCACCGCGTCTATGGTGCGCGGCCATCGCGCGTTCAGATGGCCAACGCAGGAACGCCGGGCAGTGCCCGGCGTTCCTGTCTGTACTGCAGGCGGCACGCCTTACCAGTCGTACGACATGCCCAGCTGCGCCGTGGCTTCGCGGTAGCCGCTGTCGCCGCGCATCAGGCCCAGCCCACCCCAGGCCGAGAAGCCCGACCCGAACGCAACTTTGGCGCCGCCGCTGAGCGCATAGCGGTTGCGCGGGGTGCTCGCGCGCAGCGCTTCGTCATCGAAGGCGATGCCGTTGCTGGCACCGTCGCGGTACCAGTTCACTGCCATGTACGGACGCACGGCCGCGCCACTGTCGCGCGTGGCTTCACCTTCGATGCGCACGCCCAGCCGGCCGGACAGGCCGTCTTCGCCCAGGCTGCGCACGATGGTGCCGTTGGTCTCGCGATGCTGGTCGGTGGACGCGTCGGTGTAGACCAGCTGCAGCTCAGGCTGCAGGCGCAGTGCCATCGCGCCGATGCGGCCGATGTCCATGCGATAGCCGGCTTCCAGCGAGGACTGCCACAGGTCGGCATCGTAGCGCTCGGTGTCCAGGCCGTCGCCTTCGACACGGTTGCGGAACTGGCCGCGCTGCACCGAGGCGTCCACGTACAGCGCATCATTGCTCCAGCTGCCATACACGCCGGCCGCGCCGCCTTCGACCTTGCCGCGTGCGCTGTAACCGGTCAGGCCCGAGCGCGAGGTGGCCTGGGACTGCGCGGCGGTGAGCATCACGCCCACGCGGCCACGGTCGGCATCGAACACACCGATGTCCGCACCGATCTGCAGGCGCGAGCGGTCGACCTTGAGATCGAGCTGGTCTTCCACCGCGCCCAGGCGGCTGTGGGTGGAATCGATCGTGGCCCAGGCATGCACCCCGTCGTTGCCGGCGGCGTGGTCGCCGTTGCGGTCGCGCCAGGTGTGGCGCAGCAGCTGGGTGAGGGCGAACTGATTGGCCAGGTAGGCGCCGGCTTCCGGGCGCAGCACCGGCACCGGATCGACGGGGTCCACCGGGTCAACAGGGTCTACCGGGTCAACAGGGTCTACCGGGTCGATCGGGTCGATGGGATCCACAGGGTCCACGGGATCAACCGGTTCGACCGGCAGCGTCGGCTGGCACGCCGGCAGGCTCGGATCGGCATCGCACGGGTCCGGCGGCGGCAGGATCTCCGAGCGCAGGTACCAGTTTCCGTCGGCACCCTTGACCAGGAAATACTCGTATTGCCCGCCGACGGCGCGCCCGATCAGGTCGAACTGCGCGTTGGATTCACCGCCGATGTTGATCAGCTCGATGCCCAGGTCGGTCTTCGCACCGGCACCGCCGGCGTTGCGCACACGCACGCCGGCCTGGCCTTCGGCATCGCCGGTGATGACCAGTCTGTCGGTGGCCGAGCTGTCATCGCCGAGCACGGTGTTGAACACCAGCGTGCCGCCATTGCCGAGGAACTCATCCACGGTGAGCGTATTGAACGTGCTGCCGTCACCAAGCTCGAGGATGGTCGCGCCGCGCATCGCGAAATGACCAACCCTGCTGTCGCCGGTCATTCGCCAGCGGGCATTGGTGAGCTGGAAATCATCGATGTTGTTGGCTGCTCCGACCAAGACACTGTTGTTCTCAAGCAGCACTGATACATTTGTCCGCTCGTGGGCAACCAGGTCCCCGATCAGATGAGACTCGGAGGCCGTCAGTGCAACAGTGCCACCACCAAAAGCATTCAGCGCAACCGCACCCGTGACGCGCGAGCCGCGGCTCAGATCGATGAATGCCGTGTGTCCTGCGTTGGTGCCTGCATCGAGGCCCGGCCCTGTCCCAGCACCGACTGCCGAACCGTCCAGTTTCAGGTTGCTGTCGGCCGAGTATGCGAACACTGCGATCCCTTTGCCAGCGCCGGACAGCATCGATCCCCGCACCGTTGCGGTCGCGTTGTTGATCTGAAGGGCACTGCTGTTGGAGGATGTGCCGCCAACAAGGATCGAGTTGGAGATCTCCAGCGTTGTGCCAGCGCCCACCCAGGCTGCTAGGTTCCCCGAGGTAATGGCGCTGTCGGACAGCCGGACGATGCCGCCGGCACCACTGCCGGGCCCGAACCCTATATAAAGCCCGACCCCCTCGCTGTTGATCGTGGTACGACGCAGCTGGGCCTCACCAGCGCGGACTTCAATGCCTATGTCAGAGGATGTCACGCGCAGATCTTCGGCGGACACGTGGCCGCCAATCTGCAGAATGCCTTGCACATTGCCTCCCGCACCGTTGGCGATCACGTCTACGTTTCGCAGTTCCAAGGTGCCACCCTGGTTCGAGAAAGCGCGGGTTGCCACTGTGATCTTGCTGTCGGCCACGTCCACATGCGTATCAAGACCGTCCTGGCGAAAGCCAATGTAGTCCGACTCAATCGTCATCTGGTGCATGGAGAGGCTGCTGCCGGACAGAATGAAGCCTGCACTCGGCTCATTCCCTTCGGTTGCGATGATGCTGCTGTTTGCCAGCACGGCCCTGGAGGCTTCGCTGAGCTGCACGGAGCCGGTGATGCTGGCGCCCTCGGCGTTCAGCGTTGCGCCTCGTGCGACCACATGTCTACTGGTGGCTCCGGGCGCCAAGGTAAGGGTAGCCCCAGCGTGCACGCTCCAGATCTCAGTAGCGTCGCCTTCGTAGACCGTATGTGAGGTGCCTGGTGCAACCGTGCCGGCCAATGCCGCCGTTGGCGACAGAGAGATGGCCAGAAGAATGGGCAGTAACTCCAGCGCAAGCGGACGCAGCCGCGGGTGGGCGTGAGGCAGGTGTGACCCCAGGAGTGAGCGCACGTCTGCATCCGCAGGGACCACGGCACAGGCAAGCGGGCGGACCGACGGGCGGCCGGCGGCAGTGGACGTCATCGCGTTCATCGTCTTGATCTCGTGTCAGAAGGAAAAGCATGGCTGAGCACTTCAAGCGATAGCCGCGCCCCCGTCAGCGCGCTCCCCAGGATGCCTATTCCTCCTGTGGAGATGATGGCGCTGTGAAACCGACCGGGCCGCATGCGACACAGGGTGTCCAGCGAGGACGCGCAGTGTCGCGGTGACAGGTCTTGCAACCCATGCAACAACTTGCAGATAAGTCGCGCCTATCGGGGGTGTCCATCCGGCATTCAGGTCGCCAGAACAAAGGACGCCGGGCAATGCCCGGCGTCCTTGTCGGTAGTGCCAGCAGTGACTTACCAGTCGTACGACATGCCCAGCTGCGCCGTGGCTTCGCGGTAGCCGCTGTCGCCGCGCATCAGCCCCAGCCCACCCCAGGCCGAGAAGCCCGACCCGAACGCAACGTTGGCGCCGCCGCTGAGCGCATAGCGGTTGCGCGGGGTGCTGGCGCGCAGCGCTTCGTCATCGAAGGCGATGCCGTTGCTGGCACCGTCGCGGTACCAGTTCACCGCCATGTACGGGCGTACCGCCGCGCCGTTGTCGCCCTTGGACTCGCCCTCGATGCGCACGCCGAGCCGGCCGGACAAACCGTCTTCGCCCAGGCTGCGCACGATGGTGCCGTTGGTCTCGCGATGCTGGTCGGTGGACGCGTCGGTGTAGATCAGCTGCAGCTCCGGCTGCAGGCGCAGTGCCATCGCGCCGATGCGGCCGATGTCCATGCGATAGCCGGCTTCCAGCGAGGACTGCCACAGGTCGGCGTCATAGCGCTCGGCATCCAGGCCATCGCCTTCGACGCGGTTGCGGAACTGGCCGCGCTGCACCGACGCATCCAGGTAGAGGGCGTCATTGCTCCAGCTGCCGTATACGCCGGCCGCGCCGCCTTCCACCTTGCCGCGTGCGCTGTAGCCAGTGAGGGCCGAGCGCGAGGTGGCCTGCGACTGCGCGGCGGTCAGCATCACGCCCACGCGGCCACGGTCGGCGTCGAACACACCGATGTCCGCACCGATCTGCAGGCGCGAGCGGTCCACCTTGAGCTCGAGCTGGTCTTCGACCGCGCCCAGGCGGCTGTGGGTGGAATCGATCGTGGCCCAGGCATGCACGCCGTCGTTGCCGGCGGCCTGGTCGCCATTGCGGTCGCGCCAGGTGTGGCGCAGCAGCTGGGTGAGCGCGAACTGATTGGCCAGGTAGGCACCGGTTTCCGGGCGCAGTACCGGGACCGGGTCCACCGGGTCGATGGGATCAACCGGATCAACAGGGTCCACGGGATCAACCGGTTCGACCGGCAGCGTCGGCTGGCACGCCGGCAGGCTCGGGTCGGCATCGCACGGGTCCGGCGGCGGCAGGATCTCCGAGCGCAGGTACCAGTTCCCATCGGCGCCCTTGACCAGGAAGTACTCGTATTGCCCACCGACGGCGCGCCCGATCAGATCGAACTGCGCGTTGGAGGCGCCGCCGATGTTGATCAACTCGATGCCCAGGTCGGTCTTCGCACCGGCACCGCCGGCATTGCGCACACGCACGCCAGCCTGGCCTTCGGCGTCGCCGGTGATGACCAGTCTGTCGGTGGCCGAGCCGTCGTCGCCCAGCACGGTGTTGAACACCAGCGTGCCGCCATTGCCGAGAAACTCGTCCACGGTGAGCGTATTGAACGTGCTGCCATTGCCGAGAGCGACGGTGCCGGTGGCGTCGAGCTGCAGCCGGCCAACATCGCTGTCGCCGGTGAGCATCCAGGTGCTGTCGGTGCCAACCGTGGCGGAAGTGACGTTGATGAAGCGGCCGTCGATGCGCGCCTTGTTGCGCAGCAGGACGTCGAGGGTGCCTTTGGCGACACGGTCATCGAACCTGACGTCGCCCTGCAGGGACGCGTTGTCGACAGTGAAGTTGACCGTGGCCTGCGAATTGGGAAATCCGGAGAAAGTGTTGACCAGCAGCAGATGCCCATCGCCGGCAAACAGCTTTGCGCCGTTGGCCACCACGATGTCATATTCCGCCGGTGAATGTGCCGCCACCTGGATGGCAGCGCCCCGGCCGGAGCGCAGGGTGGCGTTGTCCACGCGCAGGCGGATGGGTACATCGTTCATGCCTTCTGCAAACAGCTGCGCAGCCACATTGGCGGCGTCGATGTACGATCCGTTGACGATGTCGATGTGGCCGTGCGACATCCGCACGCCGAGACCACTGAAGGTGTCATTCGCTTCATCGGTGTCCTCGACGAGAATCCGGGTCGCATCCAGCACCAGCCGGGCGTTTACGGGGATTCCGCTTGCGGGGCTCCTGACCATCTGGGCGCCAACGCTCAAGCGCTCGTTTGCGTCCATGCCATCTGCCCGTGTCACCAGAATGGTGCTGTTGGTCAGCCGGGCCGAGGAATCGCGGCCGACATAGATCGAGCCTCCTTTGAATGTCGTCGCATTGGCCTCGAGCGTACTCCCGTCGTACAGCGTCACCGCATTCTGGAGACCACTACGACGCACCGTAGCGCCCTCCAGAATCACCTGTGAGGTGCTTCCGGCACTGATGGTGCCGGTCTCACCACCCCGCACCGTCAGCCGTGATGCATTGATGAGACCCCACGCCTCAGGCACATCACCGTCCACCACCTCGGCCTCCTCGCCATTGAGCTGACGGGCATCCAGTTCACCTGCGGGAAGGGAGGCCAGCGCCAGAAGCACGGCACAGGCAAGCGGGCGGACCGACGGGCGGCCGGCGGCAGTGGACGTCATCGCGTTCATCGTCTTGATCTCGTGTCAGAAGGAAAAGCATGGCTGAGCACTTCAAGCGATAGCCGCGCCCCCGTCAGCGCGCTCCCCAGGATGCCTATTCCTCCTGTGGAGATGATGGCGCTGTGAAACCGACCGGGCCGCATGCGACACAGGGTGTCCAGCGAGGACGCGCAGTGTCGCGGTGACAGGTCTTGCAACCCATGCAACAACTTGCAGATAAGTCGCGCCTATCGGGGGTGTCCATCCGGCATTCAGGTCGCCAGAACAAAGGACGCCGGGCAATGCCCGGCGTCCTTGTCGGTAGTGCCAGCAGTGACTTACCAGTCGTACGACATGCCCAGCTGCGCCGTGGCTTCGCGGTAGCCGCTGTCGCCGCGCATCAGGCCCAGCCCACCCCAGGCCGAGAAGCCCGACCCGAACGCAACTTTGGCGCCGCCGCTGAGCGCATAGCGGTTGCGCGGGGTGCTGGCGCGCAGCGCTTCGTCATCGAAGGCGATGCCGTTGCTGGCACCGTCGCGGTACCAGTTCACCACCACGTACGGGCGTACCGCCGCGCCGCTGTCGCGCGTGGCTTCACCCTCGATGCGCACGCCGAGCCGGCCGGACAGGCCGTCTTCGCCCAGGCTCCGCACGATGGTGCCGTTGGTCTCGCGATGCTGGTCGGTACTGGCATCGGTGTAGACCAGCTGCAGCTCAGGCTGCAGGCGCAGTGCCATCGCGCCGATGCGGCCGATGTCGATCTGGTAGCCGGCTTCCAGCGAGGACTGCCACAGGTCGGCATCGTAGCGCTCGGTGTCCAGCCCATCGCCTTCGACGCGGTTGCGGAACTGGCCGCGCTGCACCGACGCATCCAGGTAGAGGGCGTCATTGCTCCAGCTGCCGTATACGCCGGCCGCGCCGCCTTCCACCTTGCCGCGTGCGCTGTAGCCGGTGAGGGCCGAGTGCGAGGTGGCCTGCGACTGTGCGGCGGTCAGCATCACGCCCACGCGGCCACGGTCGGCATCGAACACACCGATGTCCGCACCGATCTGCAGGCGCGAGCGGTCCACCTTGAGCTCGAGCTGGTCTTCGACCGCGCCCAGGCGGCTGTGGGTGGAATCGATCGTGGCCCAGGCATGCACGCCGTCGTTGCCGGCGGCCTGGTCGCCGTTGCGGTCGCGCCAGGTGTGGCGCAGCAGCTGGGTGAGCGCGAACTGGTTGGCCAGGTAGGCACCGGCTTCCGGGCGCAGTACCGGGACCGGGTCCACCGGGTCGATGGGATCAACCGGATCAACAGGGTCCACGGGGTCAACCGGTTCGACCGGAAGCGTCGGCTGGCACGCCGGCAGGCTCGGGTCGGCATCGCACGGGTCCGGCGGCGGCAGAATCTCCGAGCGCAGGTACCAGTTCCCATCGGCACCCTTGACCAGGAAATACTCGTATTGCCCGCCGACGGCGCGGCCGATCAGGTCGAACTGCGCGTTGGAGGCGCCGCCGATGTTGATCAGCTCGATGCCCAGGTCGGTCTTCGCACCGGCACCGCCGGCATTGCGCACACGCACGCCGGCCTGGCCTTCGGCATCGCCGGTGATGACCAGTCTGTCGGTGGCCGAGCCGTCGTCGCCGAGCACGGTGTTGAACACCAGCGTGCCGCCATTGCCGAGAAACTCGTCCACGGTGAGCGTATTGAACGTGCTGCCATTGCCGAGAGCGACGGTACCGGTGGCGTCGAGCTGCAGCCGGCCAACATCGCTGTCCCCGGTGAGCATCCAGGTACTGTCGGTGCCGACGGTGGCGGAGGTGACGTTGGTGAAGCGGCCGTCGATGCGCGCCTTGCTGCGCAGCAGGACGTCGAGGGTGCCGTTGACGGTGCTGGTGTCGAACGTGATATCGCCGGCGAGGCGCGAATCGTCCACGGTGAAGGCGATCGTGCTGTTGCCGGTGGCGATCTCTCCCTCGAACGCACTGACCAGCAGTAGGTTCCCGTCCCCGCCGATCAGCTGGGAGTTGTTGGCGACCAGAATGTCGAACGTGGTGTCGTTGGCGCCATAGGACAGGACGTGCAACGCCGCGCCGCGGCCGGAGCGGATTGTCGAACCATCCATCGTGAACGTGCCAAACCCGCCGTTGTCGACGAACCCACCAAAGAGAATGGCACCGGTGTTCGCGGCATCGATCTCGGAGCCATTGATGATATCCATCCGGCCGCTTTGCATGCGCACACCGACGCCCGAGTTGAAGTCGGGTTTGCCAGGTGCGTCCACAACCTGGATCCGCGTGGAGTCGAGGATGGCATGAGGTCCGGCACTGCCTGATGTTGCGCGCGAGAGCGACACCCCGAGAGTGGCCCCGTCACCAATGCTGCTGTTGATGAGGTGCAGGGTCGAACTATCCAGCACGCCGATGCCGCCCTGCTTGAAGGTGGTGCCGTTGGCGCGTAGCGATGAGGTTCCATTCAACTGCACCACGTTGGTCAACGTTCCGCCGGGCCGCCGGGTAACCGTGGCGCCGGTCAATTCAATGCTCGACCCGCTGTAGGCAAAAATGTCGTGGGTCCGTCCACCGTTGACCACCAGTCGCGAGCCATTCTGGAGGTTCCAGTGCTCGGGAAAATCACCCGCCACCACTTCGGCCTCCTCGCCATCGAGGTTGCGGGCCTCCAGTTCACCGACGGGAAGAGAGGCCAGCGCCAGCAGCACGGCACAGGCGAGCGGGCGGACCGACGGGCGGCCGGTGGCAGTGGACGTCATCGCGTTCATCGTCTTGATCTCGTGTCAGAAGGAAAAACTTGGCTGAGCACTACAAGCGATAGCCGCGCCCCCGTCAGCGCGCTCCCCAGGATGCCTATTCCTCCTGTGGAGATGATGGCGCTGTGAAGTCGATGGGGTCGCATGCGACACGGCGTGTCCAGCGAAGACGCGCAGTGTCGCGGTGACAGGTTGGGCAACCCATGCAAGAAATTGCAGATACGCCGCGTCTATGGAGCGCGGCCATCGGGCGTTCAGGCGGTCGCCGCGCCGCGCTACGCGGGCGGCAGCACCTTGCCCGGATTGAGAATGCCGTCCGGATCCAGCGCGTGCTTGATGCAACGCATCGCCGCCAGCGTGGCGGGCGTGAAGGCCTGGGTCATGAAGTCGCGCTTGGCCAGGCCGATGCCGTGCTCGCCGGACAGCGTGCCGCCCAGCGCGAGGGTCAGCGCGAAGATCTTCGGCAGCGCGGCGTGCGCGCGTGCGTTTTCGTCGGCATCGTCGGGGTGGTACAGGATGTTGACGTGCAGGTTGCCGTTGCCGGCGTGACCGAAGGTGACGATGGTCAGCGCGTGCTCCTGCGCCAGTGCCTGCACGCCGGCCACCAGGTCCGGGATGCGCGACACCGGCACCACCACGTCCTCGTTGATCTTGCCCGGGGCGATGCTGCGCAGGGCCGGCGACAGCGCCTTGCGCGCGGCCCAGAGCTTCTCGCGGGCGCTGCCTTCCATCGCCACATCCAGCGCGAGCAGGCCATCGCCTTCGGCGGCGGTGGCCAGCGCCTGCAGCAGGTAGGGGAGGGTGTCGTGATCGCCGTCGGCCTCGACCAGCAGCATCGCGCCGGCCTCGGGCACCTCGGCACCGTTGCGGCGCAGCAGTTCCAGGCTGCGCGCATCCATGAATTCCAGGCGTGTGGGCACCACCGGCTGCGCCATCAGGCGCGACACCGCCGCGGCGGCGGCGTTGGCATCGCGGTACAGCACGCGCAGCCCGGCCTGGGCCACCGGCAGCGGGGTCAGCTTGAGCGTGGCTTCCACGATCAGCGCCAGCGTGCCTTCGCTGCCCACCAGCAGATGGGTCAGGTCGTAGCCGGTGGCATCCTTGGTATACGCCCCCCCGCACTGGATCACCTCGCCGGCACCGGTCACCGCCACCAGGCCGAGCACGTTGTCGCGGCTGGTGCCGTACTTCACCGCGCGCGGGCCGCCGGCATTGCAGGCGAGGTTGCCGCCAATGCTGCAGATGTCCGCGCTGGATGGGTCCGGCGCCCAGAACAGGCCATGCGGTACCAGCGCGTGCTGCAGGTCGCCATTGAGCACACCCGGCTCCACCACCGCGCAGCGGTTGCCCGGCTGGATGTCGAGGATGCGGTCCATGCGCGCGAACGAGAGCACGACGCTGCCATTCACCGGTACCGCCGCGCCGGTGGTGCCGGTGCCGGCGCCGCGCGCGACCAGCGCGATGCCATGCGCGCGGCACGCACGCACCAGGGCGACCACCTGGTCGCGGTCGCGCGGGAAGGCCACGCCGGCCGGCAGCGTGTGCCGCCACGAGTTGTCCTGGGCATGCGCCTGCAGCGCGCCGTCATCGGTGCGCCAGCCGTCATCGCCCAGCAGGGTGTGCAGGGTGGCGGCGAAGGCGGCGGGCAGGGCGGTGGTCATGGGGTATTCCGGGACGAGGCGGGGGCGGGTTGGATCAGCTTCCAGCCGATCACGGCGGCGCTGAGCGGCAGCCAGACCCAGCGCAGCTCGGAGAGCAGCGTGGTGATGCCGCGTGCGTTGAAGAACTGGCCGGCGAACGGCGAGACACGGATCGGCCGCCACGGCGCGAACAGCCGCTCGCCGCTCCACGGCCACCACAGCGCCACGCCCAGGCCGCCGGAGGTAAACGCATCCAGCAGCGGGTGCGACAACGCACTGATGCCGACGAACGCGGCGGCCTGCACGGCCGTGGCGCGCAGGCGCCGGTGCAGCACTGCCGCCAACGTGGCCAGCAGCGCGGCGAACAGCAGCGAGTGGCTCGCACCGCGGTGGCCGAAACTGTCGGCGTAGGGAATGTGCAGCGCGAACGCCAGTACATCGGCGTCCGGCAGCATCGCCGCCACCACGCCGGCCGCCAGCAGTGGCGCGGCGATGCGGCCACGGTCGGCCGCGCACCACAGTGCCAGTGGAATGGCGGCATGGGTAAGAACGGTGGGCATCAGCAGTCCTCCAGCCGGAATGCGTCACGCAGCCAGTGCAGCTGCGGTGGGTCGCCGGCGGCCTCGACCACGTCGAACCGGCAGGGCCGGTTGGCCAGCGCCGGATGCGCCAGCAGGAACAGTTGCGCGGCCAGCACCAGCTTGCGGCGCTTGCGCAGGTCCACCGAGACGGCGCCGCCGCCGAACGCGGCCGACGCGCGGTAACGCACCTCCACGAACACCGTGGTGTCACCGTCGCGCATCACCAGGTCCAGCTCGCCACCGCGATAGCGCGCGTTGGCGGCCAGCGGCTGCAGGCCGGCGCGGCGCAGATGCGCCAGCGCCGCCGCTTCCACCGCCGCGCCGCGCTGCGCGCGTCCGGTGGCCATGCCGGGCTTAGTTGGCCGACGCGATCGGCGTCGGCCGACCGCCGCTGAAGGTCGACCACACCGGCACGCGCAGCACGTTGCCGTTGCTGTCCAGGAACAGCGTGCCGGTGGCGCCGGCCAGCGCGCCCTCGGTGGCGATCTTGTCCAGGTAGGCGCTGATCTTCCAGGCGTCGAAGCCGAAGGCGAACAGGCGGCCGGAGGCGCCGCGTGCCGAGGGCAGGATCTGCCCGGCGGTGGAGGCGGCCGGCAGGCCGGCCACGCCGCGCACGTTCCAGGCCTCGTTCGGGTAGATGATGCCGTCCAGCGCCATGTCTTCCTCGGGCTTGCCGCTGCCCAGGGTCAGCTGCGAGGTGCCCACGCGGCTGGCACCGCCGGCACCGGCCAGCGCCAGCTGCGGCGCCAGCGTGCGGGCCTGCGGTGCCTTCACCGCCAGGAATACGCCATCCACGCTGCCTGCGGCGCGCAGCTGCGCGCCGACATCGCCCACGGTGTCGTTCACGCCGACGGTGGCTGCCACCTGGCCGCCACGCTGGGTGAAGCGCTCGCGGAACGCGGCGGCCGCGCGGCGGCCGGTCTCGTCATTGCTGTGCACCACCAGCACCTTGCCGCGCTCGCGGCCGCGCAGGTACTCGGCGGCGATGATGCCGTCGTCTTCAGGGGCCATCGAGAAGCCGGCGCTGCCGGCCGGCGGGCTGCCCTTGCCGCGGTTCAGCGCCAGCACCGGCACCGGCAGCTGGGCGCGGCCGAACACCGCATCGACCTCATCGCGGCCGAGCGGCCCGACGATGAAGTCGGCGCCCGCGCCCACGGCCTTGTCGTAGGCGGCCACAGCGCCGGCGGCGGTGCCGGCGGTGTCGATGAACTGGATCTCCGGGCGGCGGCGCGACTCGCCGTAGTAACCGCTGAGCAGGCCATCGCGGACCGGCTGTGCGGCGGTCGCGAGGCGACCACTGAGCGGCAGCAGCACGGCCATCTTCAGCGGCGGGCGGTAGCCGTCGGACATCGCCGGCGGGCGCTTGCTGGTGTCGAACTGGCTGGCGCCATCGCGGTCGAAGGGACGCGGCAGCGGCAGGCCACGGGCGATCAGGGCACGGCCGGCGAAGTTGTACAGCGGTTCGTTGGCCGGCAGCGCGGCGGCCTTGGCGCGCAGGGTGGCGTCGTCCAGAGTGCCGAGCAGGCTGGCGATGGCCTGCTGGTTGTCGCTGCGCGCCTTGCCGGTGAGTGCGGCATGCGCGCGGGCGCGTTCCAGCGCGGCGCCGAGGGTGTCGCCGGTGGCCTGCAATGCATTGGCGCGGGCCAGCTGCCAGCGCGTGCGCAGCGACGGGGTCACCGCGTCGGAGGATTCCTTCAGTGCGGCCAGCGCCTGCGCGGGTTGCTTGTCGGCCAGCGCCAGTTCGGCACTGGTGAGCTGATAGCGGTGCAGGCTGGCACCGGCGAGCTGGCGCGGCTGCACCTGGCTCAGCAGGCTGCGGGCACGGGTGGCGTCGCCGGCTTCATGCCAGGCGAAGGCGGCATCGGCCAGCGCGGCGCTGCGGGCGCTGCCGCGCAGGGTGTTGGCCAGTGCTTCGAGCTGCACGGCGGCATCGCGCGGCTTGCCCTGCTCGATCAGTGCCAGCGCCTGGCTCTGCGCCGGGGATTCGGGGGCACTGGTGAGGCTGGTCGTGGCGCAGCCGGCGAGCAGCAGCAGCGACAACGAAAGGGCAGAGATCCGTGCGACGGGCTTGTTCATGATCAGGTCCATTCGATGGGGGCAGCGGCCGTGGCCGGGGAACGGTACGATTCTACCCTTGACCCATGAGTGCCGTTGCGATGAGTGCTGTCCCCACGCTGTATGTCGTTGCCACCCCGATCGGAAACCTCGCCGACCTGACGCCGCGCGCGCAGGAGGTGCTGCGCTCGGTGGCCGCGATCTGCGCCGAGGACACCCGCCGCAGCGGCCAGCTGCTGGCCCACTTCGGCATCCAGCAGCCGCTGGTGGCGCTGCACGACCACAATGAAGAAGCGTTGTCGCAGCGCATCGTGGCGCGGCTGCAGGCCGGTGAGTCGCTGGCGCTGGTCAGCGATGCCGGCACGCCGCTGGTGAGCGATCCGGGCTACCGCCTAGTCCGTGCGGCGCGCGAAGCGGGCATCCGGGTCAGCCCGGTGCCGGGCGCGTGCGCGGCGATCGCGGCATTGAGCGTGGCCGGTCTGCCCAGCGACCGCTTCACCTTCGAAGGCTTCCTGCCGGCCAAGGGGTCGGGCCGCCGTGAGCGGTTGAATGGGCTGGCGGGCGAAACCCGCACGCTGGTGTTCTACGAATCCTCGCACCGCATCACCGAATCGCTGGCCGACATGGTGGCCGCGTTCGGTGCCGAGCGCCCGGCCGTGCTGGCGCGCGAACTGACCAAACTGTTCGAGACGGTGCTCGACGGCACCCTGGCCTCGCTGCTGCAGCAGGTGGAAGCCGACGACAACCAGCGCAAGGGCGAGTTCGTGGTGATGGTGCAGGGCGCCGCCGACGACGAGCAGGCCCAGCTTGCTGCAGGCCGCCGCATGTACGCCAAGCTCAGCGAGCACCTGCCGCCGTCAACCGCTGCCAAGCTGGCGGCGGAACTGACCGGCGCGCCGAGAAAGGCGCTGTACGGTAGTTGAGTTGCGGCGCGGTGGGCACCGGCGCCTGGGGATGTCGTGCCGATGCCGGAACGTAGAGCAGCCGACCAACGGTCGGCTCTACCGGCGCCCGGGGGCCCAGGGTTTGGGCAGCAAACCCCTGGGGGCTTCTTCGCAGAATGCGAAGAAAGGGCGGAGCCGGCCGATAAGCCGGGTTTTGTCGTGGACAGTCATTCTTCTAGGCGCTGCGTCACCGCAGCGCTCAAGCAACCTACCCGGACCCGACGCGGGCCACGCCATTAGGTCCCTATTTGGTCTTGCTCCAGGTGGGGTTTGCCGTGCCGGTCTGTTGCCAGACTCGCGGTGCGCTCTTACCGCACCATTTCACCCTTACCGGCTCCCCGAAGGGAACGTAGGCGGTATCTTTCTGTTGCACTTTCCGTCGGCTCGCGCCGCCCAGGCGTTACCTGGCACCTTGCCCTGTGGAGCCCGGACTTTCCTCGGCATCCGCAAGGGATGACGCGACTGTCTGGCCGACTCCGCCGCGCGCATTGTCCCACATCCGCCGCGCGGCAGGGGTGCCGATGCGGTGTTACGGTGCCACCGCTTCCAGCCGGGTCTGGCCGATGCAGCGTCCATCGGGCGCGAAGCGGCGCTCGTGGATGAACCCCTGGCCGCGCTCGTCCAGCAGGATCAAGGTGCTGGCACGGGTGCCGTAGTCCGGGCTGCGGATGAATGCCGACGACAGCCAGCGCTCGCGCTCCAGGCCGATGCCGGTGTCGGGCAGGGCGTCGTCGTCGGCCTGGCCGTCGTTGGCCAGCGCCTGCCAGAGCGGGTCCAGGGTGGCGTCGCCGCGTGCGATCCAGTCGCCGAGGGCCTCGACGAGGTTCACGGTTTTCGGCCACGGTGCATCGAGCGGTCCATTCGACATGCCGTGCAGGCCGGGCGACAGCGTCTGCCGCTGCAGCGGGTGGTTGCCGAGGAACTGGCAGCTGTCGCGGTCGGCCAGCACCAGGTTGAACGGGGCGAAGGCGGGCGCGTCGCTGGCCAGGGCCTCGGCGAAGGCGGCGGCGGGGGCGCTGCCGCGCAGGTAGTCGGCCACCAGCGCCCCTCGCGAGGGGCCGGTCTGCCGTGCCTGCGGATCACGCACATTGGTCACCACCGCCATCCGGCCGTTCCTGCCGATACCGGCCCAGGTGCCGCCGGAGCGCAGGTCGCGCCCGGCCATCACGCCGGCATCGGGCGCAGCCCAGGCGGCCAGCGCGGCGGTGGGCCGGGCGTGGAACTCGTCGCGGTTGCCGGCCATGACCAGCTGCCAGCGGGGGTGGGCCTTCCAGGCCAGAGCGAGCAGACACATGCGCCGATTGTGCCGGGTTTGCGCACGGACGGGTCGAAGCCGACCCCTCCGGGACTGAATGCGGGCAAGGGTTTCACGCCCTCTGCACAGGCCTGAACTCCCGATCAATCTCAAAAATTGAGACGAAACAGCAACTTGTGGATAAGCCTTGAACAAGTCTCTAAACATTGCTGCAAGCCCTTGATGTTCCAAGCGATTTCGGGCTCGCAAAGTTGTTGACAACCTAATCGGCACTGCTAAGGTGGGCAACAGAGGGAAAACCGGGTTTTTTGTGGTTTTTCGTGGTTCAATGTTTCACCGGGCAAAGGAAAAGGTGCAGGCGTCGTGTTCCAGGGCGAGACGGCCATCACAGTCGATGACAAAGGACGCATGGCGGTTCCCACCGCTTATCGCGACCTGGTCGCGCGCGCCAGCAACAACCGTCTCGTGCTCACCTACAACCCGTTCGAGTCCGGCTGCCTTTGGCTCTATGCCGAATCGGAGTGGGAGCGGGTGCGGGACGATGTCATGTCCAAGCCCAACACACAGCGTGTCGTGCGTCTGCTGCAACAGAAGCTGGTCGGTTCGGCCGCGCATCTGGAGCTGGACGGCAACGGTCGCATCAGTATTCCCGCCAGCCACCGTGGTGCCGTTGGCATTGAAAAGAAGGCGGTTCTGCTCGGCATGGGCGACAAATTTGAATTGTGGAGCGAGCAGGCACATCGCGCGTTGATCCAGCAGACATTGTCTGACGAGGATCTCGGCGATGGGTTGCTCGACCTGAAGTTGTGAGCCGGGGTGCCCGGGTGCGCGGAGGCGCGCAGGCCGGTCACCTTCCGGTGTCGCAGTCGCCGGCGGGCCATCTGCCGGTGCTGTACACGCAGGTCCTGGACGGCCTGGCGGTGATCGAAAACGGACGGTATCTCGATGGCACGTTCGGTCGTGGCGGTCATGCCCGCGGCGTGCTCGAGCAACTCGGTCCTGGAGGCCGGCTGCTGGTCATGGACAAGGATCCCGAAGCGATTGCGGTGGCCGAGCGCGATTTCGCGCCGGACCCGCGCGTGTCGATCTTCCGTGGCAGCTTCGCCGACCTGCTGCAGTGGGACGCCACCGCCGACGGCCTGGACGGGGTGCTGTTCGACCTGGGCGTGTCGTCGCCGCAGCTGGATGTCGCCGAGCGCGGTTTCAGCTTCGGCAAGGACGGCCCGCTGGACATGCGCATGGACCCGGACAGTGGCGAGAGCGCGGCGCAGTGGCTCAATCGCGTCGAAGAGCGTGAGCTCATGGACGTGCTGTGGACCTACGGCGAGGAGCGCCAGGGGCGCCGCATCGCCCGTGCGATCATCGCGCGCCGCGACAGGCAGCCGTTCGCCCGCACCGCCGAGCTCGCCGAGCTGATTGCGTCGGTGATGCCGCGTGGCAAAGACAAGATCCACCCGGCCACGCGCAGCTTCCAGGCCATCCGCATCCACATCAACCGCGAACTGGCCGACCTTGAAGCCGGCCTGGACGCGGCGATGGCGCGGCTCAAGCCCGGCGGCCGGCTGGCGGTGATCAGCTTCCACTCGCTGGAAGACCGCATCGTCAAGCAGTTCATGAACCGCCACGCCAAGGCCCCGCCGACCAATCGCCGGCTGCCGGAACTGGCGGCGTTCGTGCCGACGCTGGATCTGATCGGTGGCGCCATCAAGGCCGACGACGACGAGCTGGCGGTCAACCCGCGCTCGCGCAGCGCCGTGCTGCGTGTCGCCGAAAAGCGTGCGGTGGCCGGATGAGCCGCCTGCTGCTCATTGTGCTGCTGGCCTGCACGATCGCCTCGGCGATCGGCGTGGTGTTCATGCGCCACCGCCACCGCCAGACCTTCGTGGAACTGTCCAAGGTCGAGCGCGCACGCGATGAGCTCAATATCGAATTCGGCCGCCTGCAGCTGGAACAGGCCACGCTGGCCGAAGCGACCCGGGTCGATCGCGTCGCCCGCGAACGCCTGGGCATGAAGTTCCCCGAGGCCGCCGACGTCGTGGTGGTGCGCCCATGAGCAAGTCCGGCCGCAACCGTGCCCGCAACAGCTTCAACCTGCGCCAGCGCCTGAAGTGGGTCGGTCTGGCGCTGGGGCTGTGCTCGGTGTCGCTGGTTGGCCGCGCCGCGTACGTGCAGATCATCAACAGCGAGTTCTACCAGCGCCAGGGCGAAGCCCGCTACCTGCGCGAGCTGCCGATCAACACCTCGCGCGGCATGATCACCGACCGCAACGGCGAGCCGGTGGCGGTGTCCACCCCGGTCGCCTCGATCTGGGTCAATCCGCAGGAACTGCTGCGCGAACCTGAGCGCATCCCGGAGCTGGCCACCGCGCTCGGCATGCCGCTGGACGAGCTCAATGCCCGCCTGGCGCAGAAGGCCGACAAGGAATTCATGTACCTGCGCCGCCGGATCAATCCGGACGACGCAGAAAAGGTGGTGGCGCTGAAGATTCCCGGCGTCGCCTCGCAGCGCGAATTCCGCCGCTTCTACCCGCAGGGCGAGGCGATGGCGCACGTGCTGGGCTTCACCAACATCGACGACCGTGGCCAGGAAGGGCTGGAGCTGGCCTTCGATGAGTGGCTGCGTGGCAAGCCCGGCGCCAAGCGGGTGATCCGCAACCGCAAGGGCGATACCGTCGAAAGCGACCTGCTGCGCCCGGCCGAACCCGGCAAGGACCTCACCCTCAGCATCGACCGCCGCATCCAGTTCCTGGCGTTCAAGGAGCTGCGTAACGCGCTGATCGCCAACAAGGCCGCCGGCGGTTCGATGGTGATCATGGATGTGGCCACCGGCGAAGTGCTGGCGATGGTCAACCTGCCGACCTACAACCCCAACTCGGTCGGCGGTGCGGCGCCGGATACCCGCCGCAACCGCGCGGTCACCGATCTGGTCGAGCCCGGCTCGACCATGAAGCCGTTGACCATCGCCTCGGCGCTGCAGTCCGGCGTGGTCACCAAGGACACCATCGTGGACACCAACCCCGGCTACATGGCCGTGGGCCGGTTCACCATCAAGGACGTGCCGCGCAACAACGGCGTGCTCAACGTCACCGGCGTGATCACCCGCAGTTCGAACATCGGCGCGGCCAAGATCGCGGCCAAGATGCCGGACCAGGTGTTCTACGACCACGTCCACAGCTTCGGCTATGGCGTGTCCCCGCACAGCGGCTTCCCCGGCGAATCGGCCGGTGTGCTGAAGCGGCCGGGTCGCTGGGACGGCGCCACCAAGACCACCATGTCCTACGGCTACGGCCTGAATGTCACGCCGCTGCAGATCGCCACTGCCTACTCGGCGCTGGGCAACGGCGGCAAGCTGATCGCGCCGACCTTCGTGAAAGGCCAGCGCAACGAAGGCAAGCAGATCATCGACGAGAACATCGCCAAGGAAGTGGTGGCGATGATGGAAACCGTGGTCACCCAGGGCGGCGCCAAGCAGGCGGCGGTGCTGGGCTACCACGTGGCCGGCAAGACCGGTACCGCACGCAAGGCCGGTCCGGGCGGATACGAGCGCGGGCACTACAACGCGCTGTTTGCCGGCGTGGTGCCGGCCAGCAACCCGCGTTTCGCCACGGTGATCGTGATCAACGACCCGCAGGCAGGCAAGTACTACGGCGGCCTGGTGTCGGCGCCGGTGTTCCACAACGTCATGGAAGGCGCCCTGCGCCTGATGGACGTTCCGCCGGACGATATCGAGTCCTGGCTGGCCGCCCAGCAGTCCGGAAAGATGGGGCACTCCGCCTCGATCCTGCCGGCACCGCCGGCCGAGGTGGTGCTGCCGGCCGATGCCGCCGCCGAATTCGATGCCGCGCTGCCCAGCGCGCACGCCACGACGCCGCCCGCGCAGGGAGGCACGCAATGAGCCAGACGATGTTGCTTTCGCAGTTGATTCCCGACGTGGCGCTGCCCCACGACCCGACCATCACCGGACTGGTGCTGGACAGCCGGGCGGTGCGGCCGGGCAATGCCTTCGTGGCGATCGCCGGCTTCGGCGCGCACGGGCTGGGCTTTGTCGATCAGGCACGCGCTGCCGGCGCGGGCGCGATCCTGTTCGATCCGCCGGCGCCTGCCGAACTGCCGGCACCGGCCGATGCGATCGCCGTACCTGGCCTGCGCACGCGCATGGGCGCGATGGCCGACCAGTTCCACGGCCATCCCTCGCGCGCAATGACGATGGTCGGGGTGACCGGCACCAACGGCAAAACCTCCACCGTGCAGCTGCTGGCCCAGGCCTGGCACCTGCTTGGCACCCGCAGTGGAAGTATCGGCACGTTGGGGGTCGGACTTTATGGTGATGTGGTGCCAACCGGCTTCACCACCCCGCTGGTGCTGCAGATGCACGCCGTGCTGGCGCAGCTTCGCGATGGCGGTGCGCAGGCGGTGGCGATGGAGGTCAGCTCGCACGCGCTCGACCAGGGGCGCGTGGACGCGGTCCATTACGACGTGGCGGTGTTCACCAACCTCACCCGCGACCATCTCGACTACCACGGTGACATGGCCCAGTACGGCGCGGCCAAGGCCCGGCTGTTCCACCGCGCCGGCCTGAAGGCCGCCGTGGTCAACCTCGATGATGCGTTCGGCGGCGAACTGCTGCGCACCCTCGATGCCGGCGTGCAGCCGGTCGGGGTCAGCTCGCGCGGCGCGCAGCAGGCCACGGTGCGTGCCGACTCGCTGAAGCTCGACGGTCGCGGCATCGCCTTCGACCTGGAGGTCGGTGGCGAACGCCATCCGGTGCAGTCGCCGCTGCTCGGCCGTTTCAACGTGGACAACCTGCTGGCCGTGGCCGGCACGCTGCTGGCGCTGGGCCACGCCCCGGCGGCAATCGCTGCGCTCCTGTCGCAGCTGCAGCCGATCGCCGGCCGCATGAACCGCCTTGGCGGCGCCAATGGCCAGCCCACCGTGGTGATCGACTACGCCCACACCCCCGACGCGCTCGAACAGGCGCTGACCAGCCTGGAGGGCCATCTGGCCGGGCGGCTGGTGTGCGTGTTCGGCTGTGGCGGCGAGCGCGACACCGGCAAGCGGCCGCAGATGGCTGCCATCGCCGAACAGCATGCCGACGTGGTGATCGTCACCGATGACAACCCGCGCGGCGAAGACGGCGATGTGATCGTCGCCGATATCGTCGCCGGGCTGCGCGCGCCTGACGCCGCGATCGTGCAGCGCGACCGTGCCGCCGCCATCGCCCAGGCGATCGGGCTGGCCGGCGCGGGCGACATCGTGCTGGTCGCCGGCAAGGGGCACGAGCCCTACCAGGAGATCGCCGGCGTGCAGTACCCGTTCAACGATACCGATGTGGCTGCACGCGTCCTGGCGGCATCGCATGGGGAGGCAGCACAATGAAGCGCACGCCCCTGTCGCTGATTGCCCACTGGGCCGGTGGCGAGATCCACGGCGAAGACACCGCGATCGACGCCATCAGCAACGACACCCGCACCCTGGCCCCGGGCAGCCTGTACGTGGCCCTGCGCGGCGAGCGCTTCGACGGCCACGACTTCGCCGCCGATGCGGTCGCGCGCGGGGCGTCGGCGATGCTGGTCGAACGCCTGCTCGATGTCGCTCTGCCGCAGATCGTGGTCGCCGACAGCCAGCACGCGCTGGGCCGGATCGCCGCGGGCATGCAGCGCGACCGTCATGCCGAGGTGTTCGCCATCACCGGCAGCAACGGCAAGACAAGCGTCAAGACGCTGCTGCTGGCGATCCTGCAGCAGGTTGCGCGCGAGGAAGCGCGCGTGGTGTATGCCAACCCGGGCAACCTCAACAACGAAATCGGCCTGCCGCTGGCGCTGATCGACGCTCCCGAAGACGCGGACTATGCGGTCTACGAGATGGGCGCGGGCAAGCCGGGCGACATCGCCTACCTGACCGACATCGTGCGCCCGCGCTATGCGCTGGTGAACAACATCGCCCCGGCGCACCTGGAGCGGATGGGCAGCCTGCAGGGCGTGGCCACCACCAAGGGCGCCATCTACGCTGCGCTGCCGGCCGATGGCGTGGCGGTGATCAACGCCGACGACGCCTTCGGTGCCTGGTTCGAGCAGCACGTGGTCGGCCAGCCGCCGCGCAGCCGCGTGCTGCGCTACGGCCTGGACCACATCGCCGATGTCACCGCGCAGGCCGTGCGTGTCAGCGTGTCGGGCAGCCAGTTCGTGCTGTCCACCCCGCAGGGCCAGGCCGAGATCGTGCTGGCGTTGCCGGGGCGGCACAACATCGGCAACGCATTGGCCGCCGCGTCCCTGGCGCTGGCCGCCGGCATCACCCTGGCCCAGGTTGCCGCCGGCCTGGCGCGCGCCGAGCCGGTGCCGGGCCGTCAGGTCGCGCACGTGCTGCCCGGTGGCGCGGTGCTGGTCGATGACAGCTACAACGCCAACCCCGGTTCGCTGGCCGCCGCCATCGATGCGCTGGCCGCCTCCGGCGACGAAGGCTGGCTGGTGCTCGGCGACATGCGCGAGCTCGGCCCGGACGGCGAAGCGCTGCATGCGCAGGCCGGCCGGCGTGCGCGCGATGCGGGGCTGAAGCGGCTGTACACGCTGGGCACGCTGAGCGCCGCCGCCTCGACCGCCTTCGGCGACGGTGGCCGCCACTTCAGCGACCACGACACCCTGGCCGCCGCACTGGCCACCGAACTGCATGCTGGCGTGCGCTGCCTGGTCAAGGGCTCGCGCGGCAGTGCAATGGACAAAATCGTCAAAGCGCTGCTGGCGCGAGGAGAGGAAACCCCCAATGTTGCTTGAACTGGCCCGATGGTTGCAGCAGTTGGAGAGCCTGTTCGGGCTGTTCGGCTATCTGACTCTGCGCGGCATCCTCGCGGCGCTGACCGCGTTGTTCCTGTCGTTGTGGCTGGGGCCGGCGATGATCCGCAGGCTGGCCCAGTTCAAGGGTGGCCAGCCGATCCGTACCGACGGTCCGCAGACCCACTTCTCCAAGGCCGGCACGCCGACGATGGGCGGTTCGCTGATCCTGCTGACCATCACCCTGTCGGTGCTGCTGTGGGCCGACCTGCGCAACCGCTACGTGTGGGTGGTGCTGGCGGTGATGCTGTGCTTCGGCGCGATCGGCTGGTACGACGACTGGATCAAGATCGTGCGCCGCGACCCGAACGGCCTGAAGTCGCGCTGGAAGTACCTGCTGCAGTCGATTTTCGGTCTGGCGGCGGGTCTGTTCCTGTTCTACACGGCCGATGTTCCGGCCGCGATGACCTTCTACATCCCGATGTTCAAGTCGGTGGCGCTGCCGCTGGCCGGCATCAGTTTCGTGGCCATCGCCTACTTCTGGATTGTCGGCTTCTCCAACGCGGTCAACCTGACCGACGGCCTGGACGGGCTGGCGATCATGCCGACGGTGCTGGTCGCCTGCGCGCTGGGCGTGTTCGCCTACGCCTCGGGCAACGTGGTGTTCTCCAGCTACCTGCAGATCCCGCAGATTCCCGGTGCCGGTGAACTGGTGATCATCTGCGCGGCCATCGCCGGCGCGGGTCTGGGCTTCCTGTGGTTCAACACCTACCCGGCGATGGTGTTCATGGGCGACATCGGCGCACTGGCGCTGGGCGCGGTGCTGGGCACCATCGCGGTGATCACCCGCCAGGAACTGGTGCTGGTGATCATGGGCGGCGTGTTCGTGGTCGAAACGCTGTCGGTGATGATCCAGGTTGCCTCGTTCAAGCTGACCGGCAAGCGCGTGTTCCGCATGGCGCCCATCCACCACCACTTCGAACTGAAGGGCTGGCCGGAACCGCGCGTGATCGTGCGCTTCTGGATCATCTCGGTGGTGCTGGTCCTGATCGGCCTGGCCACGTTGAAGGTCCGCTGATGAACGACCTGTCGCGCCAGGCAACCCGCCTTGAAGCCATCGGAGGCCACTTCGACAAGTGGCTGCTGGGCGCGATCATCGCGCTCACCGGGCTGGGCGTGGTGATGGTCGCGTCCAGCTCGATCGCGTTGATGAGCAGCCCGTTCTATTACCTCAACCGCCATCTGATCTTCCTGGCGGTCGGTATCGGGCTGGCCATCGTCGCCATGCGCACCGAGCTCAAGAGCATCGAGCAGTACAACCAGATCCTGCTGCTGGGCTGCTTCGCCCTGCTGGTGGTGGTGTTCATCCCCGGCCTGGGCAGCAGCGTCAACGGCGCCCGCCGCTGGATCAACCTGGGCATCTCCAAGTTCCAGACCGTCGAAGCGGTCAAGGTGCTCTACATCGTGTGGCTGTCCAGCTACCTGGTGCGCTTCCGCGACGAGGTCAACGCGACCTGGCCGGCGATGCTCAAGCCGCTCGGCGTGGCCGGCGCGCTGGTGGTGCTGCTGCTGCTGCAGCCGGACTTCGGCTCGTCCACCCTGCTGCTGGCGATCACCGCCGGCATGCTGGTGCTGGGCGGGGTGAACATGCCGCGCATGTCCATGCCGGTGATCATCGGCATGGTCGGCATGAGCGCGCTGGCGATCATCGAACCCTACCGCATGCGCCGCATCACCTCCTTCCTGGACCCGTGGGCCGATCAGCAGGGTGACGGCTACCAGCTGTCCAACGCGCTGATGGCCGTCGGCCGCGGCGAGTGGACCGGTGTGGGGCTGGGCAATTCGGTGCAGAAGCTGTACTACCTGCCCGAAGCGCATACCGACTTCATCTTCTCGGTGACCGCCGAGGAGCTGGGGTTCCTTGGCACCTGCCTGATCATCGCGCTGTATGCGCTGCTGGTGGGCCGCACGTTCTGGCTGGGCATGCGCTGCGTGGAGATGAAGCGTCACTTCTCCGGCTACATCGCCTTCGGCATCGGCCTGTGGATCAGCATGCAGAGCTTCGTGTCGATCGGGGTCAATCTCGGCATCCTGCCGACCAAGGGCCTGACCCTGCCGCTGATTTCTTCCGGTGGTTCCAGCGTGCTGATGACCTGCGTGGCGATGGGGCTGCTGCTGCGCGTGTCCTATGAACTGGATCGCGCCGAGCGTCGCCAGGCAGTACGCATGGGGGCGCCCGAGGGCGACGACACCGGCGCTGCGGCCGACACGCCCACCAGCGCCACCGCGGTTGCCGCTGCCCTGCAGGACGCCCCGCGCGACAGCTCGCCGCGTGGCACCAGCCGCATGCAGCAACGTATCGAACCGACCCTGGGGAGGATGGGATGAGCCTGCCTGTTGCCTCCTCCGAACGTCCGGTGATGATCATGGCCGGTGGTACCGGCGGCCATATCTTCCCCGGCCTGGCCGTGGCGCGCGTGCTGCGCGAACGCGGCGTGCCGGTTACCTGGCTGGGCGCCGATGGCGCGATGGAAACCCGCCTGGTGCCGCAGCACGACATCCACATCGACACGCTGGCCATCAGCGGGCTGCGCGGCAAGGGCAAGCTGGCCCTGATCGGTGCGCCGTGGCGCCTGCTGCGTGCCGTGCGTGCCGCCGGCTTCCTGATCCGCGACCGCCAGCCGCGTGCGGTGATCGCCTTCGGTGGTTTCGCCTCCGGTCCGGGTGGCCTGGCCGCGCGCCTGCACGGCCTGCCGCTGCTGGTGCACGAACAGAACCGCGCGCCGGGCCTGACCAACCGCGTGCTGTCGCGCTTCGCGCGGCGCATCCTGACCGGCTTCCCGGGCAGCTTCGCCGTGCGCGAGGAAGCGGTGGGCAACCCGGTACGCGCCGAGATTGCCGCGATCGCCATCCCCGAACTGCGCCTGGCCGACCGCCAGGGGCCGCTGCGCCTGCTGGTGCTGGGCGGCAGCCAGGGCGCACGCGCCTTGAACAACGCCGTGCCCAAGGCATTGGCCGCACTGGGAACGCGCGTCGCCATCGACGTGCGTCACCAGAGTGGCGAGAAGCTGCACGCCGAAGCCGTCACCGCCTACCGCGAGGCCGGCGTGACCGCGCAGGTGGATGCCTTCATCGCCGACATGGCCGAGGCATACGCCTGGGCCGACCTGGTGGTGTGCCGCTCCGGCGCGTCGACCCTGGCCGAACTCTGCGCCGTGGGCATCGGCAGCGTGCTGGTGCCGTTCGCGGCCGCCGTTGACGATCACCAGACCCGCAACGCGGAGTATCTGGTCGAGCGCGGCGCGGCCGTGTTGCTGAAGCAGGATGAAACGCTGGCGACGCACCTGCAGGGTGTGCTGCACGAATTGTCCGAAAATTCCGCCCGACGCATGCAGATGGCCAACGCCGCGCGTGCCCTGGCCAAGGTCGATGCCGCTGAGCGCATCGCCGACATCATCCTCGAGGAATCCAAATGAATACCGCACCGCGCCACGGCGCAGGCCCGACGCGAGGCCGCGCATGATCCGCCGCCTGCACGACACCAACGATCTGGTACGCGCCTTCCCGCGCGTGCACTTCGTCGGCATTGGCGGCACCGGCATGAGCGGCATCGCCGAAGTGATGCTGACCCTGGGCTATGAAGTGTCCGGTTCGGACAACGCCGACAACGCCGCGACCCGTCGCCTGGCCGGTCTGGGGGCGCGCGTGATGCGCGGCCATTCCGCCGCCAACGTGCTCGGCACCGACTGCGTGGTGGTCTCCAGCGCGATCCGCGAAGACAACCCGGAACTGATGGAAGCGCGCAGCCAGCGCATTCCGATCATGCCGCGTGCGGCCATGCTGGCCGAGCTGATGCGTTTCCGCCGCGGCATCGCCGTGGCCGGTACCCACGGCAAGACCACCACCACCAGCCTGACCGCTGCGGTGCTGAGCGAAGGCGGGCTCGACCCGACCTTCGTGATCGGTGGCCAGCTGCTGGCGGCCGGCGCCAATGCCAAGCTCGGTGGCGGGCAGTGGCTGGTGGCCGAGGCCGACGAAAGCGATGGCAGCTTCCTGCGCCTGAACCCGCTGGTGTCGGTCATCACCAACATCGATGCGGATCACCTGGAGAACTACGGCAACGATTTCTCCCGCGTGCAGGCCGCCTTCGCCGAATTCCTGCAGCGCCTGCCGTTCTACGGGCTGGCGGTGCTGTGCATCGACGATCCGGAAGTGGCCGCGCTGGCCGCGCAGACCCCGCGCCATGTGATGAGCTACGGCATGAGCAGCACCGCCGATGTGCGCGCCGAGGACGTGGTCCAGGACGGCCCGCGCATGCGCTTCACCCTGCGCCTGCCGGAGGGCAGCAGCCACCCGGTGACGCTGGCGCTGCCGGGCAAGCACAACGTGCTCAACGCGCTGGCCGCCGCTGCGGTGGGCTGGCAGCTCGGTGTCGCCCCGGAGGCCATCGCCCGTGCGCTGGAAGGCTTCGCCGGCATCGGGCGTCGCTTCAACGACCTCGGCATCGTCACTACCCGCACCGGTGCCAAGGTGCGCGTGATCGACGACTACGGCCACCATCCGCGCGAGTTGGCCGCGGTGTTCGCCGCCGCCCGTGGCGGCTGGCCGACCCAGCGCCTGGTGGTGGCGTTCCAGCCACACCGTTACAGCCGCACCCGCGACCAGTTCGATGCCTTCGCCGCGGTGCTGTCCGAGGTTGATGCGCTGGTGCTCAGCGAGGTCTATCCGGCCGGTGAAGCGCCGATTCCGGGCGCCGATTCGCGTTCGCTGGCGCGTGCGATCCGTGCGCGCGGCCGCAGCGAGCCGGTGGTGGTCGGCCAGGCCGCCGAGCTGGCACACGTCCTGCCCGACGTGCTGCAGGACGGCGACCTGCTGCTGATGATGGGCGCCGGCGACATCGGTTACGTCGCCCAGCACATCGCGGTGGATGGCTTCCAGGAGGCTCCTGCCGAATGAGCGCGTTCGTATTCCCTTCGCTGCGCATCACCGACCCGGCCGCGTTCGGCCGCGTCGCGGTGCTGCTCGGCGGCACCTCCAGCGAGCGCGAGGTGTCGCTCGACTCCGGCCGCAACGTGATCGAGGCGCTGCGCGCCCGTGGTGTCGACGCGACCGCCGTGGACGGCATTCCGGCGCTGGCGCAGGCCCTGGCCGAACGCCGCTTCGACCGCGTGTTCAACATCCTCCACGGCCACAATGGCGGTGGCGAGGACGGCATCGTGCAGGGGCTGATGGACGCCTTCGCCGTGCCGTATACCGGCTCGGACGTGCTCGGCTCGGCGCTGAGCATGGACAAGATCCGCACCAAGCAGGTGTGGCTGGCGCATGGCCTGCCGACGCCGCGCTTCGTGTCGATCGGCACCGGCGAAGACGTGCATGCGGCCGCGCGCGAGCTGGGCCTGCCGGTGGTGGTCAAGCCGGCCAATGAAGGCTCCAGCGTGGGCATCAGCCGGGTCACCGAGGAAGCCGGCCTGGACGAGGCCGTGGCCCTGGCGGTGCGTTACGACGGCCAGCTGCTGATGGAGCAGATGGTGGTCGGCGATGAGCTGACCGTGGCCATCATTGGCGATGTCGCGCTGCCGTCGATCCGCATCGTGCCCAAGGGCCAGTGGTACGACTACAACGCCAAGTACATCGCCGACGACACCCAGTACCTGTGCCCGGGCCTGGACGGCGAGGACGAGATCGAGATCCAGCGCATCGCGCTGGCCGCGTTCCGTGCCGCCGGCTGCCGTGGCTGGGGCCGCGTGGACGTGATGCGCGATCGCAGCAGCGGCCGCTTCTACCTGCTCGAGGTGAACACCGCCCCGGGCATGACCAGCCACTCGCTGGTGCCGAAGGCGGCCCGCCAGGCCGGCATCGACTTCGAGGAACTGGTCTGGCGCGTGCTGGAGCAGACCGTGGAGGTGCGCTCCGCATGAACGCCGTGCTGCGCATCTTCGTCTGGTTGCTGGCCCTGTCGCTGGTGGCGCTGCCCGTGGTGGCGGTGCTCAACGGCTGGGTCGGCGCCGAGCGCTGGCCGCTGGCGAAACTGCGTGTGCACGGTGAATTCAAGCGGGTGCCGGCCGAGCAACTGCAGCAGGTGGTACTGCCGTATGCCAAGGCCGGGTTCTTCGCGGTCAAGCTGCAGGACGCGCAGGACGCGATCGAAGGCCTGCCGTGGGTGGAGAGCGCGCAGGTACGCAAGCAATGGCCGGACGTGCTGGAAATCCGCCTCGTCGAACACAAGCCGTTCGCGCACTGGGGCAAGGACCGGCTGCTGTCCGAGCAGGGCAAGCTGTTCGCCACGCCGCGCAAGCTGCAGGACGTCCAGCTGCCCGACCTGGACGGCCCGGACAGCCAGACCGCCGAAGTGGTGGCGCTCTACAACGATGCGCGCACGCTGTTCGCGCCGGCCGGCGTGGACGTCAAGCGGGTCACGATGGACGCGCGCGGCAGCTGGTCGCTGCTGCTGAGCAACGGCACCGAAGTGGTGGTCGGCCGCGATGATGCGCGCTCGCGTCTGCAGCGCTTCGTACGCGTGCTGCCGCAGCTGGCCAACCAGCAGGCGCCGATCGAACGCGCCGACCTCCGATATACCAATGGTTTCACGCTGAGCTGGGGCACCCCGGCCCCGGCCGCGCCGGCCGCACCGGCCAATGTGGCGCACAGGACGCAGGACAGGACATGAATCGCAAGGGTGACAAATCGCTGATCGTCGGCTTGGACATCGGCACCTCCAAGGTGGTGGCGCTGGTCGGCGAGTATTCGCCGGGCAATCCGATCGAGGTCATCGGCATCGGCTCGCATGAGTCGCGCGGCCTCAAGCGCGGCGTGGTGGTGGACATCGAATCCACCGTGCAGTCGATCCAGCGTGCGGTCGAAGAGGCCGAACTGATGGCCGGCTGCGAGATCCGTTCGGTGTACGCCTCGATCTCGGGCAACCACGTGCAGTGCAAGAACTCGCCCGGCATCGTGCCGATCCGCGACGGCGAAGTGACCTGGGGCGACCTCGACCGGGTGCTCGATGCGGCCAAGGCCGTGGCGATCCCGGCCGACCAGAAGATCCTGCATGCCATTCCGCGCGAGTACGTGCTGGACGATTCGCAGGAAGGCATCCGCAACCCGGTCGGCATGACCGGCGTGCGCCTGGAGGTGCACGCGCACCTGGTGGTGTGCGCGCAGTCGGCTGCGGCCAACATCTCCAAGTGCGTGCAGCGCTGCGGCCTGCAGGTCGATGACCTGGTGCTGTCCTCGCTGGCCTCCAGCGTGGCGGTGCTGACCGCCGACGAGCGCGAACTGGGCGTGGTGCTGGTCGACATGGGCGCCGGCACCACCGACCTGGCCGTGTTCGTGCAGGGCGCGATCTGCCACACCGCCTCGCTGCCGATCGCCGGTGACCACGTCACCAACGACATCGCGCACATGCTGCGCACGCCCACCCCGGAAGCGGAGCAGATCAAGGTGCGCTATGCCTGCGCCCTGGCCCAGCTGGCCACCGCCGAGGAAAGCATCCAGGTACCCAGCGTTGGCGATCGTCCGCCGCGCCGGATGCCGCGCCACGCGCTGGCGCAGGCGGTGCAGGGCCGTTATGAGGAGATCTTCGAGATGGTGCAGGCCGAACTGCGCCGCTCCGGCTTCGAGGAACTGGTGCGCGCCGGCATGGTGCTCACCGGCGGTGCCTCGAAGATGGAAGGCGTGGTCGAGCTGGCCGAGGAAATGCTGCAGATGCCGGTACGCGTGGGCATTCCGCAGCACGTCACCGGCCTCGGCGAAGTGGTTGGCAACCCGGTGCACGCCACCGGTGTTGGCCTGCTGCTGATGGGCAGCCAGATCGAACACCCGCGCCGGCCGTCGCTGCCCACCGGGCGCGCGGGCAGCATGTTCAAGAAACTCAAAACCTGGTTCCGAGGAGAATTTTGAGTAGAGCCGACCGTTGGTCGGCTGGCATCAAACCGGCCCCGGCCGGTGCTTCAAACGGCAACACACAACCCACACAGCCGCAACGGCAACATGCAGCGCGAAGGCAGGACGCCTGGACGCCCATGCCACCCAGAAGCGGATACAACGAGGACACGGACATGGCGCATTTCGAACTGATTGAGAAGATGGCACCCAATGCGGTGATCAAGGTGATCGGCGTGGGCGGCGGCGGCGGCAACGCCGTGGCGCACATGGTGAGCACCAGCGTGGACGGCGTGGAATTCATCACCGCCAACACCGATTCGCAGGCCATCAAGAATTGCGGTGCCAAGCTGCAGCTGCAGCTGGGTACCAACGTCACCAAGGGCCTGGGCGCCGGTGCGAACCCGGAAGTCGGCCGCCAGGCCGCGCTGGAAGACCGCGAGCGCATCATGGACGCGCTGCAGGGCGCGGACATGGTGTTCATCACCGCCGGCATGGGCGGTGGCACCGGCACCGGTGCCGCACCGGTGGTGGCACAGCTGGCCAAGGAGATGGGCATCCTGACCGTCGCCGTGGTCACCAAGCCGTTCCCGTTCGAAGGCCGTCGCCGCATGCAGGTCGCGCTGAAGGGCATCGAAGAGCTGAGCCAGCACTGCGACTCGCTGATCACCATCCCGAACGAAAAGCTGATCACCGTGCTGGGCCGCAACGCCACCATGATCCAGGCCTTCCGTGCCGCCAACGACGTGCTGCAGGGCGCCGTGCAGGGCATCGCCGACCTGATCGTGCGTCCGGGCCTGATCAACGTCGACTTCGCCGACGTGCGCACCGTGATGTCGGAAATGGGCCTGGCAATGATGGGCACCGGCACCGCGCGTGGCGATGACCGCGCCCAGGCCGCTGCCGAAGCCGCCATCCAGAACCCGCTGCTGGACGATGTGAACCTGGCCGGCGCCAACGGCATCCTGGTCAACATCACCGCCGGTGCCGATTTCACGATGGCCGAGTTCGACGAGATTGGCCGCACCATCGATGGCTTCGCTTCCGAAGACGCCACCGTGGTGGTGGGTACCGTGCTCGATCCGGACATGCAGGACGAAGTCCGCGTGACCGTGGTGGCCACCGGCCTGAACCGCGTCGTCAGCGCCAAGACCCAGCGTCCGGGCGAGCGTGCGCCGATCAAGCTGGTCCGCAACGCCACCACCGGCCAGCCGGAGTTCGGCGAGTTCGACACCGGTGGCGATGCCGTGTCCAAGGCAGTGGGTGGCATGGGCCTGGGCCTGCGTCGTCCGAGCGCGGACACCGTGGCACCGTCGGCGTCTTCGTCCTCGTCCGGTCCGGCCGCCGCCGAACTGCCCAACGATTACCTGGACATCCCGGCGTTCCTGCGCCGCCAGGCGGACTGAGGATCGCCCACCCGGGGTCTTGTCCTCCCCGGTGAGCGCCTCCATGTCCCATGCTGCCGGGCCAGGATCGGCCCGGCAGTCTGCCGCCCTGCAGCCACGACCCTGCGTCATGGCCCATCGGCGGTGGTACCGATGCACCCCGGTTCAGAAAGGGGTGGTGGTACTGCGTGTTATTCTTGTTTGTCACTTGTCGCGCTGACCGCGCGCTATCCGGCCTGGCCCCATGATTCCGCAACGCACTCTCAAGAACACGATCCGCGCCACCGGCGTTGGCCTTCACAGCGGCGACAAGGTCTACATGACCCTGCGTCCGGCCCCGGTCAACCACGGCATCGTGTTCCGTCGCGTGGACCTGGACCCGGTGGTGGAAGTGCCTGCCCGCGCCGATCTGGTCACCGAAGTGACCCTGTGCACCGGCCTGACCCACCACGACGCCAAGATCCAGACCGTCGAACACCTGATGTCGGCCCTGGCCGGCCTGGGTGTGGACAACATCATCGTGGAGCTGTCCTCGGCCGAGCTGCCGATCATGGACGGTTCCTCCGGCCCGTTCGTGTTCCTGCTGCAGTCGGCGGGCATCGCCGAACAGGACGCGCCGAAGCGGTTCATCCGCATCCTCAAAACGGTTGAAGTGACCGACGGCGACAAGGTCGCCCGGTTCGATCCGTACGAGGGATACAAACTGGGCTTCACCATCCAGTTCGATCACCCGATGATCCCCGCCAAGCAGTCGCGCGCGGAAATCGAGTTCTCGACCCTGGCCTACACCAAGGAAATCTCCCGGGCGCGCACGTTCGGCTTCATGCGCGACCTGGAGTACATGCGCGAGCGCAATCTCGGCCTCGGCGGCTCGATGGACAACGCCATCGTGCTGGACGAGTTCCGCGTCCTCAACGACGACGGCCTGCGCTATGCCGACGAATTCGTGCGCCACAAGATCCTCGATGCGATCGGCGATCTCTACCTGGCCGGCGGCCAGGTGCTGGGTGCCTACGAAGGCTTCAAGTCCGGGCACGCCCTGAACAACAAGCTGGTGCGCGCATTGATGGCCGATGCGACCGCATGGGAGTGGGTGAGCTACGAATCGCCGGCCGCGGCGGCCCCGGTGGCCTATGGAATGCCGGCCTACGCGTGACCTGTAATGGCGTCAAGCCATTGAAATGAAAGAAAAAACAACGGCGCCGATGGCGCCGTTCGTGTGTCTGGACGGGGCGTTGGCGCGGGCGTTGACGTGAATGAACCGTGGGGGTGCCTACGTCACGGATTTGTGAACCCGATCAATTTATCGTCGATGTTTAACGCGTTTCTAACAAAACGCTAACGACTGGGCGACCATCCACCGCTACGATGCTGGCCGGCTCCCTGCCAAGTTCACATGCTCGTGACGCGGCGGGGAAGGGGCTGGATGCCCCGATGCAGTCAGGAGGTGGAGGAAGAATCCACGTCGTGCAGACAAGCCAAGGCGTCGCGTAGCCCTTTGTGCGTGGCGGCTGAAACTGCGTGGGGGCCATTCCGGTTGTCGAGCGCTGGGGAGCGTGGTGGAGGGGCAGACGCAGTCTTGACGGTCACTTTGGTGACTTTCAGCCCGATGGACCGGGCCGCGTCGATGAGCTGGGCTTCGGCAAGCCGCACCTTGGCATGCCAGACCGGGGATTCGACGAGAAAAACGAGGTGTTCGCCGTTCACATTCGCCAGCCGGCAACGGGTGGCCAGGGTGGGCGGCAAATGGGGGCGCAACTGCCGGTCCAGCGCATCGAGCCACAAGGCTCGGCGCAACGGGTTTCCGGATTTGTCCGCCATGACTGCATCCAGCGCCGGTTTCGGTGTTGAAGCAGGACGGGCACTGGATTTCGGCTCAGACATGAAAACTCACTGATGGCATTCAAAAAGATCGTAATCAAAACGCGTGAAGGACAGGCCAAGACGCCGCTGGCGCGTTTGCGTTTCTACTTCGAGGATCGACCCCGGGCCCTGCTGGGCAGTGTACTGGGGGTGGGCTGCCTGATCGGCTTCGGTGCCGGTATCGGTGGCAGCATGTTCAATGATTCCCGGCTCCACGCCAAGGTCGCCCAGCAGGAACGCGACCTGGCGCAGGCCCAGAAAGACGCCCAGACCCAGGTCAACGCGCTGGCAGCGCGGATGGGTGAACTGCAGGCGCAGGCCACCCGTCTCAATGCCCTGGGCGAACGACTGACCCAGATGGGCAAACTGGAAGACGGCGAATTCGACTTCAACGAGACCCCCGGCCTCGGTGAAGGCGAAGCCGGGCCGACCCAGGACATCCCGGTCAGCGCGGTCAATGCCGACTTACAGGTGCTGGAGCAGCGCTTCGCTGCTTCAGGCCGCCAGCTGTCGGTGATGGAATCGCTGATGTTCGACCACCAGCTCGAACAGAACGCGGTGCCGGGTCGCATGCCGATCCGCAACACCTACATCACCTCCAATTTCGGTACCCGCAGCGATCCGTTCGGTCGCGGTGCGGCCACCCACAAGGGCATGGATTTCCACGCCCGCGTTGGCGATCCGGTGATGTCCGTGGCCGACGGCGTGGTCAGCTTCGCCGGGGTCAAGGGCGGTTACGGCAACGTGGTCGACGTGGACCACGGCAATGGCTATGTGACCCGCTACGCGCACAACTCGCGCCTGGTGGTGAAGCCCGGCGACCTGGTCCGGGCCGGCCAGGAAGTGGCCAAGGCCGGTTCCACGGGCCGTTCCACCGGTGCCCACGTGCACTTCGAGGTCTGGGAGAACGGGCAGGTGGTCAATCCCCGCAAGTTCCTGGGCGATGGCGGCAATACCCCGGTCGGGCGCGTTTCGCGCGGCTGATCCACTTGGGCGGGGGTGCTTGAAACGTAGCCCCCCCGTCCCAAGCTACAATGGGTGTTGCCATAGACAGGGCGCAGTGCGCCCTGTTTCGTTTGCGGCCGATGGCTCCCCGTGGGGAGCCTCGCCGTTGGGGCGTCTCATTCCAACCGGTTCCTTCAATGATCAACAGCCTGCTTACCCGCGTCTTCGGCAGTCGTAATGAACGACAGCTGCGCCAGCTCAACCGCATCGTCGCCAAGATCAATGCGTTGGAGCCGGAAATCGAAAAGCTCTCCGACGAGCAGCTCAAGGCCAAGACCCCGGAGTTCAAGCAGCGCATCGCCGACGGTGAAGCCCTGGACAAGGTGCTCCCGGAAGCGTTCGCGGTCTGCCGCGAGGCCAGCCGCCGCGTGCTTGGCATGCGCCATTACGACGTGCAGCTGATCGGCGGCATGGTGCTGCATCTGGGCAAGATCGCCGAAATGCGTACCGGTGAAGGCAAGACCCTGGTGGCGACCCTGCCGGTCTACCTCAACGCGCTGGAAGGCAAGGGCGTTCACGTGGTGACCGTCAACGACTACCTGGCCCGACGCGACTCGGCCCAGATGGGCAAGCTGTACAACTGGCTGGGCCTGAGCGTGGGCGTGGTCTACCCGGGCATGCCGCACAGCGACAAGCGCGAGGCCTACGGCAGCGACATCACCTACGGCACCAACAACGAATTCGGCTTCGACTACCTGCGCGACAACATGGCGCTGTCGCGCGCGGACCGCTACCAGCGCGGCCTGCACTACGCGATCGTCGACGAAGTCGACTCGATCCTGATCGACGAAGCCCGCACCCCGCTGATCATCTCCGGCCCGGCCGACGATTCCCCGGAACTGTACATCCGCGTCAACCGCGTGGTGCCGCACCTGATCAAGCAGGAGGCCGAGGAAGGCGAGGGCGATTTCTGGGTCGACGAGAAGGGCAAGCAGGTGCACCTGTCCGAAGCGGGCATGGAGCACGCCGAGCAGCTGCTGGTCGAGGCGGGCATCCTCAACGCCGAAACCGAAGGCCTGTACGCGGCGCAGAACCTCACCGTGGTCCACCACCTCAATGCCGCCCTGCGCGCGCATGCGATCTACCAGCGCGACGTCGATTACATCGTGCGCGACGGTGAAGTGGTGATCGTGGACGAATTCACCGGCCGTACCCTGGCCGGCCGCCGCTGGTCCGATGGCCTGCACCAGGCGGTGGAAGCGAAGGAAGGCGTGCCGGTCCAGCGCGAGAACCAGACCCTGGCGAGCATCACCTTCCAGAACCTGTTCCGCATGTACAAGAAGCTGTCCGGCATGACCGGTACGGCCGATACCGAAGCCTACGAATTCCAGAGCATCTACAACCTGGAAGTGGTGGTCATCCCGACCAACCGCCCGACCATCCGCAAGGATGCGTCCGACCAGGTGTTCCTCAACCGCAACGGCAAGTTCAATGCGGTGCTGGCCGACATCCAGGACTGCAACAAGCGCGGCCAGCCGGTGCTGGTGGGTACCACGTCGATCGAGACCTCGGAGATGCTCTCCGAGCACCTGCGCAAGGCCGGCGTGCACCACGAAGTGCTCAACGCCAAGCAGCACGATCGCGAAGCCACCATCATCGCCAACGCGGGCATGCCCGGTGCGGTGACCATCGCCACCAACATGGCCGGCCGCGGTACCGACATCGTGCTCGGCGGCTCGCTGGAAGCGCAGCTGCATGAGCTGGGCGAAGACGCCACGCCCGAGCAGCGCGCGCAGGTCAAGGCCGCATGGCAGGAGCGCCACGACCAGGTCAAGGCCGCCGGCGGCCTGCACATCGTGGGTACCGAGCGCCACGAATCGCGTCGTATCGACAACCAGCTGCGTGGCCGTTCCGGCCGCCAGGGCGACCCGGGTTCCTCGCGCTTCTACCTGTCGCTGGAAGACAACCTGATGCGCATCTTCGCCTCGGACTGGGTCCAGAAGGCGATGCGCATGATGGGCATGAAGGAAGACGACGTCATCGAAGACCGTCTGGTCAGCCGCCAGATCGAGAAGGCGCAGCGCAAGGTCGAAGCGCACAACTTCGACATCCGCAAGAACCTGCTGGACTTCGACGACGTCAACAACGACCAGCGCAAGGTGATCTACGCCCAGCGCGATGAGCTGCTCGATGCCGAGTCGGTGAAGGACAACGTGGATGGCATCCGCGGCGACGTGATCTACGACATCGTCGCCCGCTTCGTGCCGCCGAACTCGATCGACGAGCAGTGGGACCTGCCGGGTCTGGAAGCCACGCTGGCCGCCGACCTGGGCCTGCAGGTGTCGCTGACCGATCTGGTCAAGTCGCACGAAGAGCTGGACGCCGAGGGCATCGCCGAGAAGGTGCAGGCCCGCGTGGACCAGCACTTCGCCGAGAAGGAAGCCGGTGTCGGCGACGAGACCATGCGCGCGCTGGAAAAGCACGTGATGCTGACCGTGCTCGACCAGAGCTGGAAGGAACACCTGGCCCGCATGGACTACCTGCGCCAGGGCATCTACCTGCGCGGTTACGCGCAGAAGCAGCCCAAGCAGGAGTACAAGAAGGAAGCCTTCGAGCTGTTCTCGGACATGCTGGAGAACGTCAAGCGCGAAGTGGTGACCCTGCTGGCGCGCGTGCGCATCCGCAGCGAGGAAGAAGTGGCGGCGCTGGAAGCGGCCGAACGCCAGCAGGCCGAAGCGCGCCTGCTGCAGTCGCAGTTCCAGCACCAGGACGCCGGCAGCTACAGCGCCGACGAAGAGGCGGCGGATGTGGAGGCTGCGCGCAACGGCGTGGGCCAGGTCACCCGTGAGGAGCCCAAGGTCGGCCGCAACGACCCGTGCCCCTGCGGCAGTGGCAAGAAGTTCAAGCACTGCCACGGTCAGCTGACCTGATACACACAAAGCCCCGCCTCGAGCGGGGCTTTTTTTTGTGGCTCTTTTCCCCCGCGTGGCGGGCACGACGCGCGCGCGGCGGCGGGTGGGTCGGGCGCTGGGCCGCGATGCCCTTGTGAGCGACTGTCCCCCGGCGTCGGCCTGCGGCCGCCGCCTCCTCCTTTACGTCGCCCACAAGGGCATCGCGGCCCACGTGTCCAGACCGCTGGCGCCTTGTAGAAGCGTCGGCCACGCCCAGCCCCGTCGCGGCCGGCAGGTCACAGGGCAACGTACCGGCAACTTCCCCCGCCGCCTGACGGCGACGACCTCCTCCTTGACGTTGCCCGCCGCTACTGAGCTCGCCATGCGGTACACACAGGAAAACAGACGCGTCCACGAGGCGCCGCTGCAATCGGTACGCGGGGTGTGATGCCCTTGCCGGCGACGTAAAGGAGGAGGGGGCGGCCGCAGGCCGACGCCGGGGGACAGTCGCTGGCAAGGGCATCGCACCCCGCGCCCGACCCACCAGCCGCCGCGTGCGCCGACGTTCAACGTCCGCGCCGTGCACACGCAGAGCACGTTGGAGCCGCCAGCACTGCGCGGCAGCCATTGCGCCAGCCGGCCGGGATTGGGCATCCTGCCTGCATGCCATCCCCCAAACGATCAATCCATGTCGTGGCCGGCGTCATCACCGACGTCCGTGGCCGCATCCTGCTCAACCGCCGTACCGAGAACAGCGACATGGCCGGCCTGTGGGAATTCCCCGGCGGCAAGCGCGAGCCGGGCGAGACGTCCGAGGAAGCGCTGGTCCGCGAACTGCGCGAGGAGCTGGGCATCGAGGCGGAGGTCGGCGAGTGGCTGATGGACGTGCCGCAGGTATATCCGGACAAGCACCTGCGGCTGGAGGTGCGGCACATCCGCAGCTGGAAGGGTTCCCCGCGCGGCCGTGAGGGCCAGGCCATCACCTGGGTGACCCCGGACAAGCTGTCGCGCTACTCGATGCCCCCGGCCGACCTGCCGGTGGTGGCTGCCCTGCGCCATCCCGACCGCTACCTGATCACCCCGGAACCCGCTGGCGAGCAGGACCATCCGCACTGGCTGCAGCGGCTGGGTGCCGCGTTGGATGCCGGCGTGCGCCGCGTGCACCTGCGCACGCTCGACAGCCCCGACCGCGTTGCACTGGCCGAGGCGGCGATCCGTGCCCACGGCAAACGCGCGCACTGGCTGCTCAACCGCGATATCGCGCTGGCCGAACGGCTGGGTGTGGGCGTGCACCTGGGCAGCGAGCAGCTGCTGCAGCTGCAGGCGCGGCCATTGCCGGCCGACCAGCTGGTGGCCGCGTCCTGCCACGACCTGGCGCAGCTGCAGGCCGCACAGCGGCTCGGCTGCGACTTCGCGGTGCTGGGCCCGGTGCAGGCCACTGCCAGCCACCCCGGCGCGACGCCGCTGGGCTGGGAGGCTTTCGAGACCCTGCGGGCCCAGGTGTCGCTGCCGCTGTACGCGCTTGGCGGGCTTGGCCCGGCCGACATCGCCGAGTCGCGCCGCCACGGCGCGCAGGGCATCGCCGCGATCCGCGGCTTGTGGCCTACAGCGTGATCCAGAAGCAGCCGTACTGACGGCGCAGCCCGAACACCGTGCGGGCCGGCGTGACCGAGTTGGCCAGCGTCTGTTCCAGCCGCAGGCCGATCGGGCGCGGCCGTGCGGCGGGTGCGGGCATCGGATCGGTACTGCCTGGCACCGGCAGGGCCGGCGGCGGTTCGTCCGACACCTCGGGGTAGACCGGCGCGATGTCGATCAACGGGCGCTGCACCACCGACTCCAGCCGCCCGATGATGTGCGCGGCGGTGGCGTCGGAGACGTTGTTCCACAGGTAGATCGAGGACAGCCGGTTGACGTCGCGGGTGCTGACCGCATCGCGGATCTGCCCGGTCAGTTCGCTCAGCCGGCGCGCGCAGCCAGCGCGGAAGATACCGGTGTTGCCCACCTCGGGCGTGCGTGGCGGCACCCGTGTGGTGGCGCCCAGCGCGTCGCAGCTGCGGTCGGTGAAGACAGTTTCGCCCTGCGCGGTGGTGCAGCGGTTCACGCGCGGCGCCTGTGCCCCGGCCGTGGCGGGAAGGCAGGGCAGGCACGCAAGCAGCAGGAGCACGGTCGTTCGCATCGCTGCAGCGTAGCGGCCACGCTGTTATCTGCAAGCGATTGGCAATGCGGCGATCAGCTGTGCAACAGCTTCAGCACCTGGGTGGTCGGCTTGGCCAGGTTGAGGGTGTAGAAGTGCAGGCCTGGCGCACCGCCGGCCACCAGCCGGTCGCACAGGCTGGCCACCACCTCCGCGCCGAACGCGCGCACCGATTCGGCATCGTCGCCGTAGGCCTGCATGCGCTTGCCGATCCAGCGCGGGATTTCCGCACCGCACTGCTCGGAGAACCGGCGCAGCTGGCTGAAATTGGAGATCGGCATGATGCCCGGCACGATCGGCACGCTCACCCCCAGCTTGCGTACCGCGTCCACGAAGTGGAAGTAGGCATCGGCGTTGAAGAAGTACTGGGTGATCGCTGCATCCGCGCCGGCATCGATCTTGGCCTTGAAGTGTTTCAGGTCCAGCAGCGCGTCGTTGGCCTGCGGATGCGTTTCCGGGTAGGCGCCCACCTCGATGCGGAACGCGTCGCCGTGTTCGGCGCGGATGAAGCTGATCAGCTCGGCGGCGTAGCGCAGGTCGCCAGGGTGGCCCATGCCCGAGGGCAGGTCGCCGCGCAGCGCGACGATGCGCCGGCAGCCGATGGCGCGGTACAGCTTGAGCAGTTCGCGGATCTCCTCGCGGCTGCCGCCCACGCAGGACAGGTGCGGTGCCGCCTCGAAGCCGTGGTGCTGGTTGAGGTGGCGCACGGTCTCGGAGGTGTAGCTGAGGGTCGAGCCGCCGGCACCGAACGTACACGACACGTACTCCGGTGCGAACGCCTTCAGCTTGCTCGCGGTGCGGTCGAGCTGGGCGCGCTGCTCGTCGGTCTTGGGCGGGTAGAACTCGAAGCTGATGGCGGTCATGGGGCGGGCGCGGCGGCGGGTGTGATTCAATCATATCTCTTCATCGCGATGAAAGTGAAGTGAATCGCATACCCCCTGCACGTGGTCCGGCGTACAGTGCGTGCCTGCCTCCAGGAGCACCCGCCATGCAGATTCTCGTCACCGGTGGCACCGGCTTCATCGGCCGCCGCCTGTGCGCGCGGCTGCTGGCGGCCGGGCACACCCCCATCGTGCTCACCCGCCGGCCCGGCCGGACCCCGCAGCCGGGCATCCACACCGTCGCCACGCTGGCCGAGGTCGGCCCGGTCCAGGCGGTGGTCAACCTGGCCGGTGAGCCGCTGATGGACGGGCGCTGGAGCGATGCGCGCAAGCAGACGCTGCGCGACTCCCGGATCGGCACCACGCAGGCGCTGCTGGCCTGGATGGCCACGCTGCCGGAACGGCCGCAGGTGCTGGTGTCGGGGTCGGCGATCGGCTGGTATGGCCCGCGCGACAGCACGCCGCTGGACGAAACCGCCGCGCCGGGCCACGACTTCGCGGCGATGCTGTGCCGGCAATGGGAAGCCGAGGCGCTGAAGGCCGAGGATCTGGGGGTGCGCACCTGCGTGCTGCGGACCGGCATCGTGCTCGAACGCGAGGGCGGGGCGCTGCTGAAAATGCTGCCGCCGTTCCGCATGGGGCTCGGCGGCCCGATGGGCGATGGCCGGCAGTGGATGAGCTGGATCCATCGCGAGGACCTGGTCGGCATGATCCTGTGGCTGCTTGCCAACGGGCAGGCACGGGGTGCCTACAACGGTACGGCGCCGGGCACGGTCACCAACCGCACCTTCGCCACCACGCTGGGCGATGTCCTGCAGCGCCCCGCGCGGCTGGCCACCCCGGCGTTCGTGCTCCGGCTGGCCTTCGGCGAGATGGCCGGGCTGCTGCTGACCGGGCAGAACGTGCAGCCGGTGCACGCCCTGGCCGAGGGCTTCGCCTTCCAGTACCCGTCGCTCCCGGGCGCCTTGCAGGCGATCCTGGGCGCACCGGAACGCTGAGGCGCGCCGGGTCATCCTGCCGTCTGGACCGCTCACCGGCTGTCTGCGGCCGCTGCTCATGGCGTTGCCCCGCCCGGGTCGATCCGCGCCACGCTCTGTGCTCACCCTGCAGGAGCCTGTCATGCCGATCGACCACCATCGCTACATCCGCTCTCTCGCTCCGTTGGCCGCCCTTGCGCTGACGGCGTGGGCCGCACTGGTCAGCCCGGCCCACGCGGCACCCGACCGTTTCCAGGATCTGCAGGTCGAGGTGATCGGCAGCGGCCGCCCGGTGCTGATGATCCCCGGCCTCAACAGCGGTGCCGATGCCTGGCGCGACACCTGCACCGCGCTGCAGCCGCAGGTGCAATGCCATCTGGTGCAGCTGCCGGGCTTTGCCGGGGCACCGGCAGTGGCCAGCGATGATTTCCTCGTGGCGATGCGCGACCGGCTGCTGGCCTATGCCGACGCGCGCCAGCTCGACCACCCGGCCGTGATCGGACACAGCCTGGGCGGTGTGCTGGCCCTGCAGATGGCCATCGCCGCACCGGACCGCGTCGGGCCCCTGGTGATCGTCGATGCCTTGCCCTACCTCGACGCCATCCGTGACCCGGGCGCCACCCCCGCGCTGCGCAAGGCGGCCGCCGCACAGGAACGCAGCACCCTGCTGGCGATGGAGGAAGCGCCGTACCGCGCCAACACCGATCGCTTCCTGGCCAGCATGACCCGCTCGCCCCGGCACCTGTCCACGCTGCAGCAATGGGGGCGCGACAGCGACCGGGCCACCACCGCCAACGCGATGTACGCGATGAGCATGACCGACCTGCGCG